>CAKKSE010000112.1:0-24871 GCA_919903025.1 Nitrospiria bacterium | reverse complement strand
GCCGCCTCGTCCCCGGGCGCGAAGCCAAGCGCCTCGAAAGGAATGGCCGCCTCCAGGACCTCGTCCAGCGCGGCCTCGCCCGCGTCTCTCCGGATATCTTCCCCTTCGCCGGTCTCGATCCGGATCCGCCCCCGCCTCGCCTGGCCGGCCCCGGCGGGACCGTCGGCGATGCTGATGAAGCAACGCGCCGCGCGGGGACGCAGGATGTGGACGACGAATCCCAGGGCCGGGAACATCCCGGACGGGGGATCGGTGAAATCGAGGCGGATGAACCAGTGGGTCGCGTTGAAGCCGTACGTCAGGACCGACACGAGCCCTCCGGCGTGGTGCATCGTCGCGCCGGCCCGCTTGACGTCGAAGAGCGCGGCCGACGTCCACTCGTAATAATGCGTGACCCGCCCGTCGATCCTCGGCCGGATGAACGCCGTGCACGGGGTCGTCGGGACGACGGTCCGCTCTTCCCGAAGAACGGGCACCCAGAGACCGTCGGGCGCCCGCAGATCGAGAAGGTCGTAGACGCGCCTCAGGTGGGACCGGAACAGCTCGTCGAAATCGCTGTCGTTCGCCGAGGAATGGTCGTCGCCGTACCACCAGCACCAGTCGCTCCCCTCGGCCGCGTAGATCGCCCGCCAGGCCTCTTCCCGCGTCGCGGGAGCCAGGCCCGCTTCCGCCTCGCGCTTCACCAGAACGTCGCGCGTCGCGGCGAGCCATTGCCATGCGAGATTGTCCTCCTCGTGCCCGATCCAGATCTTGAAGTTGTGGTTGATCCAAGATCCCGGGAAGACCGCCGGGAGGGATTCGGCGGGCGGGTTCTCTCTCAGATAATCCGATACGGTCGTCGTGACGATCCCGTCTTCCCTTTCGAGTCTGCCGTACAGCGCCCGGAGGAATGGAACGCCGTCCTCCGGATAGAACTCCCAGGCGTTCTCCCCGTCGAGGATGATCGGAACGATCGGCGCGCGGACCCGGCTGGCGCACGCGGACCGGACGGCCCGGAGGCGGGCGATGAAATCGTCGGCCGCTTTCTCGGCCGGCCATCCGGCGTACGTGAACCCGATCAGGTCGGAGAGAACGTGGTCCCGGAAGATCATGGCGATTCGGGCCGAACCCTCGACGGCCCAGTACGGGCGGTAGAGGCGCTCGGGCGCGCGCACGAGACCGTGCCCGTCCCGCTCGATCGGAAGGCCGAGCGAACGCGCAAGGATCTCCTCGTCCGACGCCATCCATGAGAATCCGGCTTCCGTTGCGAGCGGGATGAGGGCCTGGCAAACGGAGCCTTCCGACGGCCAGAGTCCCTTGGGCTCCCGTCCGAAGAGGGCGCGGTGCTGGGCGACGGCGCGCGCCAACTGCTCGCGCGCGTCCTCGGGGTGCCGGAAGGGCGGCTCGGGAAGAGCCGCATCCGGAAGGGCCGCGCGGGCGAGATTCGTGTCGATGAGAAGAGGAAGAATCGGGTGAAAGTAGGGAGTCGTCGAGATCTCGATCTTTCCCGCTTCGCAGGCCCTTTTGTAGGCCGGAACGATCTCGTTCAGGATCGTCCGGCCCGAAGCCAGGACGACTTCCTTGTCTTCCTCCGTGAAGCCCTCGCCTTTCCGGACGAGGGCGCCGAGCGACGGGTCCCGCTCGCGAAGGATCGGGTCGATCCAGGCCAGGTTGAAAAGGACCTGGAGGTCGCGGAACTCGGCTGACGTGAAGTAGCGGGCCACCTCCGGGAGCGCTTCCCGGGGCGTATGGGCGCCGCGCTTGACGTAGAGGGCGCGGTAGCGCGGAAAGGTCCCGATCATGTTCTCCGGGTGGGCCATGAAGAAGCTCTCCAGAATGAACGTCTTCTGGTCCAGCGTCAGGTCGTCGGCGGGAAAGCGCGTGTGGTCCAGGAACGGGTCCGACGCGCGCCCCTCGGCGTAGTCCAGGATCTGCTCCAGGAGGGACGGCACCATGTTGAACGTCATCCGGACGCCGGGGAACTCCTCCGCGAGGAGGAGCATGTCCAGGTAGTCTTTCCAGGCGTGGAGGCGGACCCAGGGAAGGCGGGCGTTCCCCGTGGACGGGTCGCGGTAGAGAGGCTGGTGCATGTGCCAGACAAGCGCGACGTGCAGGCGTGCGTCAGGCATGGATCATTTCAGCGGGACGGCGGGGTCTTCTCGAACTGGAAGACGGTGTCTCCCTCGCGAGCCATGCCGAGGCGCTCGCGAGCCAGGCGCTCGATCGTCTGCGGGTCGGTCTTGAGATCCTCAACCTCGTCTCTCAACCGGTCGTTCTCCTTCTTCAGCGCGGCGATTTCCGCCTCGAGGTTCCGAGCCGTCTGACCCAGCCGGAGGTAGTTCACCAATCCCATATCGGAAAAGAGGAACGAGAAGAAAAGGTAAATTCCCAGCAGAAACCCCGCCATCCCAAGGAAGACCCAGCGCCTCTTCTTCTTCTGCGCCTCTTCCTCGACGGGGCGGTTCGCAACCGTCGGATGTTCGAGTTCGACGATGTTCAATGTCAGCTCGACACGCCCTCCGACTGGCGGGCCGCGGCCCGCCGTCCGGGATAGACCGCGGCCGGCCCCAGCTCGTCCTCGATTCTAAGGAGCCGGTTGTACTTCGCCACCCTGTCCGTCCGGGACAGAGAGCCGGTCTTGATCTGCCCGGCGTTCATCCCGACGGCGAGATCAGCGATGAACGTGTCCTCCGTCTCTCCGGAGCGGTGCGAGATGATCGTGCCGTATCCGGCCCGCTTCGCCGTCTCGATGCACGTAAGCGTCTCCGAGAGCGTCCCGATCTGGTTCACCTTGACGAGCACGGCGTTTCCGATCCCCTCCCGGATCCCCTTGGCGAGGATCGCGGGGTTGGTCACGAAGATGTCGTCCCCCACGAGCTGGACCCGGTCTCCCATGCGCTCCGTGAGCCGCTTCCATCCCTTCCAGTCGTTCTCGGCCAGGCCATCCTCGATCGAGACGATCGGATACCGCGCGCAGAGCGCCTCGTAGTACGCGGCCATCTGCTCGGCGGTCCGGCGGGGCGGCTTCTCGGCCTTGAGGTGGTAGGCGCCGTCGCGGTAGAACTCGGACGAAGCTGCGTCGAGGGCGATCCCCACGTCGCGTCCCGGCCTGTAGCCTGCGGCGGCGATCGCCTCCATTATCACGCGGATCGCCTCCTCGTTCGACTTCAGGTTCGGCGCAAATCCCCCTTCATCCCCCACGGCGGTATTGAGACCGTTCTTCTTGAGGATTCCCTTCAGATGGTGGAAGACCTCCGCGCCCATCCGGAGCGCCTCGGCGAACGTGGACGCCCCCGCCGGAACGATCATGAATTCCTGCAGGTCCAGGTTGTTGTCGGCGTGCGCGCCGCCGTTGATGATGTTCATCATCGGCACGGGCAGAGTCCGGCCGCCGACGCCGCCCAGGTGCCGGTAGAGCGGAACGCCCGACGAGAGAGCCGCCGCCCGCGCGACGGCCAGGGACACGCCGAGGAGCGCGTTCGCCCCGAGCCTCTTCTTCGCCGCCGTCCCGTCGAGGTCGATGAGGATCTGGTCGATCAGGATCTGGTCGGCGGCGTCGTGGCCCAAGACCGCCTGCCGGATCTCCCGCTCCACGTGCCGGACGGCCTTGGTCACGCCCTTCCCCAAATACCTCTTCTTGTCGCCGTCCCGGAGCTCGATCGCCTCCCGCTCGCCGGTCGAAGCGCCCGAAGGGACCGACGCACGGGCCATCGTCCCGTCCACGAGGTAGACCTCGACCTCAACCGTGGGGTTCCCCCGCGAATCCAGGATCTCCCTTCCCAGAAGATCGACGATTTCGCTCACGCCGTCCCCCGATCAGTGCGACTTGAGAAAGCGCTCATACCCCGCCGCGTCAAGCAGAGCGTCCGTCTCGGCCGGGCTCTCCATCTGGATCACGGCGATCCACCCCCGGCCGTACGGCTCCTCGTTGATCATCTCGGGCTTGTCCTTGAGCGACTCGTTGACCCGGACGACCTTTCCGGAGAGAGGAGCGTATATGGGCGACGTCGCCTTCGTCGATTCCACCTCGGCGAACTCCTTCCCCGCCTTGGCCGCGGACCCGACCGACGGCAGATTCACGTAGACGACGTCCCCCAGCTTGTCTTGGGCGTAGTGCGTGATCCCGACCGTCGCTTCATTCTTTTCCACTCGAACCCATTCGTGCTCCGACGAGTACTTCAGGTCATCCCGAATCATCCACCCCCCCATGCGTCCTGTCCGGTTCCGATAGAACCGCAATCTTGTCAAACCACGCGCCAAGACCGAGGCCCGAATTTGCGGCGATTCTATTCCAAATATCTTCTCTGTCAAGGGATTGTTGAATTTCCATTTACGCTCCGAACGTGACTCCGGCTCCTTAACCTCTACCCCACCCAGCCTCCCCTTACAAAGGGGAGGAGTGTTTTCCCCATTCACCGATTCACCCATTCACCGATTCACCGCTCTCCCGTCTGAGCCTCGTCACGAACAGATGCGCCTGGCGCGTCGGCTCCGGAAGCCGATATCCCCCAGAGCAGGCCAGCGTCCATCGAACGGCCTCAGCCAGACCGATCTTGTGCCCGACCGAAACGTAGAGGGGGCGGGTCCCGTCCTTCGTCCGGACGACGCGTCCGATCGTCCGCGGTCTCGGTCCGCGGTCATCGAGGAGCGGAACGCTCGATCCCATCTCCGGCCCTGGATCGTCGTGCATACCGAACAACCGGCTCTTCGCACAGCCGATCGTCGGGATATCCAGCAAAAGTCCCAGATGGCAGGCGATGCCGAACCCCCGCGGATGGGCGACACCTTGGCCGTCCACGAAGAGCAGATCGGGCTTGTGCCGCAAGCGGTCGAAGAGATCGAGAAGGAGAGGAATCTCGCGAAACGCGAGAAGACCCGGGATGTACGGAAACCGGACCTCCGCCTCTCCGCCCTGCTCCTCGACCAGGGCGAGATCGGAAGACCGCAGGACGACAACACCGCCCCACGCCCGGCGAGAGAACCGCGACGTGGAGACGTCCACGCCGGCGACGAGCGAGACCTTCCTCGGCCCGCCGCGCCGGACGACCCTCTTCGCAAGCCTCTCTTGAAGAGCGATCGCTGACGCGGGATCGATCTCCCACGTAGGCCGCCCGGTAATGCGCACAGCCTTGACCCTCACAGCCTGCTCCTCCTAATGCTCCCTCTCCCCATGACAGGGGGAGAGGGCAAGGGTGAGGGGGTCGGGAAGAATGTCTGGAAGAAGCCCTCACCCCCACCCTCTCCCAGAGGGAGAGGGTGCCGGAAGAATTTCTCTAACGCCCTTCCAAACCCATGCCCTCGATCCGGACCAGGCCCGGCCCGCCGACGGCGCCGTCGATCCGGATCAGGGCGAGGAGAAACTCCCGGACCACGTCCGCGTTCGTCATCAGGTGCTGTGTCACGCGGGAGGTCCTGATCTCCGAGACGCCCTCGGCGAACGCAAGAGGAAGAACCAGTTGGTCGGCCAGGAGGTGATCGACCGCCCCGTCTGTCGCAAGAAACTCCTCGAACCCGTCCACGGCTTCGTCCGCCACGCGCTCGGCCGGCTTTCCGCGCTCCCCCAGGGCGGTGAAGCAACAGCGGCCGCCCTCGAACTCCGCGAGGAGGAAAAACATCGTCCCCTTGGACCGCGCGGGCAGTTCGACTGTTTCGATCTGCGTTCCTGGAAATCCGGCGGCCAGGCGGCGCAAGGCCTGATCCCTCTGCCGCTCGGCGATGCTCATGGGAAGACCGGCGACGGCCGAGACCCCCCGGATCTTCATGAGCGGTCCCCGCGCGGTCAGGCTGAGGGGAACGATCCGGGAGACCGGCCTGACCGTCCCCTCGATCCGTCCTCCCCCCTGAGGATAGAACCCGGCTTGCGCGAGCGTGAGCGTCGCGTCGAACCCGGCTTCGCGCATGAACCTGAGCCAGTGGTCTTCCAGGTAGTGAAAACAGGGGCTCCAGGGGACGTGCGTCCCGCCGGTAATCGAGAACGTGGATGGGGCCCCGCCGAGGCTGAGCGGCAGGAAGATGGTCTGGAGGACAAGAGAGACGGATCCAGCCGTCCCGATATCGAGACGGAAATCCCCGGGACGGATCGACCGGGGAGAGAAGGCGAGAGAGGACGATCCCAGCCGGGCGCCCTCAACCTCCGCGCCGCCGATCCGCGAGGCCGCCTCGACGCACTTCAGATGCTGGGCCATCAGGCCCGGTTTGGGCCGCCGCGCCCGGATGTTAGTGATTCGCGCGGCCCGCCCTGTCACGAGCGAGAGGGCCAAGGCGCTCCGCAGGACCTGCCCGCCCCCTTCGCCGCGGGAGCCGTCGATCTCGACAGCCTGACGCGAGCGAAGAGTTTCCACGGGATGCCGAAGGATCTACCGCAAGACGACGGTGCTCGCCTGCGGTCCCTTCTCCCCCAGCTCCTCGGTAAATCGCACCTCGACCCCGACCTTCAGGCGGTCGAACGCATCATTCAATACGCTGTTCCTGTGGAAGTAGATCTCTCTGCCGTCGGACGTCTCGAGGAAGCCGTGGTCCTGGGCGGAGAGGAGGCGCGCGACGCGGGCGTAAACGGGCGCCTCGCGCGCGGTCTCCGTCTTGGGCGCCTCGCGCTGGCGCCGGACGAGCTCTTCGAGCTGGCGCCGCGCGGCATCGAAGGCGTCGCGGATCGCAACGTACAGATCCTCGTGGGGCTCGCGCTTGACGACCAACTCAGAGCCGGGGACGGTCATGTCGATCCGGACGTTGTAGAGCACGCCCTTGTGGTGCCGCTTGTGCGGAGCCTCGACGACGACGCGACAGCTCATGATGTTCTCGCAGACGCCGTCCAGCTTGGCGGCCTTTTCGCGGATGTTCTCTTCCGCGGCCGAAGAAAGGGACATGTTCCGAACCGTGATCTGCAGTGGAAGCTTCATCGATTGCCCTCTCTCTGGGGGAAAGTGAACGCCTGGACCGGCCCCCCGGAAGAACCCGGGCCGGCGTGGAACTCCCATCCGAGAAATGCCAAAAAATGCGGCGGGAGTCAACAGATTAATGCGAGGCCGCGTCGTCGGTGGCTGGGCGGCTGGCTTCCCCGGAAGCGCCATAGAGGCAAGGCCAAGACGGTCTCGTGACCGTGCGTGACACTATCCGTCACGCCGGCATGGCAGAAGAACCCAGGAAGATGTGCCCCGACAAGCGGATGGGCACTCTGCGAGCGGTACTGCGAACATCGGTACTGCGAACAATTGACCGCTTTGTGATTATGGACCTTGGCGCCTTCCGTAAATGACGAGGGCAAACAAAACGCTGGAAAACTGCCGGGCGACCTTGAGAGATCAACAAAAACGAAGGGGATCCGGCCCTCTGGCAAAAGCGCCCTTGGCCATATCCTCCCATCTGCCGGCACCCCCCTCCCTAGAGTCTTGACATACTGCGTATTCCTGCGTAATGTCATGTCATACAGGAGATGCGCAAATGGCTGTCGTCCAGAAAAGCTTGCGGATACCAGAGAAGATTCTCAAGGAAATCGAGCGGATGGCCGAGGACGCGCAAAAGGACTTTTCCAGCGTGGCGAACGCGCTCCTCGAAGAAGCCGTCAAAACCCACCGTTGCCCTGGGATCGTCTTCTCCGAAGGCGTGCACGGGAGGCGGGCCCGCGTGGCCGGAACCGGCGTGGAAGTCTGGGAGATCGTCGCGAGCTACAAGAGCCTCGGGAAAAGTCTTGAGCGTCTCCGCAAAGCCTATCACTGGCTCACGGAGCAACAGCTTCGATCCGCCATCGGGTACTATGAATCCTACCCGGAAGAAATCGACCGCCTGATCGCCGCAAACGAGGGCTGGACGCTCGAAGCCGTCCGCAAGAAGCATCCGTTCCTGCCCTCCGGCGGGCAATGAAGTTCTACCTGGACGAAGATCTGAGTCCTCGGATCGCCGAAATTCTCAGGAACCGCGGCGCCGACGCGGTCAGCGCCCATGAAGTCGGAATGCTCCAGGCATCCGACTTGGAACAATTGGAACTCGCGACGGCCGACGGGCGGTGCTTTGTGACTCGGAACCGAAACGATTACATCCAGTTGACGGTCCAATTCTTCAACGAGCATCGCCCTCATTTTGGACTGCTCATCGTCCCCCATTCCCTCCCAGGCGACCGTCCAGAAGCCGTCGCCCGAGCCGTCCTCAAGCACGCTTCAAACTGTCCAAGAGGCATGCCCTCGTACGGAATAGACTTCCTGAAACCCTGAACCGGTTGATCCGTTTCTCGCCGCTATTCCGCCGGTCCGTTGCGCCCGGACTTGACTCGTCCAATCATCTCTCGGGCCTTCTTAAGGACCCTCTTCTCGTCTTCGTACGCAAGCTTCCGAACCGCCCCGCCGATCGGAAACCACCTGCAGTCGTCCACCTCCTGGTCGTGGTCGGCGACGTCCCCGCCGGCGAATTCCATCAGGAAGAAATAGACGATCTTGAAATACCGGACCGTCTCGTCCTCTTCCTTGTGCGCGTAGAAGTAGTGAATCGAATCGATCTTGCCGAGGATCTTCCCGTCGAGGCCCGTCTCTTCCTTGACCTCCCGGTGGGCCGTCCGGGCCAGATTCTCGCCCTTCTCGACGAGCCCCTTCGGAAGGCACCAGACCGTCCCGCCCTTCACGGCGATCAAGGCGACCTCGATCTTTCTCCCGGCCCGCCGGAAGATCACCCCGCCGGACGAGATCTGACGCTCCGTCTTCATGCCGGTTGGCCCTTTCCGGGACTCTGCGGCAACTCACTCAATCGGGTCGGAAGGATCGTAAATCCGGACTCGCTCCGGCTCCACGATCCACAATTGACCCTTCCGAAACCCTTCCTTGATCCGCGGCAAACCTCCTGTCAGAACGGCTCGAATCATGGACAAGACCGGTCGCGGCGGTCGAACAACGATGATGCCTTCCGCGGGAGCAGGTGGAAAACGGAAAGGATTCGAAAAATCGAGGTCCAAGGTGACCAGGATACGCCCGGAGGCAAGACAGGCTTGATAGACAGCGTCGTCGTCCTTGCCCGACAAGCCTTCGTCGAGGACCGTGTCAACCTCATGTCCCCCCTCGGCGACAACGGGGGCGAGCCGAGGATCGAGATTCTCGTCCAGCTTGAACCTCATGTTCCGGCGGTCTTCACCTGGATTGGAATCACGCGTTCCCGCGTCATCTCCGCCGCATACGCCAAGGCCGCGGAAACGTCTTCCGGCTTCAACTGCGGGTAGGCCGAGAGGATTTCGGCCTCCGAGACTCCTTCCGCCAGGTTCTCGACGATCAGAGATACCCAGATCCGCGTGCCGCGAATGCAAGGTTTGCCGAAACAAACGTTGGGGTCGATGGAGATTCGCTTGAGCAGATCTTCACGCGTCATTGGGCGCTCCCCCCTCGCTTCTTTCCCAAGAATACCACAAGTCGGCTCACCAGTGGCTAGGCGGCAACCCTTAGTCCCGAAGGCGGTCTAAAAAAGACCTCTCGCCCCAGCATTTTCGTCATGCCCGCGGAAACGGGCATCCAGGAAGTCTTCGAGAGAACCTGGATTCCCGTTTTCACGGGAATGACGTACAGAAAAATCCAGGGCTTCTTTCAACAACCTCCTAGTCGGCCCTCCCTCCCAGAATCTCTTCGAGCTTCTCGACCATCCGCTCTCTATGCGTTGCAGGCCAGTAGGTTCTTTGACAGGAGGGACAAATCTTGAACGCCTCCTGTGTCTCGAAGACGTACGGCGGCACATGGTCTCGAACGCTCTCCCTGGAACACTCCTCAAGGACGGCGTTGCACTCGACACAGCGCGTGAGAAACCCTCCGCGCGGATCGATCCCGAAGCGGCGGACGACCTGCTTCAGCTGGTCGGGGTAGTGGTCCCCCTCGACAAAGAAGTGGTTGTCCCGGACCTTCCGGCGGCGGATGAGGAGAGTGTCCCGCGTGAGGATCACCCGCCCCTCCCGCTCGGCCCGCTCGGCGATCTCCTTGTCGGAGATGTCTGGAAAATACTCGACGTCGCACCCCAGAACGCGCAGCCAACGGGCCAAACGCCCGAGCATCGCGTCGGCGATGAACTTGTGCTCCATCGTCTCTGCCCCCTCACCCTCGCCCTCTCCCCCTCACAGGGGGAGAGGGAATTTCTTTCAACAGCCCCCCAGCGTTTATAATAGGCTTGGAGAGAGCACGCAGGCAAACGGCCAAGAATGGGTTTGCAATGGCAAGTGTGTACAGAAAGATCCGGACCCTTTTCGCCTTCCTCGGCCTCGTCTTCGCGACAGCCGTCGCCGCCGCGTCGATGGGCGTCCCCGAAAACGCTCAGCGCTGGCTGGCCGGCGCGGCCGAGTATTCCTCCGAGGCGGACTACATCCTCCTCCTTCCCTGCGGAGGCATCCCCTCGTCCTGCATGCTCATGCGCGCACACAAAGCGGTCGAGGAGCACGCCAAGAACCCCAAGGCCAGGATCATCGTGTCTCAGATCGTCCAGGGACCGCTCGAACAATCGACCCTCTGGCAGATACGGAACGAACTCGTCCTCCGCGGGGTCCCGGCCGACGCGATCCTCTTCGAGACAAAGGCCCGAAGCACGGCCGAACACGCGAAATTCATCAAGGAGGCCAAACTCGGCGACATTGAGAAGGACAGGTACTTGATCGTAACGTCGCCCACACACATCCGGCGATCGGTGATGTCGTTCCGCGCGGCGGGATTCAAGCATATCTTCGCGGCCCCAGCCTTCGACGTCTACGGGAACGAGGACCTGGGCGCCGGCCTGTTCCTCCGCTACGGTCTCTGGGGGTCTCTCAACTTGGAAATAGAGGTGATCCGGGAGCTGATCGCGATCGGATGGTACAAGGTGACGGGAAAAGCGTAGCCGGGTCGTTCCCAGCCACCCAGTGCAGTGTCCCAGAATTCCCTTTGCCTTGTTCGTCATTCCGGGCTTGACGGAGCCTGCCCCGCACTTGATGCGGGGGAATCCAGTCATTTTGGTCTGGATTCCCGCTTCCGCGGGAATGAGGTCACACTTTTTCTATGTAAAGAAGCGTTAGGGACGCCACGCTAGCCACCCAGCCACCTGGTAAGCCAATTTCCTCACGCCGGCGAGGGCCGTACGCGGGGCCAAGCGTTGAGGGCGAAGGCCAGCGCCGCGCCGACCTCGATGACCCGGCCCGTGAGAGAGACCGCCTGCGGCAATCCGAGGAACGATCCGAGGCCGACGAACAGAACTCCCGTATTGACAAGGAAGAACGCCGCCCACGCGGCCGGCTCGTTTCCCCGGCTCACCCCGCCTTCGAAGCGCGGGAGCATCCAGAATGCAACGCCCATCGCTAGCTGAACCGTCCAGCCGACGAGCAGGAACTCCACGTGGGCGTCGAAGAACCGCCACAGAACGGGGTCGATCCGGACCGCTTTCTCGACCAGCATCAGGCCGCCGAGCGTGAATCCGGCGGCGAAATAGACAAGGGCCGTACGAATAAGAAGAACGCTCAAGCGCGGCACGTCACTTCTCCCGGATCCGCTTCCACATGTTCGCGACGAACATCAGGCCGGCGGACCATTGGAGCAGGGCCGAAACGACAAGGACCGCCGCCCAGAACGCCGACGGCGCGCCGGAATGCATCGGCTCCGCGAGACCCCTCAGCAGAAGGCCCGCGTTGAGGCTCGCGTACATCGCCCAGGCAAGCCCCTCTCGGCCGCGAGGCTTCTCCTTCGAGTATCGGGGAAACATCCAGAAGGCCACGCCGAAGATGAGCTGGGTCACCCATCCGACCATGAGGAGGTGAAAGTAGACGGGAACCAGCCCCGCGAGAGAGGGCGCGAGACCAAACGCGTCCTTCGCGGCCAAAACGACGCCGAGCGCGAGAGAGGCCACGAAATAGAGAAGGGCCGTCTTGATCAGCCAGCGCGTGAGCGTCGGCATCGCGATCAGGTCCGGTAGCTGGCGTTGATCGTAATGTACTCGTGCGTGAGGTCGCAGGTGAAGTAGGAAGCCCGGGCTTTCCCCGCTCCCAGGTCCACGCGGATCTCTATCTCTTTTCTCCGGAGAGCCCGCGCCGTTTCCCGCTCCGCCGCCGGTCCCAATCCCTCTCCCCTGCGAACGATCAGGACGCCGCCGACTCGGATGCTCACCTTCTCCGGCCGGAACGCGACGCCGGCGTTCCCGGCCGCCGCGGCGATCCGGCCCCAGTTGGGGTCGCCTCCATAGACGGCCGTCTTGACCAAGGGGGATACCGCAACCGCTCGCGCGACCCGCCGCGCGGCCGAAACGCCCGCCGCGCCGGTCACGACGACACGGATGAACTTGCTCGCTCCCTCTCCGTCTCGGACGATCTTCTCGGCCAAGTCCCGGCAAACGTCTTTGAGCATTCCGGCGAAAACGTCCAGGTCCCGACCGCCAAGGACCGCGACGGCGGCCGCACCGTTCGCCATGCAAAGGACCATGTCGTTCGTGCTCGTCTCGCCGTCCACGGTGATCGAGTTGAACGAGTCGTCCACGACGCCGCGAAGAACCCTTCCCAGGACGGGAGCGGGGACCTTGGCATCCGTCGTGATGAACGCCAACATCGTGGCCATGTCGGGATGGATCATCCCCGACCCCTTGGCCATCCCTCCGACGGTGACGGACGCGCCGCCGAGCCGCCTCCTCACGGATGTCTCCTTCGGAACCGAATCCGTCGTCATGATCGCCCGGGCGGCCTTCCGCCCTCCCGCCGCGCCGAGCCTCCCCGCAAGCAGTTCGATCCCGGCGTGAACGGCCGTCATGGGCAGAGGAACGCCGATCACGCCCGTGGACGCCACGAGAACCTCCCCGGCCGGCACGCGAAGGACCGAAGCGGTCTTCTTCGCCATTTCCGCCGTATCCCGCTCTCCCTGCTTCCCCGTCGCCGCGTTCGCGTTCCCGCTGTTGACCACGACCGCCCGCGCCCGGCCCCGCCGCGCCAGCCGCTCGGAGTGGTCAACGCAGGAGGCGCGAAACCTGTTCCGCGTGAATGTTCCCGCGGCTGTCGCCGGCATGTCGGAGAGGATCAGGGCCAGATCGAGGGCTCCCGACTTCTTGATGCCGCATGCGATCCCCCCGGCGCGGAACCCCTTTACGGCGGTCACGCCCGTGCCGGTTTTTTCAGGACTCATGGAACCACTCCCGGAAAGTCCAGCCCCGCCGTCTCTGGGAACCCCATCATGACGTTCATGTTCTGGATCGCCTGCCCCGCGGCCCCCTTGCCCAGATTGTCGATCGCCACGAGCACAACGGCCTCCCGCCCGCCTTCGAAGACCTTCACCTGCACGTCGGCGAGATTCGTTCCCCGCACGTCCCGCGTATTCGGGAAGCGGCCGGGCGGAAGAACGCGAACGAAAGGCTCGTGGCCGTACCGCCGGACGAGAACGCTCCGAAGGGACTCGTCGTCCGCCGCCCGCTTCGTCCGGAAGTAGACGGCCGCCAGGATCCCCCGGCTCATCGGAACCAGGTGCGGAACGAAGCGGACGGGGACCCGCCGCCCGACAGCGGAGGCCGCCTCCTGGGCGATCTCGGGCGTGTGCCTGTGATTGCCCACCTTGTAGGGACCGAACGCCTCGTTGGTCTCGGGATAGTGCGCCGCCGCGCTCGGCGTGCGGCCCGCCCCGGAGACGCCCGATTTCGCGTCGATAATCACCGATCCCGGCGCGGCGACGCCGCTTTCGAGGAACGGGAGCAGGCCCAGCAAGGCCGCCGTGGGATAACAGCCGGGGTTTGCCACGAGCTTCGCCTTGGCCGTTTCCTTCCGGCGAAACTCCGTGAGGCCGTACACCGCTTCATGGAGGAGATCCGGATCGCCGTGAGTCGTGTCGTACCATCTCCTGTACGTCCTGGGATCCTTGAGCCGGAAGTCGGCCGAGAGGTCCACGACCTTCAACCCCGCCTTCAGAAGAGGACGGGCCATCTTGAACGACTCTCCGTGCGGAAGGGCGAGGAACGCGAGATCCGCGGACCTGGCAACGGCCGCAGGATCGGCCTTCACGAACTCGATGGCGACGAATCCCCTGAGGAACGGGTGAGACTCGGCGACCTGCTTCCCCGCCTCCCTCTCGGACGTCGCCAGGGCGACGCGCACCGAAGGATGCCGGACGAGAAGACGCAGAAGCTCCCCTCCCGTGTATCCGCTTCCCCCCACGATGGCAACCCGGATCTTTTTTCTCATTCTCTTTCTCCGCGTCAAAAAAAGAAAGGGGGAAGGCCGGCTGACCCTCCCCCTTCGATCACCAACTCATCCGTCCGATCGGAAGAGTTACCGTTTCGAGAACTGGAACCGCTTGCGGGCTCCCTTGCGGCCGTACTTCTTACGCTCCTTGATCCGAGGGTCCCGGGTCAGGAGGCCTTCCTTCTTGAGCTGGTCCCTGAGAGCGGGATCGGCTTCCAGGAGGGCTCGGGCGATGCCGTGCCGGATGGCCCCGGCCTGACCGGAGATTCCGCCCCCCGTCACGTTCGCGTCGACGTCGTACTTTCCAACGGTCCCCGTCACCTCGAACGGCTGTCGAACGACCATCCGTAGGATGTCGCGTCCGAAAAACTTGTCAACCGGCCGGTCGTTGACGGTGAACGCCCCCACGCCCGGACTCAAGAGAATCCTGGCGATCGAACACTTTCTTTTCCCTGTCGCGCTGAGCTTGACCGTGCTTGACATTAGGACCCTCTTGTCGCTTTCCTGCGATCCAAGACCGCTCGTCCGCTCCCTCAGGATACCGACAGCGGTTTCGGCGCTTGCGATGCGTGCGGATGTTCGCTTCCTTCGTACACCTTGAGATGCTTGAGGACCCGGCGCCCGAGCTTGTTCTTGGGAAGCATCCCCTGAACGGCGTATTCGATGATCGACGCGGGCCGGCGGGCGCGAAGCTCTCCGACCGTGGCCGATTTGAGGCCCCCCGGGTAATTCGTGTGGCGGTAGTAGACCTTTTCGGTTTCCTTCTTCCCCGTCAGATGGACGCGCCCCGCGTTGATGACGACGACGAAGTCCCCGGTGTCGACGTGCGGCGTGAAGACCGCCTTGTGCTTCCCCCGCAGTACGGCGGCCACCCTCGAAGCGAGCCGTCCGAGCGTCTTCCCGTCGGCGTCCACGAGGTACCACTTCTTGGCCGCCCCGGGCTTGGTTGATACTGTGCTTTTCTTAAGCGTCGGCATGTTCTACACCCTGTTTTATACTGACAGATAAACGTTACAGATAAACGTTGAGGTCTTGCGTGAACGCTGGAGGATACAATCTGGCCCTCCGCCTGTCAAGACGATAATGCGAGACGATAATGCGAGAATAGTCTCGGCGGATCCGATGACCCGCCCTGTGAAATTCGCCCGCTCACCCGACCGTAGAGCGGCACACCGTGCCCGCCCTATTCGCGCCAGTGAGCCCGCTCGTGGGAGATCAATCTGGCCTTCAGCTCCACGCCCCCGGGAGCGGAGAACCCGGTCAGCCTCCCGTTCGCGCCGACGATGCGATGGCACGGAACCGCGACGGGCACCGGATTGCGGCCGAGGGCCCGGCCGACGGCCCGGGCCGCCCCCGGCTGACCGATCCGGCGGGCCAGTTCGCCATAGGTCACGACCGATCCTCGGGGGATTTCCCGGGCCGCCCGCCAGACCTTCTTCTCGAAGTCCGTCGCTCCGTCCAGATCGAGCGGAAGATTCCAATCCATCCGGCCGGTCCGGAAGTAGTCCGCGAGGAGGCTGATCGCTTTCTTCTCGAGGCGGACAGAGGCATCCCCTCTCACCCGGGGCGAGGAACCCGGCGTGGAGGACATTTCCGAGAGCGCATCCGCGCGCCTGCGGCAGGGAAGGGCGATCCGCGCGATTCCCCGATCCGTCGCCGCGACGCCGATCCAGCCCCAGTCTGTCTTTGCGACAACGGACATCACCCGCCTCTCCGGACAATCCTCCTCGCCCGCGACCACTCCTCGGGAGCGAGGACGCGGAGAATGACGCCGTAACTCGCGAGACCCGCGCCGATCCCAAGAGCCAGCCAAACGGCCTTCTCGCCCAACCGGCCGTCCATGAGCCAGAGGGCGTTCCGCGAGAGAAAGACGCCGACGAGCCCGATCGGCGCCGATCCCGCCACGGCCTTGAGGAAGGCGCCGGCGATCCGTCGTCCCCCGATCGTCTCGAGCCGGCGCCGAAGGAAATAGAGAAGGAACCCCAGGTTCAGGACAGCGGCCAGGGCCGTGGCGAGCGCCAGCCCCGCGTGTTCGAGCGGACCCATGAGAAGAAGGCTCAGAATGAGATTGGCGGCGACCGTGACGAGAGTGCCGGCCACGGGAACGCGCGTCTCCTGCATGGAGTAGAAGGCAGACACGGCCACCCGGACGGCCGCGAAGGCCCAGAGCCCGACGGCGTAGGCCATGACCGCAAGCGCCGTCCCGTGCACAGCCGCGGCGTCGAACGCGCCCCGCATGAAGATCGTTGAGACGATCGGGCCGGCGAACGAGACGAGGCCGACCGCCGCGGGAACCGTAATCAGAAGGACAAGACTCATCCCCGACGCGAAGGTTTCCCGCAGGCGTCCCACCTCACCGTGCGTGGCTTGGACGGAGAGCGCGGGAAGAATGGCGGTGGCCATGGCGACCCCGAACACGCCCAGGGGAAGGTGGATCAGGCGCATCCCGTAGTAGAGGTAGGAAACGCTCCCCGCCGCAAGATACGAGGCCAGGATCGTGAGAACGAAGTTGTTGATCTGCAGGGCCCCGGCGCCCACAAGGAACGCAAGAAAGAGACGCCGGATCTGCGCGAGGCCGGGGTCGCTCGGCCGCCAGCGGAGGCGGAAGGCGATCTTCTCCTTGAGGAGCGGCGGGACCTGGATCGCGAACTGGAGGAGGCCGCCGATCAACTCGCCGATGGCCAGCCCCAGGATCGGCGGATCGAGGTACGGCGGAAGGAAAAGGACGCCCGAGATCACACCCACATTGAGCACGGCCGGCGCAAGGGCCGGGACCGTGAACCGCCGGAGCGCGTTCAATATCCCCATCGCGAGCGCCGCGAATCCGATGAAGATGAGGAAGGGGAACATGACCCGCGCAAGAGTGACGGTCAGATCGAACTTATCCTCCACTCCAAAGCCCGGCGCGATGGCGCGGACGATCCACGGCGCCGCCGCGATCCCCAGGATCGTCGCTGACGACAGAAGGATGAGGAGGACCGTGAAGACGACGTGGGCGAGGTCCACGGCCTCGGCACGGGAGCGTTTCGTGAGGTACTCAGAGAAGACGGGCACGAAGGCCGCGGACATCGAACCTTCGGCGAGCAGTTCCCGGAGGAGGTTCGGAATGCGAAAGGCCACGAAGAAGGCATCGGCCGCGTGCGTGGCGCCGAAGGCGCGGGTCACGACGATCTCGCGGACGAGCCCCAGAACGCGGGAGAGAAGCGTTGCGGCGCCGATGACGCCCGCCGCCCGCGCGACCCGGGCCGCGTCTTTCTCCCCCGAAACCTCGCTTCCGGCTGACGTCACGTGCGGAAATCCCCGGGAAAGACCTTGACACCGTTCGGAACCATATGATACTTAAGCGTCCTTCCGATCGATTTCACTGGAGGTTTCATGGCAAGACACAAGTCGACCGAAAAGCGGGAACGTCAGGCTCAGAAGAAGCGTCTCAGGAACCGCTCGGTCAAATCGGAGATCCGCACGCTCACAAGGCACGTCATCGAAGCCATCGAGAAGGGGGACACGGAGACGGCCCGCAAGGCGCTGGCCGGCGCCGTTCCCGCCATCGACAAGGCCGGCGGCAAGGGTATCCTCCACAAGAAGACGGCGAGCCGCAAGGTCTCGCGCCTCGTCCGGAAGGTAAGCGCCGCCAAGGCCTGAATCGCCGCGCTCATCCATTCCCGGCAATCCCGGCGCTCTCAATCAGACCGGTCCCGAGCGCCCTGTTTCTTCCCGCACCTGGAAGCCAGGGTCACGCGCGCCAGGAGATGTTCCACCACCCGCTTCGGGTTCCGGGCTCCCCTCTTCACGGCGACGTCGCCGTCCAGAATCGGCCGGAGGAACCCGGCCGCCCTTGATCCAACGCAGTCGGCCTGGGACATGAACTCCTGGCTGAACATGGGAGCCATCCCCAGGCGCTTTGGAATCTCCTGCCGCGGAACGCTCCTTCGGGCGAGATCGTCCGAGAGGGCGTAGAGCCGCATCTGGCGGGCGAGGAGCGCGAGGATCTTGACGGGCTCCTCCCCCTCCTCGACGAGACGGTCCGCGCCGGCCAGGGCCTCGGGCAGGCGCCCCGACGCCGCGTCTCCGATGACCTTGAAGGCCGAAGCCGCCCGGCGCCGGCCAGACCAGCGGGCCGCGTCTTCCTCGGAAACGGGACGCCCCGGCGCCGACATCAGCGAAAGCTTTTCGATCTCGCCCGCAAGCGACAGCAGATCCTCTCCCGCCTCTTCGACGATCCGCGCGACGGCCCCCTCGGAGAGAGCGAGTCCCCTCTCTTGTGCCATCCTCCGGGCGTATCCGGGCATCTCTCTTTCGAACGGCTTCAAGAGAGACACCTCGGCCCCCCGCGAACGCGCGGCGGCGAACAGCTTCTTCCGGAAGTCGGCCTTTTCGGCCACGAGCACCAGGCAGGCGCTCTCCTCCGGAGCGTCCATCGCTTCCGCGAGAAGCTCCTGGCCCGCGGCGTTGATCTTTTCGGCGTCACGGACGATGACCAGGCGGCGGGCCGTCCCGAACGGAAGGGTGCGCCAGGACTGGAGAATATCTTCCCCCTGGGTCTCCCGGCCGTAGAACGTCTCGAAGTTGAACTCCACGAGGGCATTTCCAAGAACGGCGCTCCTCACGCGGACCAATATCCGGTCCCGCAGATAGGCTTCCGGCCCGTGCAGGAGGACCACGCCGGGGACCGCGCCCTTGTCGAGCAAAGCGTTGAACTCGCCAGCTTTCATCCGAACCCCTGCCCCTTCAAGTCGGAATCATCCACAACTCCTCCCCCCTTGTCCGGCGATCCCGGACCGGGACGGGGGAGGATCAAGGTGGGTGGTGAGCATCGGCGGGCCACCCCCATCCCAGCCTTCCCCCCCGGTCCGGGAGCCCGGACCGGGATCTCGGACCGTCAAGGGGGAAGGGGATTGACCTTGAATGCGGCTCCCGGCTAGAAGGCCTCGAACATCCGGGCGACGAGATCTTCCGAGAAGTCCCGCGCGACGTTCTGGAGCGCTTCGTCCTTGTTGGTCTTCGTCGTCTCGATGCTGTCCACGACCTTGTACGCAGCCCCCGTCGGGCGCGTCTCCATTCCCGTTTCCTTCCAGAGCGTCTTCTTCGTCGTCCGTTCGGTCAGCGCCAGATCGAAGCGCACCTTGATCCGCATCTCGCGGGCGCGCTGGGCGGCGTCGAAGGAGAGGGGGACCTGATCGTACGAAACGATCTGCGCCGTGAGAACGGCGTCCGCCCGGTCCGCGGGCACAAGCTGGAGCCTTCCGTCGCGGATCAGCTCGTTCGTGACGGCGCGCGTGAAGATATCGTCGAGCCGCGGCTCGAACGTCGCGTTCTCAAAAGGGGAAACGGCGATCGACCGGATATGCTTGGGAAGCCCGATGACGCGGCCGGCGAAGTGATAACCGCACCCGAGGGTCCCGGCCGCGAGCAGGCCCGCGAGAACGAGGAAGGCCCAGCGCCCCATCTGTCCGCCCGTCCGCCTCATACGACGACGTTCACCAGACGATCGGGGACGACGATCACCTTCCGGATGGGGCGGCCGCCGATCTGGGGCCGGATCTTGGGATCGGCCAAAGCCGCCTCCCGAAGGGAGGCCTCGGGCGTCCCCGCCGGAAACGTGAGTCTCGACCGCAGTTTCCCGTTGACCTGAACGACGATCTCCACGTCTTCCGCCCGTACGAGGCCGGGGTCTGCGGCGGGCCACGGTTCCATCGCGGCGAGCGTCGCGTGGCCCAACTCCGCCCACACCTCCTCGGAAATGTGCGGCGCAAACGGAGAGAGGAGGACGACGAGCGTCTCCACGCCCTCGACGAACGAGAGCCGGACGTCCGTTGCGGAGCCCGGCCCGAGGCTGGAGTCCGCGGCGAACCGGGTGAGAACGTTTATGTGCTCCATCAAGGCGGCGATGGCCGTGTTGAGCTGGAAGCCCCGGTCGAAATCCTCAGTCACTTTCTTGATCGCGGCGTGCGTGCTCCGCCTCAGCTTCCGGGCGTCCCCCGTTTCGTCCCCGGCGGGGCGCCGGCCGGCGTCTTTCAGCATCCACTCGCGGTTTTCCGAGACCAGCCGCCACAGTCGCCCGAGGAAGCGGTGCGCTCCCTCCACGCCCCGGTCGTTCCAGTCGAGGTCCTTCTCGGGCGGCGCGGCGAACAGCGAGAACAGCCGCGCCGTGTCCGCGCCGTACTTCTCGATGAGCGCGTCGGGGTCCACGACGTTTCCCTTCGACTTCGACATCTTCGCCCCGTCCTTGATGACCATCCCCTGCGTGAGGAGGCTTTCGAACGGCTCGCCCGCCGAAACCAGCCCAAGATCGCGGAGGACCTTCATGAAGAACCGCGAATAGAGGAGGTGCAGGACGGCGTGCTCGATCCCGCCGATGTAATGGTCGACGGGCATCCACCGTTCCGCTTCGGCGGAATCGAACGGCCGATCGTCGCGGCCGGGCGACGTGTAGCGGAGAAAGTACCACGAGGAGTCGACGAACGTGTCCATCGTGTCGGTCTCCCGGCGTGCCGCGGCGCCGCACGCCGGGCACGGCGCGGCAGCGAACGCGTCCGTAGCCGCGAGCGGAGACGCTCCCTTTCCTGTGAGCGAAACATCCTCCGGCAGAAGGACCGGCAGGTCCTTCTCGGGGACGGGCACGATCCCGCACTTCTCGCAGTAGACGACGGGGATCGGCGTCCCCCAGTACCTCTGGCGCGAGATTCCCCAGTCGCGGAGCCTGTAATTCACCCGCCTCTCGCCCAGCCCCTTCGCCTCGACATGGTCCGAGATCTTCTCCTTCGCCTCCTGCGAGGAAACGCCGCTGAACGGGCCGGAGTTCACGAGGACTCCCGGCTCCGTGTACGCCTCCGCCATCGTCTTCGGATCGAGCGGAACGCCGGGCGGGCCGATGACCACCTCGATCGGAAGGGCGTACTTGCGGGCGAACTCGAAGTCGCGCTGGTCGTGCGCCGGAACGGCCATGATCGCTCCGGTCCCGTACTCGGGAAGGACGAAATTGGCCACCCAGATCGGGACCTTCCGGCCCGTGAGCGGGTTGACGGCGTGACGGCCCGTGAAGACGCCGTGCTTCTCGCCCCCCTCGGCTGACCGGGCGATCCGGTCCTCGGCGCGCATCATCGCCGCGGCCTCCCGGACCTTTTCAGCCTCGGGCAGACCGGCGATGAGCGGTTCGACCAGCGGATGCTCAGGGGCCAGACTCATGAACGTGACGCCGTAGAGCGTATCCGGCCGCGTCGTGAAGATTCCGATCTCCTTCTCCCCCGGAACCGGTTCGGCCAGCGGAAACCGGACCTCGACGCCGGACGATCTGCCGATCCAGTTCCTCTGCATCGTGAGAACGCGCTCCGGCCATCCCGTCAGCCGGTCGCAGTCCGCTAGGAGCTCCTCGGCGTAGGCCGTGATCTTGAAGAACCATTGGGAGAGCTCCTTCGGAACGACCGCCGCGTCGCACCGCCAGCAACGCCCGCCCTCCACCTGCTCGTTCGCGAGGACCGTTTCGCAGGAGGGGCACCAGTTGACGACCGAGACCTTCTTGTAGGCCAGCCCCCGATCGAGCATCTTGAGGAAGAACCACTGGTTCCATTTGTAGTACTCGGGCGCGCAGGTGGTCACCTCGCGCGACCAGTCGTAAGAAAGGCCCAGCTTCTTGAGCTGGCCTTTCATGTAGGCGATGTTCTCGAGCGTCCAGCGGGCGGGAGGCACTCCCCGGTCGATCGCCGCGTTTTCGGCCGGGAGGCCGAAGGCGTCCCATCCCATCGGGTGAAGGACGTCGTATCCGCGCATCCGGAAAACGCGGGCCACGACGTCGCCGATGGCGTAATTGCGGACGTGTCCCATGTGGATCCGGCCGGACGGGTAGGGGAACATCTCGAGGACGTACCGCTTGGGCCGGCCGGTCTCGCCGGCGGCGCGGAAGACGCGAAGATCCTCCCAGATCTTCTGCCACTTGGCCTCGACGGAGGAATGGTTGTAACGGCTGTCCATTCGGGAATCGCTCCGCGGGAAAACGCTGAAAGTTCGCAAACTTGTACCATAAGGGCGGAACGAGGGCAAGGTCCAAGACAGCCTTCCAGCAGCCCTCCTCGGACTGGCTCTTTGGGATGTCCTCTTGCCTCTTGCTCTTCCCCAGTGAAATCGGCGATCATTTGCGCATAGCCTGCACCGTCGCGGAGACGAGAAGTGACCCCCCAGCCCTCCGATTCCCTTTTCGAAACCATCCTCTCGATCGCGGCCGACGCGATCGTCGCGGTCGACGAGGAACAGCGGATCGTCCTCTTCAACTGGGGCGCCGAACAGACCTTCCAGTACGCGGCCGACGAAGTCCTGGGGAAACCCCTGGACATCCTCCTCCCCCAGCGGTACGCCGAACCCCACCGGAAGCATGTCCGCGACTTCTCCGCCTCGGGCGAAAACGCCCGGCGGATGAACGATCGGGGAGAAGTGACGGGACGGCGCAAGGACGGGACCGAGTTCCCGGCCGAGGCGAGCATCGCGAAGACTGTCCACGAGGGAAGGAGCGTCCTCGCCGTCTTCCTTCGCGACGTTACGACCCGCAAGCAGGCCGAGGCGCGCCTCGCGCACCTCGCCTACTACGACGGCCTGACCGGCCTGCCGAACCGGATGCTCTTCGCCGATCGTCTCAAACAGGCCATGCTGGAAGGAATCCGGAGAGAACATCCGGTCGCCGTTCTCTTGATGGACATCGACCGTTTCCGGACGTTCAACGACACGCTCGGCCACGAGGCGGGCGACCAGCTCCTGCGCGCCGCGGGTCAGCGCCTCCGTCTCTCGACTCAGGAGAGCGACACGCTGGCCCGCCTCGGGGGGGACGAATTCGGAATCGTCCTCACGGGTCTCCGGGACGAAGGCGGCATCGGCCGGGCGGTCCGGCGAATCCTGGACTCCTTCGCGGAACCCCTCTCGGTCGAAGACCAGACTCTCTACGTCACCGTGAGCATCGGCGTGAGCGTGCATCCCGGCGACAGCGTGAGCGCAGAGGGGCTCATCCGGAATGCCGATGCGGCACTCTCCCGCGCGAGGGAGCTGGGCGGGAACGCCTTTCAGTTCTTCAAGCCGGAGATGTACGCCCGAACCGCCAAGAACCTTGCGATGGAGACAGACCTTCGAAGGTCGCTCGAGCGCGGGGACTTCGTTCTTCACTATCAGCCGCAGTTCGACCTGGGGACCGGGACGATCATCGGCGCGGAGGCGCTGGTTCGATGGATGCACCCCCAGCGGGGTCTCGTGTCTCCGGGGGAATTCATCCCCCTCGCCGAGGAGACGGGGTTGATCGTTCCCTTGGGCGAGCAGGTCC
The DNA here is from genome assembly GCA_919903025.1 of Nitrospiria bacterium. Lineage (GTDB taxonomy): Bacteria > Nitrospirota > RBG-16-64-22 > RBG-16-64-22 > RBG-16-64-22 > RBG-16-64-22. The sequence continues at coordinate 1,466 of CAKKSE010000112.1, read as the reverse complement.
TCCGGACGGCCTGCGCCCAGGCGAAAGCCTGGCACGACGGCGGTCTTCCGCCCCTGCCGATCGCCGTCAATTTCTCCGTCCGCCAGTTTCGGCACGCGGCCATGGTGGAGACGGTCCATCGGGCGCTGGAGGAGACGGGGGCCGATCCGCGCTGGCTCGACATCGAGCTGACCGAGAGCTCCATCATGAAGAACCCCGAGGCGGTCATCGCGTCCCTGGGGGAGCTCAAGCGGCTCGGAATCCTCGTTTCGGTGGACGACTTCGGGACGGGCTATTCATCTCTCGCCCACCTCAAGCGTTTTCCCATCGACGTGATCAAGGTGGACCAGTCGTTCGTCCGGAACGTCACGGCCGACGCAAACGACGCGGCAATCGCCGCCGCCATCGTCACGATGGCCCATACCCTGGGCATGCGGGTGATCGCCGAAGGCGTGGAGACGGAGGCGCAGGCGGCCTTCCTCCGGGCGCGCGCCTGCGACGGGGCGCAGGGGTACCTCTTCAGCAGGCCCCTCCCCGCGGTGGAGTTCCTGAAGTTCGTCGAAGAGAAGAACCGGCAGGCAGGCTAGACCACGCCCTTGCCGTTCAGGAAAGGTGTGTACTTCTTGTCCGTCTTCATGATGTGGTTCGTGAGCCAGTCCTTGAGAAAGGCCATCATCTCGACCGTGACCCCGGCCTTCCCTTCCTCGAACTTCCCCCTGATGTCCAGCACTTGCTTTGTCAGAGCGTCGTGCTCCTTCTTGTGCGCGGCGGCCTCCGGATAGCCGTGCGTCTGGAAAAGCCTCTCTTCATTCCCGAAATGGTAGACCGTGTAGTCCGTAAGATCTGAGAGGATCTTTCCAAGAACGTCCTTGGCCTTTCCCGTCTTCATCGCGTCGTGAAGATCGTTGATGAGGGCGATGAGTTTCTGGTGCTGCGCGTCTATCTCCTTGACGTTGACGCTGAAGCTGTTGTCCCAAACCATGAGCGCCATGCGAGTCCTCCTTCGTTGGCGTGGTTGCAGGGGGGGTCTGTCTGCGCGATCCCATCGGGGAAACGGCCTAAGGACGCGTTCCCGCCAGGCCGATCTCCGCACGTGTTCCCGTGCCGATGTTATCGGTCCCGGCGGGAAGAACTTGAGGGAAAAACTAGAAAACGCCTTTGCCGTTCAGGAAAGGGGAGTAGTTCTTGTCCGTCTTCAGGATGTGGCTTGTCAGCCACTCTTTGAGGAAGGCCATAACATTGATAGTCAGAATCAGGTCTCCCCGATCGCATCGGATCTTCAGGTCGAGCACCTCTTTCGTGAACGTCTCGTGCTCCTTCTTGTGGGAACCGTATGCGGGATACCCCAGTGCCTGCAGCAGCTTCTCCTCCGCCCCGAAGTGATAGACCGTATAGTTGGCAAGCTCGGTCAGCACGCCGCCGAGGACGTCCCTCGCCTTCCCCGCCTTCATGGCGTCGTGAAGATCGTTGATCAGCGCGATGAGCCT
>CAKKSE010000111.1 GCA_919903025.1 Nitrospiria bacterium | reverse complement strand
CCTTGTCCGGAGATCCCGGACCGGGACGGGGGAGGATCAAGGTGGGGGGGAAAAACGCGGACATCCCGAGACCACAACATGCGGGGGATACCCACAGGAAAGCCGGAAGGACCGTCAAGAAAGCCGCCGTCCACTTCGCAGCACGGCGCGAGCGAGGCCGTACAGCACCAGAAGCGTGCTCCCCCAGTAGAGTCCGTGCTTGGCGAGGGTGAACACACCGGCGACGGAGGCGACACCGTCCAGGCGGTTCGGGTAGTAGAGAAGCAACGCCAGAGCCGCCGCGTTTTCGATGTAGTCGGCGGCGTCCCCCCGCACCGGCGCCGCTCCGAGCCTCCGGAGCGGGACATCCCCCGCTTCGGAACGGGAGAGCGCCGCCACTTGCCACCCGGCATCCGCGGCCACCCGCACAACCTCCCGGCCGATGAAGCCGGTCCCGCCCAGCAACAGCATCTTTTTCATGCGAACACCTCCCCAGAGTGAGCAATTGCTAACCGTGACGGCAAAAAAAAGTCAGGGACGGACCATGCGCCTCAGCGTCTGCTCGATTGCGGGAACCCAGTCCTTTGCGTTGCCAGACAGTTCACCGAAGTAGAGGGCCCGAGCGAACTGCGAGAGAAAGCCGGCCATGGCTGCGACAAGGAGGTCTTCGCTCACCCCGCTCGCGACCTCGCCCTCGCGTACTCCGGCCTGCACCAACCGCTTGAGCAAGCCGATCAGCGAGTGTCGACGGAGGGCCGGCGCCACCTTTGGCCAGAACAGGCGCAGGGTGTCCTGTACGTAGAGGAAGGCGTCGGAGTTCTCGTCGAGCAGTCCGGCAAAGCGCTCGATGAGGCCGTGGAGGTTGGCCGGGAAGGGGCGCGCCGGGTCCAGCGCCGAGTACAGCTCCGAGCTGAGCCGTCGATAGCAGCGCTCGAATAGATGGAGCGCCAGCGCCTCCTTGGTGTCGAAGTGCTTGAAGATGGCCGGGTTGCTGTAGCCGGCTTCCGCCGCGATCGCCCGGATGCTTGTCTCGCACAGGCCGTCGCGTACGAACAGGTGAAGCGCGGCCTTCAACAGCTCTTGCTTGGCCGGGGCGTCGCCCGGCGATACATAGAACGGGAGGGTCTCTTCCTTGTACATTGGACAAGGTTAGCATATGCTAACCTCACTGTCAAGCCCCCCAAGCCAAGGGTTCGCTAGGGGGGATTCTTTCCCTACAGCGGTCTTCCGTCGATCGGTTCCGGCGGACGGCAACGGTGGAGCGCAGTAAGAACGAGGAGAAGCGGACGAGGGTGCCTGCGTATCCGACTGATTGTCTTGGTGCCAAGGGGCGGAGTTGAACCGCCGACACGAGGATTTTCAGTCCCCTGCTCTACCAACTGAGCTACCTCGGCAATAGAAATGCAAAGCCCCGGTCGCGGCCGGGGTGGTATCGAAATCTATCGAACCGGATGGAGGGAGTCAAGGGGATTCTGGGGAGCAAGAAATTGTAAATTGGAAATTGGAAATTGTAAATTGGAATAACCGCGCGCCTGTTCGGTTGTTAACCCCTAACCCCTAACCCACCTCCACCAACTTCCCTTCTTCCAGCCTCAGACATCGGTGGGCCCTTCGGGCGAGGGTCTCGTTGTGCGTGACGATGACGAACGTCGTCTTGCGCGTCCGGTTGATCTCCAGGATGAGATCGTGGATCTCCTGTCCCGTGGCCGAGTCCAGGTTTCCGGTCGGCTCGTCGGCCAGGACGATCTCGGGGGCCAGGAAAAGGGCGCGGGCCAGCGCCACCCGCTGTTGTTCCCCGCCCGAGAGCTGGCCTGGGCGGTGATGGCCCCGGTCCGCCAGCCCAAGCTCCGCCAGGAGAATGCGCGCCCTTTCCTGGTCCTCTGGGCGTTCTCCGCGAATCCACCCGGGCATGAGGACGTTCTCGATGGCCGTGAACTCGGGGAGAAGATGGTGAAACTGGAAGACGAAACCGACGCGCGTGTTCCGGTAGTCGGCCAACGCTTCCTCCGATCCCGAGAAGAGATCGTTTCCCCGGCAAACGACGGAACCGGACGTGGGGCGGTCCAGCCCTCCGAGAATGTGGAGAAGAGTGCTCTTGCCCGCGCCCGAGACGCCGACGATCGAGACGAACTCTCCCGGCGAGAGGGCGAGGTCGATTCCGCGAAGAACGTGGAGCACCTGCGTGCCCGACGGAAACGATTTGCAGAGGGCGCGGGTCTCCAGAATGGGGGGAGCGGACGGGTTCGCGTTCATTCGTAGCGGAGCGCTTCGATTGGGTCGAGGCGGGACGCGCGCCATGAGGGGTGGATGGTCGCGGCGAAGGAGATCGCCATCGCGGCCGCCGCGATGAGGACCACGTCTCCGGCCCTGAGGAGGACGGGAAAGTGGGAGATGTAGTAGATGTCGGCCGGAAGCGTGATGATCTGATACTTCGCGAGAATGTGGCTGGAGAGGGCCCCCGTGACGACCCCGATGGTCGTGCCGACGGCGCCGATGATCGCGCCGATGCCCAGGAAGATCGACCGGATCATGCGCCTCGTGGCCCCCATGGCGGCGAGAATGGCGATCTCCCGCTGTTTCTCCGCGACAAGCATGGTGGCGGTCGCGATGATGTTGAACGCCGCGACGATGATGATGAGCGTCAGGATGATGAACATGACGATCTTCTCCAGTTTCAGCGCGGAGAAGAGGTTCCGGTTCATCTGCATCCAATCCCTCGCGTAGACGTGCGGTCCAAGCGCGTTCTGGGCCGCCTTGGCGATGCGGTCGGCGCCGTCGACATCGGCGACGCGGAGCTCGAGTCCTGTGACCCGGTCCTCCATCTTGAAGAACTGCTGGGCTTCCCGTATGTGGAGATACGCCAGCGTCGAATCGTACTCGAACATCCCGACGTCGAAGATCCCGACGACGTTGAAGAGCTTCATGCGGGGGATCTGCATTCCCAGGGGGCCGGGGGTGCCCAGCGGAGAGATCATCGTGACGGGCTCTCCGACGAAGACGCTCAGGCGGGCGGCAAGCTCTTTCCCGAGGATGATGCCGGGCCGGGCGGGCGGCTTCGATCCCGGCGCGAGGTTCTCCAGGCGCCCCTGCGCCATGTTCCCGCCGATCTCCGTGACCTGTCCCTCCGTGGAAGGATCGATCCCGCGCGCCACGACGCCTGCGACCCGGTCGCCGGCCGAGAGCATCACCTGGGAGAGAACGAAAGGCGTCACGCCAGTCACCCCCGGGACCTGGCGCGCCTTCTCGGCCATCCGGCCGGCTTCCGAGAGGCCGGGGGCGAACGGGAGGATCACGGCGTGCGAGGTGACGCCGAGAATCTTCCGCCGCATGTCCTCCTGGAAGCCGGTCATGACGGCGATGACGACGATGAGCGCCCATACGCCGACGGCGACGCCGGCCGTGGAGACGACCGTGTTGACCGAGAGCCCCAGGCGCTGGATCAAAAGAAGGACGAGGGCAAGGAGCAGCCAGACGCCGAGGGCAACTAGGAGGGCTGAAACCAGGGCCTGGGGGGAGAAGGCGGCCGCGGCGGGATCTTCCCGCAAGAGGGTCCGGAGCAGGATGCCGAGCGTTCCCAGCCCGAGCGACGCTGCGCCGGTCCCGATGAGGACCGCCAGCGAGAACGGCTTTGTCCGGCCGGGAGCCAGGTACCGGAACGCGACGCGGAGGGGAAATGGGAGGGGGAGAAAGTTCGGAGTTCGGAGTTCGGAGTTCGGAACGGCAGAAGGCGAGTTCGGAGCTCGGAGTTCGGAGTTCGGAGCATGGGACGGCGAGCCAGGAGTTCGGAGTTGGGAGTTCGAAGTGGAGGGCGTCACGCCTTCTCCGGGCGCATGTGGGGGAAGAGGATGACGTCCCGGATGGAAGGGGAATCGGTGAGGAGCATGACGAGCCGGTCGATCCCGATCCCCGCGCCCGCGGCGGGGGGCATCCCGTACTCGAGCGCCCGGAGGAAATCCTCGTCCACGAGGTGGGCCTCCTCATCGCCCGCCGCGCGGAGAGCGGCCTGCTCCTCGAACCTCTTCCGCTGGTCGAGCGGATCGTTGAGCTCCGAGAAGGCGTTGGCGAGTTCCCTTCCATTGATGAACAGCTCGAACCGCTCCGTGAGCTCCGGATCGTCGGGCCTTCTCTTGGCGAGGGGGGAGATGTCGGTCGGGTAGTCGGTGACGAAGGTCGGATTGACGAGCTTGGGCTCCACGAGCCCCTCGAACAGCTCGTTCATGGCCTTGCCGAGGGAGAGGCCCGGCTCCAGGGTCTTGTCCAGGCGCTCCCGCGCGGCCTTGGCGATGCCCGCGAGATCGGCCAGATCCCCGGCCGGGACGCCGCCGATCTTCTCGATCGACTCCGCGAACCCGATCCGCGTCCAGGGGGGGGAGAGGTCGAGCTGGGTTCCCTCGACCGTGAGGGAAAGGGTCCCGCACACGGTCTTCGCGACGCGCACGAGCATCTCTTCGATAAAGGCCATCATGTCCCGGAAGTCGGCGTAGGCCATGTAGAACTCGAGCATCGTGAACTCGGGATTGTGGCGGGTCGAGATCCCTTCGTTCCGGAAGTTCCGGTTGATTTCGTAGACGCGGTCGAGTCCGCCGACCAGGAGACGCTTCAAGTAGAGCTCCGGGGCGATCCGGAGGTAGAGGTCGATCCCGAGGGCGTTGTGGTGCGTGACGAACGGGCGGGCCGTGGCTCCCCCGGGGACAGCCTGCATCATCGGCGTTTCCACCTCGAGGAAGCCCTGGCCGTCGAGGTATTCGCGGATCGTTTGGATGACGCGGGTTCGCTTGACGAACAGCTCGCGGACCTTGGGGTTGACGATCAGGTCGACGTACCGCTGGCGGTAACGCGTCTCGATGTCCGTCAGGCCGTGCCACTTCTCGGGCAGGGGGCGAAGCGACTTGGCCAGGAGATCGACGCTCGAGAGATGGACCGTCAGCTCGCCGGTCTTCGTCTTGAACAGGCGGCCGTCCACGCCCACGATGTCTCCCAGGTCGAGCTTCACGAAGCGCGCGTACGCCTCCTCGCCGAGGTCGTCCTTCTTCGCGAAGATCTGGATCTTGTCCGTCGCGTCCAGGACGTGGGCGAACGTTGCCTTGCCGAAAGAGCGGAGAGCGACGAGGCGTCCCGCCAGGCGGACGTGGATCCCGCCATGGCGGGACTCGAAGCGGTCGCCGGGAAGGGACCCGTACGCGTGGTGAAGAGACGACGCCTTGTCGGGGGCGTCGAAACGCCCGCCGTACGGCTCGATGCCCGCGGTCCGGAGATCGGCGAGCTTCTTCAGCCGCTGGCGGACCAGGTCGTTGATGTCTTCCATGGTTTAGGAGTCTCGTGTTTTGCAGAGGGCCCCGGAAGCGGGGCGGGCCTCGCGGGACAAGGGACGCGAACGCCGCGAATTATACGTTCGATGCTCCGGACGGGTCAAGCCGGCGTTCGCCGGTTGGTTCTCCGGCCGACGCGGTTTCGAGTCCTTTGGGGCCGGGGTCTTTTCGGATCAAGGCGTCGATGGCCGCCAGGAACGCGCCTGCCTTGTGCTGGATCTCGTGGAACTCCTTCTCCGGGTCGGAATCGGCGACGATTCCCGCGCCCACGGAAAAGGAGATCCGGTCCCGCGTTATATCCGCCGAGCGGATGAGGATGTTGAAGTCGGCGTCCCCCGAGGCCGAAATGTATCCGAGAGAGCCGGTGTAGATGCCGCGGGGGCGCCCTTCGACCTCGGCGATGATCTCGCGGCAGCGGATCTTGGGGACGCCCGTGATCGTCCCGCCGGGGAAGAGGGCGCCCAGGGCGTCGAGGGCGTCGAGACCCGGCCGGAGACGGCCGCGGACGTTCGAGACGATATGGTGGACATGAGAGTAGCTCTCGCGGGCCATGAACTCGTTCACGCGGACGGACCCGGTTCGGCAGACGCGCCCGAGATCGTTCCTCGCCAGGTCCACGAGCATGACGTGCTCCGCCCTTTCTTTCCCGGAGAGGAAAAGCTCCCGGGCGAGGGACCGGTCCGCTTCCTCGGTGACGCCGCGGGGCCGCGTTCCGGCGATCGGCCGCGCCTCGATCTCGCCGCCCGAGACCCGGAACAGCCGTTCCGGCGAGTTGCTGACGATGGTTCGTTCCGGCGTCGCGAACAGGGCGCCGAACGGAGAAGGATTGAGCGTCCGGAGGGAGGCGTACAAAGAGACGGGATCGAACCCGTTGTGGGCGATGACGTATCGATTGGAGATGTTGGCCTGGTAGACGTCGCCCG
>CAKKSE010000110.1:9869-23696 GCA_919903025.1 Nitrospiria bacterium | reverse complement strand
CCCCCCGTCGTTCGCCTATATTTCGCATCGTCAGCCGGAGCACACCATGGCGAACATCGGCCCGCTCAAGCGAGACCTTGAGAAGCAACGGGTCATTCTGTTCACGCAGCATTTCAAGATCGTCGGAGACCTCCATCTCCCGCCCGGAGGGCGATTGACCGACTTTCTCAACCGTTTCGTCGGAGAGACCGACCGGGCGCCCTTCGTGGCCGTCACGAACGCCCAGTGCTGGTCCCTCCGCGACAACGTACTGGTTCTTCGAACCGAATACCTGGCGATCCACAAGCGGGAGATCGGGATCGCCATTCCCTTCTCACAGGCTGTTGAGCTGACCGGATGAGCTCGGAGACGGAAGCCATTCACGAGTCGTACGTCAAGGGACGGGCGGCATTCGACCGGGGCGACTTCGACGAGGCCCAGCGGACCTTCGAAGAGATCGTCCAGAAGCGTCCCCACTATGCCGAGGTTCACAACAAGCTCGGCCTGATTCATCACCAGAAGGGGGCCTTGGGGAAGGCCGTCGATGCGTTTGAGAAGGCCCTCGCCATCAACCCCAACTACACAGAAGCGTCGCTGAACCTCGCCGTCACGTACAACGAGCTCGGCCGGTACGACAAGGCGGGGGAGATCTTCTCGCGGGCGGCCCAGATCGCCCACCCGGCGCCGAACACCATCGATCCGTACATCAAGGGGAAGATGGCGAACGAGCACGGCCGCCTGGGGGATCTGTACCACGACCTCGGCCTCTACGACGAAGCCGTCGAGGAGTACCGGAAGGCTCTCCGCCTGCGGCCGACCTTTGTCGACATCATCACGAAGATCGGCATCTCTCTCCGCGAGAAGGGGGAATTCGACCAGGCCGTCGGGGAGTTCTCCAAGGCCAAGGAGGCCAACCCGCAGTACATGCCGGCCCGGATCAACCTGGGGATCACCTACTACATGCGGGGCTTCACGGGGATGGCCGTGGAGGAATGGCAGGCCGCCCTCGAAGTGGACCCGGCCTCGGCGGAGGTGAAACGGTACCTCTCCTTCGTGCGAAACGAACCGATGGCGGAGACGTCGGCCCCGATCGAACCCGGAACGCCTCCATCGCCCTGACCCGGCTCTCCATCCCGCCGGGCGGACCCACATGACCCCGCTCCTCGAAACACAGCGCCTCTCGGTCCAGTTCCCCTCGCGCCTCGGCGCCGTCCAGGCCGTGGACGACGTGTCGTTCGACGTTCAGCCCGGCCGGGTCTTCGGGCTCGTGGGCGAGTCGGGATGCGGCAAGACGATGACGGCCCTCTCCCTCCTGCGCCTCGTCCCCCAGCCGGGCCGGATCGTCTCCGGCCGGATTGCCTTCGAACAGCGCGATCTCCTGGTCCTGCCCGAGCGCGAGGTCCGAAAGATTCGCGGGGCACGGATCGCCATGATCTTCCAGGAACCGATGACGTCGCTCAATCCCGTCTTCACGATCGGGTATCAGATCGCCGAGGCGATGACGGCCCATCTGCCGATCGGCCGGCGGGAGGCTTGGTCGCGGGCCGTCGAGCTTCTCGCCGCCGTGGGGATCTCGGCCCCCGAAGCGCGCGCGAAAGACTACCCCCACCATCTTTCGGGAGGGATGCGCCAGCGGGCCATGATCGCCATGGCCATCTCGTGCCGGCCCGCCCTTCTGATCGCCGACGAGCCGACCACGGCCCTCGACGTCACGATCCAGGCCCAGATTCTCGACCTGCTGTCGCGCATCCGGCGGGAGACCGGCTCCTCGCTCCTTCTCATCACGCACGACCTGGGGATCATCGCCGAGACGGCCGACGAGGTCGCCATCATGTACGCCGGGCAGATCGTCGAGCGAACCGCGGTGTCCGCCCTGTTCGCCAGGCCTCTCCACCCCTACACGCGCGGACTTCTCGACTCCCTGCCCCGCCACGCGGAGAAAGGCAAGACCCGGCGCCTCAAGGCGATCCCGGGAAACGTCCCGACGATCACGGGGCCCGTCTCGGCCTGCCGCTTCGCGCCGCGCTGTCCCATCGCCATCGACCGTTGCCGGAACGAGGCGCCCGATCTCGTTTCCGTCTCCGAAGCCGGCGCCGTCCGGTGCTTCCGGCCGGGCGAAGCATGACCGACCCGCCTCTTCTCGCCGTGGAAAACCTCACGAAGCACTTCCCCGTGGAGAGCGGCTGGTGGGGCCGTCCTCGCCCCCCCGTGCGGGCCGTGGACGGCGTCTCGCTGCATCTGGACAAGGGCGAGGTCCTCGCGATCGCGGGCGAGAGCGGCTGCGGCAAGTCAACGCTCGGGCGGGCCGTCCTCCGCCTCATCGAGCCGACGTCGGGTGCGATCCGCCTGGACGGAACGGACGTCCTCGCTCTTTCCCGCCAGGAGCTCCGCAAGGTCCGGCGGCGGATGCAGATCGTGTTCCAGGACCCCTATGCGTCCCTCAATCCGCGGATGCGGGTGGGCGGGATCGTGGGAGAGCCTCTGCGGATCCACAACCTCGCGGGAGGAACGGCCCTGCGGGAGAAAGTCGCCGAGCTTCTCGAGACCGTGGGCCTTCCGGCGGACGCCGAGTCCCGCTATCCGCACGAATTCTCGGGCGGCCAGCGGCAACGGATCGGCGTCGCCCGGGCCCTCGCCGTCCAGCCGGAGATTCTCATCGCCGACGAGCCGGTTTCCGCCCTCGACGTCTCCGTGCAGGCCCAGATCCTCAATCTCCTCCAGGATCTCAAGGAGAAGTACGACCTCTCCTTCATCTTCATCTCGCACGATCTGAATGTCGTCCGATTCTTCAGCGACCGGATCGCCATTATGTACCTGGGACAGTTCGTCGAGGCGGGAACGAACGCCCAGGTCTTCGGACTCCCGCACCACCCCTATACGGTCGCCCTCCTGTCGGCCGTTCCCGTCCCCGATCCCGCCCGGAAGCGCGACCGGATTCTTCTCCCCGGAGACCTCCCAAACCCCGCCGCCCCGCCGCCCGGATGCCGGTTCCACACGCGTTGCCCCCTCAGGATGCCGCTGTGCGAATCAGCCGTCCCCGCCCTCACGCCGAGGGAGGACGGCCGGCTCGTCGCGTGTCACCTGTCGGGACCAGCCAGGATGGGCGGTTAGTCGGAAGAACTACGGGAATTCTTTTTTCAGGCGGTGCGTGGCCCGGACAACCTGGTCCAGGTCTCCCCCCTCGATCTCCCAGACGATCTCGTCCTTGGCCGTCTTCTTGATCTTGACCTTGAGAGGCTTCGCCGGCTGGAGGACCTTGATGGGGTGGACGGGCCGCTCGGAATCGGGGGCGAGGGCCGCCGCCGGCTCCTTCGAAGGAGGAGAGGTCGCCGGCGCGGGCGAGCACGCGAGCAGGATGGACGACGCAGCGAAAACGAGGAAATTCACGGCGTGGCGCATTCGGCACCTCCCTGTGAAAGAACTGCCGCTTTCTTCTACAGGGCCGGCTCGGCCCGGTCAAGGGCCAATGACGCGCCCCGTGGATCTCGCATAAAAGCGCACGATGGACAACCGGGGGAATTCTGATATACTTGCGGAGGCTGCATGAAGCCAAGATCGGCCCGCCTCGGATCATCATGGTGCCATATCCATTCGCGAAACCATCGCTCGCCCGGAAGATCATCCTGGGCTACAGTATCGTCGTCGGCCTGGCCATGGCCTCCGGAGGATACGCGATCTACAACTTCTCGGTCCTCAACAACATCACCCGGACCGTCCTCCAGCGCGACCTCGTCCTGGCCCAATCGCGCTCCGACATCCTGGAGCACCTCATCGCCGAGGCCCGGAACGAGGCCAAGTACTTCATCCTGAAAGACCCCGACTACCTTTCCTTGTTCAAAGAAAGGGGCGAGGCCTTCGACCGGACCGTAAAGCGGATGGCCGGGATGGACGCTGGCGCTGACGAGCGCGGCGCCCTGGAAAGGACGGCCTCCCTTCATGCCGCCTACACGGAGGACGTCCTCGGCCGCGCCGCCCGCCTGAGCGAAGGCAAGCCGGTCTCCATGGACGAGGTCCCGCCCCCCGTCTTCGAAGAGCTCTACGGGCTCATCACGACGATGATCTCGGACGGCCGCAGGTCGCTCGACGCCGCGGTGACTGTGTCCAACGCCCAGGCCGACAAGGCCAGGCAGGCCACGATCCTCGCCGTCGTCCTGGCCGGGCTGGCGAGCAGTTCCATTGCCCTCGTCATCGTCCGCTCCATCCACGGGCGGGTCCGGAAGCTCGACGAGGGGACCCGCCAGATCGCCTCGGGAAATTTCGCCTACGCTCTCGACGACCCGTCGCCCGACGAGCTCGGCTCGCTCGCCCGGTCCTTCAACCAGATGGCCGAGAAGCTGGGAGATCTCGACCGGATGAAGGCGGATTTCGTCTCGTGTCTCTCGCACGAGTTGAGGAGCCCGCTCACGTCGCTCAAGGAAGCGACCAGCCTCATGCAGGACCAGGTCGCCGGACCCGTCACGCCCAAGCAGGAACGCCTCCTCAAGATTATCGAGATCGACGCCGACAAGCTCCTCCGGCTGATCAACGATCTGCTCGACCTGTCCAAGATGGAGGCGGGGATGATGCCCCTCACCGTCCACCCCGCCCGGATCGAGGAGGTCCTGAAGCACGCCGTTCAGGAAATCCAGCCGCTCGCCGTGGGCAAGGGGGTCCACATGGTCTCCCTCATCTCGCCGAATCTCCCGGTCATCCGAATGGACGAGCTCCGAATCCAGCAGGTCGTCACGAATCTCCTTCACAACGCGATCAAGTTTACGGAGCGCGAGGGAACGGTCACGCTGTCCGCGGCGGAGACGCCCGAGGGAATCCGGGTCTCGGTCAAGGACACGGGGCGCGGAATTCCGCCGGAGGCCCAGGCCCGCATTTTCGACAAGTTCCATCAGGTCGATCCCGTCATGACCGGGGCCTCGGGAGGAACCGGGCTCGGGCTCCCCATCGCCCGGCACATCGTCGAGGCGCACCGGGGACGGATATGGGTCGAGTCCAGTCCTGGCGAGGGAGCCTCGTTCGCCTTCGTCCTCCCCGTCGCCCACACACTCGTCACCACAGGAGACACGTAGCCAATGCGAAGAACCGCCTGGACCCTCATCTTCCTGCTCGCGGCCGCCGGCTGCGCCGACGTCCAGCACAGGGTCGACGCGTTCGCGTTCGACCGGCAGGCCAAGAGTCATCTGTCCGATGGAATCAGCGCCTACCGGGACGGAAACTTCGCCCGCGCCCAGTCGGAGTTCGCGGCGGCGCGGCGCCACCCCTCGTCCCCGGCGCTCGCCGGCGAGATCCTCTACTGGTCGGCCAAAACGCACCTCTCTCCCCGCAATCCGGGCGGCGACCCGGTCCGGGGAGTGCAGGACCTCGCGCTCCTGGTCGAGCGCCACCCCTCGCATCCCCGTGCCGACGACGCCGCGGTCCTGATCGACCTGGCCCGCCGGGCCTCAGCCGCGGACAAAACCAATCAGGAACTGAAGAACGAGATCAAAAAGCTCAAGGAAGCGCACATCAAGCTTGAAGAACTGGAGCGAAAGAAGCGAAACTGACAGCCTCGTGTCAACACCATGGATGGGAGCCGCCATGTCCGAAGAGAAGATCCTGATCGTCGACGACAACGAGAACATCCTCGAGGTCGTCCGCATGCGCCTGGAATCGGTCGGATACGAGGTCTCGACCGCCGCGAACGCGCGCGATGCCCTCGATCTAGTCAAGGACGCCCCGTTCGATCTCGTCATCACGGACCTCAAGATGACCGAGCGGAACGGAATCCAGCTTATGGAAGACGTCCAACTCGTCAACCCGGAGATCCCGGTCATCATCCTGACGGCCCACGGGAGCATCGAGAACGCCGTCGAGGCGATGAGAAAGGGCGCCTACTCCTACCTGACCAAGCCGTTCAATGACAACGACCTGGCCCTGCACGTCAAGAAGGCGCTGGAGAAACAGAGCCTCACGCGCGAGATCAAGAGGCTCCGGCAGGACCTCCTGGAGAAGTACCACCTCGAGAACATCGTCGGGAAGAGCCCCGTAATGCAGCTCGTCTTCGAGCAGATCATCAAGGTGGCGCCTTCCCCCTCCACCGTCCTCATCCTGGGCGAGAGCGGAACGGGGAAGGAGATGATCGCCAAGGCGATCCACTACAACTCCCCGCGCGCGAACGAACCGTTCCTGGCCGTCAATTGCAGCGCTCTTCCGGAGTCGCTCCTCGAAAACGAGCTGTTCGGCCACATCAAGGGAGCCTACACGGGCGCCACAGACGACCGGGATGGGCTCTTCATGGCGGCGAACGGCGGGACCCTCTTCCTGGACGAGATCGCCGACGCGCCCCTCACCACGCAGGTAAAGCTTCTCCGGGCCCTGCAGGAGCGGGAAATCCTCCCCGTCGGAGGACACGCGCCCCGAAAGGTTGACGTCCGCCTGATCGTCGCCACGAACAAGGACCTCAAGAAAGCGATCGAGGAAGGGACCTTCCGAGAGGACCTCTACTACCGCATCCACGTGATTCCCGTCTCCCTACCCCCCCTCCGGGAACGGAAGGAGGACATCCCCCTGCTCGCCGACCACTTCCTCCAAAAGTATGCCATTCAGATGAACAGAGAGATTCACGGTTTCAAGCCGGAGGCCCTGCAACGGATCATGCTCTACGAATGGCCGGGAAACGTGCGGGAGCTGGAACACCGGATCGAACACGCCGTCGTCATGGCCGCCGAGAACTACATCTCTCCGGAAGATCTGTTCCCCTCCCGGCGCGAGGAACCCGGCGGATTCAAGACCATCAAGGCGGCAAGGGAGGAATTCGAAGAGGAATACGTCCGGAACCTCCTTCAAATCACGAAGGGGAACGTAAGCACGGCGGCGAAGCTGGCCGGACACCAGCGGATCGCTCTCTACAATCTGATCAAGAAATACGGGATTAATCTCGACGAGTTCAGGTCATGAATTGTTTGCCGGCATGCACAGGATGTATAGCTCCCCATACATCCGGCTTCGCAGGATGATATTTCCCCACCAGACATCGACTCCAGCCGCTCGGCAGAAACCGTTGCAACTTCAGGTTGTTATCGGCCGGATATCGGCAACATGGGTTCTCGCTCGGCCACAGCTTCCGATTGGCACTGGAACTGCAATCAAGGAGACCGTGCCAGAGATTCTCTTGGCCGAGGACTCTCTGGAGCGGAAAGAGGAATTTCCTTCTTTCCGATGCGGGAGGGCCGACATGGGGTCGGTCCTCCCGCCGCCCCTTGCAACAAGAACGGGGCGATGTGAAGCGGCTGACCGAGGAATTGCCCATGCACAGCGCGACAACGGATGCTCAATCTTTCCTGTCCCCCCTGCTCGGGGTGTTGGCGTTGCTCGCGGCGGCGGTCTTCATCTTCATCGAGCAGGCTTCCCGGCCATGACAACCAACAACGCCCCCCTCAACGTTTTGATCATCGACGACGATGAGGCGATTCTCTATACCCTCCAGCTCCGGCTCGAATCGCTCGGCTACACGGTCTGGACGGCCGATACGGCGGCATCGGGGATCTCGACGTTCCGGCGGGTCCGCCCCGACGTGGTCCTTCTCGACATCCGCCTGCCGGACGGGGACGGTCTCGAGATTCTCCGGACGTTCCGGGTCGAATCTCCGGACACGATCGTCCTCGTCATCACGGCGCAGGGGCTGTTGAACCAGTACATGAAGGCGATGTCGCTCGACGCCCAGGAGTTCCTCCACAAGCCGATCTCGGCCAAGCTCCTGGACAAGATCATCCGTACGGCCATGGAAAACAGGTCGGCCAATCCGGGGACGGTTCCGGCGGGCTCCGGGAAGGCCGAACTCGGCCCCGGGACCGCGCCGTGGGCGCTCAGGAGTCAGCGATCTTCCCTCCGCGTCCCGAGCTTCCCCTCGCCCCCCTGGTAGAATCCCCGCCCAACGCGGAAGATCAGGAATTGGAAATTGAAAATTGAAAATTTGAAATTTACAATTTTCAATAGAGAATGGCGGAGACGGCCCCTGAGCGGCGCCCACGAGGGAGCAAGCGCGTCCTTCGTGAATCATTCCGGTTAGCAGGTAATCCCGATCAGTGAACGACGTACACGTTACAGCGAACCGAAGTCAGGATCTTGTAGGCCGTGCTCCCCAGGATGAAGCGGCTTAAGGCCCCTCGCCTGCTCCCGCCGACGACCAGCAGGTCTGCCTTGTAGTCTCGAATGCACCCGTTGACCGCCTCCACCACGTCGCCCTTCCGAACGTTGATGCCGACCGGCGCGCCGTCCCCGCCGGCCGCCCCGATCAGCCCCTTGATCGCCTTCCGGGCCTGGATGCACGCCTCGTTGTAAACCTTCATCTCCTTTTCCGGCCCGGACAGCCCCGTGTCCTCCGTGACCGCGGTCATGACGGTGATGAAGGAATGCCGCCCCCTGACCAGCTCGAGCGCGTGCCGGACCACGCGCTCGTTCAGCTCCCGCGACGACGCGTCCTGTCCCAGGTCGATCGCGACGAGGACCCGGAAGGCGCGTTCCTTCTCGGACTGCACGCGGTCGTCGGCCCATCGCTTCAGGCGCTCGAAGTCGTCCCGGTTCTTCTCCCAGATTCTAGGAATCAGGCGTGAGATCCGCTTCAAGGCCGCCGTCACGGAGGGACGCTCCGGGGGGGCCTCGTCTTTCTGGGCGAACTTGATGATCCCCTGGATGGGAATCTCCTGCTCCCAGAGGCCCAGCGTCTCGTACAACTCTTCCATGCTGTTGAAGCGTTCGTCCGGGTTGGTCCTGAGGCAGTTCAGGACGAGGAACTCGAAGGCGTCGCTGAACGCCGGATTATATTTCCGGGGCGGGGTTACGCCGCTGCGGATCCGCTGGACGACCCCCCACTCGGTCCGCGCGTCGGGGAAAGGAAGCTTCCCGGTCGTCATCTCGTAGAGCATCGTCCCGATCGAAAAGATGTCGGACCTCGGGTCGTCGCGGACCCCGATGAACTGCTCGGGGGCGATGTAGGCCGGGGTCCCCTTCGGTTCGGGAAAGGACTCATAGATGAGATCGGGCAGATCCAGGTGATTGGCCAGACCGAAATCCACCAAGCGGACGTTCCCGTCGGACGTGATCATCACGTTCGACAGCTTCAGATCCAAGTGGAGGATCCTCCGCTGGTGGAGTTCGCTCATGGCCAGGACGATCTTCCGGATGAGCGACACGGCCTCCTCCTCGGAGAGGAAGCCGGCCTCCCTCAGGTGGGTGAGCAGGTCCACCCCCTGGATGTAGTCCATGACGAGATAGCCGCCCGAGGCGGCGCCTCGCGCTTCGGGCATGTGGGCGTGAGGGAAATCCTCGAGGTAGGGAGCCAGCCTCATCTCGTTTTCCAGGGAGACAACGCAGACGGGGTCGATCCCGTACGACTGGCGGGGGACTTTGAGGACTTTGTACTGCCCCTCTAGGTTGACGGCCAGATAGAGCCGGGCCATCCCTCCTTCCCCGATCTTCCGCTCGATCCGAAATTCGTCAAGAACGGTCCCCGGCTGAAGCTCTCTTGCCTGGGTCTCGGTGGGTGTTTGGGGTTTTCCCATGGAAAGTCCCGGGTTTGGATGGCGTTCCCGGCGGCCGCGGAGACTGCGGGACGGGATGCTCAACCCGTCATATCGGATCGGAGGGAGAAATTCTTGAGACCCGTCGACTTGTTTCAGAACATATCTCAAGGGTCCCGGGTTTCTCGCGGGCCTCTGTCGTCATTCCCGCGAAAGCGGGAATCCATGTTTTTCAAGCCGTTCCGGATGCCCGCTGGGCTAGTCCTTCTTCATCCCCGTTGCCGAGGCGTAGATCATCAGGATGACGCCGAGGACAAGGGCGACCGCCCCCACCGGGGTTACGGAGAAAGCCCACCCCATTCCCAGGCCGCCAAGGTAGAGCATGCCGGAATGAAGGGCGGCGCCGACGATAAAGAGGATGGAGATCGACTGCGCGAGGCCTTGGGAAATCGCGAGCCTGCAGATGAGATACCCCACGACGATGTTCAGGAGGGATTCGAGATTCCCGTGCGCGTGGACGGAGCGGAGAAGCTCCCGCCCGGGGTTGGCGAGCCAGGCCTTGTCGCCCGACGACAGTTTGTTGGCCAGGAACATCCCCAGCCCGAGCGTCGCCACGAGGTAGGCAAACCCAAAGACCATGTTCTTCCGACCGATCGTGTTCACCAGGCACCTCCTTGAATGGGGTTAAGCCGGATGTTGCCGCGACACTCCTTCGCGAAAAAAAACACGGCCCGGCTGGAAATCCAACCGGGCCGCTTCTTTAGTGGTCCATGAGTTCAGAGACCCCTAGACCTTTCGAACATTGGACGCCTGCGGCCCTTTCGGGCCCTGGGTCTCTTCGAACTCCACCGTATCTCCTTCGACGAGCGTCTTGAACCCATCGCCCTGGATCGCGGAGAAGTGGACGAATACGTCCTTACCGCCCTCCTGGGCGATAAAGCCGAACCCTTTAGCGTCGTTGAACCACTTAACAGTTCCTCGTGCCATCTGTCAAATCACCTCCTTTTCACCGGAACCCCCCCGGCGTGCGGGGATCTCGGCCCGATATCCCCTTAAATGGTGGATCTCCGAGCCGTCGAGGATTGTCAGGCCGAACCGTCCCGGTGAAAGCAGGCACAAAAAAACCGCAAAGCGTCGTTGGCTCAGCGGTTGGATGTCGTCTCTGCATTCAACTGGGGGCAAAACCGGTCCACAATCGGGAGTAACTATGCACACCTTCCCCCTGGGCTGTCAAGCAAAATTGATCGGGAACCGCCACCCCCCAGATCTCGGGAACCGGTCCGGGGCGCTGATTGAAGCGGGCTTCACGGAGCGGATCATCCTCGAAGCCAGGCGTCCTTCCCCCGCAAGGAGCCGGAGTGTCGGCTGTCGGTTCATTTCTCCCCCTCGCTCCGTGCCAAAAGTCTCTCCCGCGCTTGACTTGGGCCGGGTCCCATGCTACATGACGGAACCTTTAAACGTCCACCTCACGCGCAAGGAGGAATTATGCCCCGCCGTGCATTTCCCCGTTTGTTCCTTGGAGCCGCCGTGCTTGCGTTCGTCCTGGCGGCAATCCCGGCGCCGGCCCAGGCCGACCCCAAGCCCGCCATCGGCCTCGGGTTCAAGATGACTTGGCTCGGGCAATCGTTCTTCAGAATCGAGACCGGCGGCGGAAAGGTGATCCTCACGGATCCCTGGGCGCGCGGCAACACCCTCTACCCGTACAAGGGGGCGGACGGCAAGGAAGATCTCTCCAAGGTCATGGACGCCGACGTCATCCTGATTACGCACGGCCACCTGGATCATTTGGGCGACATCATCGAGATCGCGAAGAGCCCGAGCGCGAAGAAGGAGCTCAAGATCGTCTCTCCGGCCGAGATCATGCTTTACCTGTGGGAGCAGGGCGTCCCGAACGAGAGACTCCAGCCGCTCGGGCTTGGGGGAACAGCGGAAGCGGCCGGGGCAAAGGTCACGATGGTAAAAGCCGACCACTCCTCCTCTATCGGCTCCTGGGGGCCAAAGTCGCCCCTGTACGGAGGAATCGCGGCAGGGTTCGTCATCGAGGTCGCGCCCAAGGTCCGGATCTATCACGCCGGCGACACGGCGGCCTTCGAGGATATGCGGACGATCCACCGCCTCCACCGCCCGCTCGTGGCGATCCTTCCGATCGGAGGAATCTTCACGATGGGCCCGGAGGAAGCGGCCTACGCCGTCACCCTCCTGAAACCGAAGTGGGTTGTGCCGATGCACTATGGCGGGACGTTCCAGCTTCCCGGTTCGCCCGAGGAGTTCAGGCGGAAGGTCAAGAAGGCCCGCGTGATCGTTCCCACCCCGGGGCAGGCGATCGAATAGCTGTCAGCTTTCAGCGGTCAGCCTCGATCCCGCGAAGCGCACGTTCCTCTTTGCTGATAGCCGAAAGCTGACTGCTGATCGCTGTCTGCTCTTACTTCGCATTCAGCGGATCGGCCGGCTCGCCCGGGGCGAGGGACTGCCAGAAGTACCATGTGGCGTAGGAGCGGAACGGCCTGAACCGCTCCCCGCGGGCAACGAGGGCGCGCGGGAGGGGCATTTCCCTCAGGCGATACGCCTTCTGAACGGCCTTCCGGAGCCCGAGGTCGTCCGCCGGCCAAACATCAGGCCGGCCCAGCGAGAAGATCAGGAACATCTCGGCCGTCCAGCGTCCGATCCCCTTGACCTCCGTGAGCGTCTTGATAATCTCATCGTCGCTCATCCGGCCCAGGCGGTCGAGCGGAAGCCGGCCGTCGAGCGTTCGTCCCGCCAGATCTTGCAAGTAGGCGATCTTCTGCCTGGATAGCCCCGCAGAGCGCAGGGCAACAAGGCTCGTCCCCAGGATCTCCTCCGGCTCCGGTTCCCGCGGCGTTTTTCGGCCGTTTCCGCACGCTTCGACGAACCGCCGGTGGATCGTCCCTGCCGCTTTTCCCGAAAGTTGCTGGTAGACGATCGCCCGGACGAGCGCCCCGAACCGGTCGCGGTGGCGCGCGATCCGCGGCGGGCCGATCCGGTCAATGATCTTTCGGAGAGTCGGGTCTGAAGCGAGCGCCCGGAGACCCTCTGATGTCTTGGCATCCATCGAAGCGCGAACGGCCCTATGCAGACAGCGACCGGGTCCGGGCCGCAAACTCCCTGACATCGGGCAACTTGTTCTTCACGGTCACGATGTTCTGCCAATTCATCTTGAGGTACTGGTGAACGGTCTCGTTCCGGTGCTTCACGAGGGGGGCCACTTTCAGGACCGTGTCCCCCAGGAACTCATGGCAGGCCAGGATTGTATCCTTGTACGTGTCCGGGATGCCGCGGCCCTTTGCCTTCAATATCTCCTCGGACAGGTCCACGAGACACAGGATGATGTCATTGATCGTCTTGTCCAGGATGTTTCGTATGTCGCGATCCGCAAAGTACCGGTCCCGATCGACCCCTTCAATCTTCCGGAGAAAATATTCTACGGTTCCGTTGAGAAATTCCAGGAGGCGATCCCCTCTCGGATTCATGCGGCCGCCCCGGTCCTTCTGAAAAGGATCGCCTCCGCCTCGTGCAGGGCGCGCCGGGCGACCTCGTAGTAAGCTTCCCTATCCGGTTCCACAAGGGGAACGCCTTTGAGCGCTTGCTGCACGACGAAGGGAGATTCTTCGTTGTCGTCCAGCCGGAGCAGTTCCACGGGCTTCTCGGCTGAGACCAGGATTGCATCGATGACCTCGACGGCGTCTTCTTCGTTCTCCGCGTTCAAGTAGACAGCCAGATCGATGTCCGACCGTGCGTGTTCGGCCCCATTCGCGAGCGACCCAAAGAGGTAGGCCAGACGGATCTTTCCCTCCTGCCTTAGCTGTACAAGCGTTGCCCGAAGGCCTTCAAGTTCGTTCGTCCGCTCGTGCCCCATGAGCCGCCCTTGTTGAAGAACCCCGCCTTGAAAGGGGGGTTCTTCGACCTCCAAGGTGATCTCTATATCTCAGGGCCAATCTTAGGCTCCGGAATCCCTTTTGGCAAGAAGCCCGTACGCCTCGGCCAGGACCTGGGCGACGTGCATCACCCGGCGCGAGCCTCTGAGGCCGTTGTTGAGCTGGATCATGCAAGCGGGACACGACGTCGCGACGATCTCCGCGCCCGATCCCTCGATCCCGCGGCGTTTCCTCCCGAAGATCGCCTCCGACGTTTCAGGGTCTTTGATCCCGTACGTCCCCGCGCCCCCGGCGCAACGGTCGGCGTCGCGCATTTCGACGAATTCGACGCCCGGGATCCGGCGAAGAAGCTCGCGCGGCTGGCGCGTCACGCCGGCCGCCCGCATGTGGCAGGAGGCATGGTAGGCGACTCGGCCGAATGCCGGGCCCGGAGCGGGCGGCGGAATCTTTAAGTCGTCGAGGAGGTA
>CAKKSE010000110.1:0-9769 GCA_919903025.1 Nitrospiria bacterium | reverse complement strand
GAGGGGTCCGTGAGGAGCGTGTGCCACCCGCGCGCGCCCATCGTCTCGGTCGTCCGGACGTCGTGGACCGGGCAGACGGTGTTGCACTTCCCGCACGCGGCGCACGGCTGAACGAGGCGGGGAACGTCGATCGATTCCGTGAACGGGACGTCGGAGAGCTTCACGCCGGGATTGAGAAAGCCGCCGGGATCGAAAGCGTTCTTGATCCGGACGAAGAGGTCGTACACCTGGGGGCCGTACAGGTCGCGCAGGAACTCCGCCCGCACGCGCCCATCGCCGTGCTCTCCGCAGATCGAGCCGCCGAACTTCGTGATCACGATCCGGTGGATCTCCCCGTAGATCCGAATCATTTTCTGGAAGTCGGCCGGGTCGGCCAGGTTCAGGAGTGGGTTGATGTGGGCGTTCCCGTCGCCGACATGGCCGTACAGGGCGACGGGGACGTCCATTTCCCGAAAGTATTCTTCGAGGTACTCAATCAGATCGGGAAGCCGCTCGGCTGACACGACGACGTCGTCCACGAAGTTGACCGGCTTCTTCCCGCCGCCGTACCGGTAGAGCGTCGGGTAGATCGCCTTCCGCGCCCGCCAGAGAAGCGCCCGCGCTTCCGGGTCCGTCGCCATCTGGGCCGGGGCCGCGAGGTCGTAACCCCGGACGATGCCGTCGAGGACCCGGGCTACCTCCTCGATCGGTTCCTGGTCCAGGTCGACGAGAAGCATCGTCCGGGCGTCCGCCGGGATGTCGAACCGTTCCCGGCCGATCAGGTCCAGCGTGTTCCCGTCCAGCATTTCCAGAGCGGACGGACGGAGAGAGAGAATCTTTCCGACGGCCGGGCCGATATCCGCCAGCCGCCGGAAGAAAACGAGGACCGTCGCCGTTCGGGGCGGGCGCGGAACCAGGCGGAGGGCGGCTTCCGTCACGATCCCGAGCGTCCCCTCGCTTCCGACAAACAGCTTGTGGAGGTCGAACCGCCCGCCGGCAATCCCGTCCGCCAGGTCGAAGAGGTTGTACCCGGCCGAGTTCTTCGAGACGCCGATCCGCCGCGAGCGGATCAAGGGAGCGTTGTCCCGAACGGTCTCGAACGCCGTCCTCACATCTGATCTCTCCGCGAGAAGGCGCCGGAATTCCGGCTCGTCCAGGGCAAAGGACCGGGCCTCGATCGTCGTCCCGTCGGGGAGGACCACCCGGAGGGAGGAAACGTTGTCCTTCACGGCCCCGTACTTGACCGTCCGCGGGCCGGCCGAGTTGTTGGCGATCATCCCGCCGATCCGGCAGACGTCGCCGCTAGAGGGATCGGGCGCGAACATGAGTCCGAGCGGTTCCAGGTCCCGCTCGAGCTCCGCGCAGACGAGGCCGGGCTCGGCGCGCGCCTCCCGCCGTTCCTTGTCCACGGAAAGGAGCCGCCCCATCCGGGAGAGATCGAGGACCACTCCCGGGCCGAGGGCGTTCCCGGTCAGGTTCGTCCCGGCCGTCCTCGCGGTGAGAGGGACCCCCCGCTCCCGGCAGAAGGCCAGGGCGCGAACAACGTCCGTCTCGTTCTCGGCGACGAGGACAGCCTCGGGATCGACCCGGTAGATCGAGGCGTCAACGGAATAGGCCCGCCGGGTTGCGGCATCGATCCCGGCCTTTGCCGGGCCAAAAGCAGAGACAAGTTCCGTCATGAAATCAGCGGCCCGCAGGCGTGGGTGGGACATGGGCGGGATTCTACCAGAGCGAGTCAAGTCCGCGCCAGAACGACGGAAGCGGGCCGACGCAGGCTTCGCCGCCCGGTCCTTGACAGACGAGAGAGCGTGATTAAGAACGAACTAGACGTTCGGAGGATCGCCGGCCGCAACGGCGACACCGCGCGGACGGAAATTCCTGTGGATTGATCGCCGCAGGCGGGCGAATTCCTCCGAATTGCATGTTTTCAATGTGGAAATGGGGAATCCGGAAACGGGGTCTGTAAGAAAGTCCCCCATGCTGGTCAGGAGGTGAGTTGTCATGACACTCGTCAAGTGGGAACCCTGGAGAGAAATGCAGATGCTTCGGGACCGCTTCGACCGTCTCTTTGGCGAGCCGCTCTTTCATCCGGTGACGGAGGCCGAGGGGCGGATCTACGCGGAGTGGATCCCGGCGGTGGACATGTACGAGGACGCCGACAAGATGGAGTTCACGGCGGAGCTTCCCGGAATGGAGATGAAGGACATCGAAGTGAAGATCGAGGATGAGACCCTTCGGATCTCCGGCGAGCGGACGCTCGAGAACGAGGATCACCGCGAGAACTACCACAGGGTCGAGCGGGTCTACGGGACATTCCACCGGACGATTACGCTGCCAAAGACGGTGGAAACCGAGAAGGTGAAGGCGGTCTACGAGAAGGGCGTCTTGAGAGTCACCCTTCCGAAGAGGGAAGAGGTCAAGCCCAAGAAGATCGACGTTGTGGTCAAGGGCTGACCTGGGCTCAAGACGCTTGATTGGAGGGGGGGCGCCTGCCCCCCCTTTTTTTGTCCCCCGGGAGCGGCAGGATCCCCATCGCGTCGAGATCGGGAATCGACTCGCGGAGGAACGCCCTGAGATTCTTGAGGATCCGCGCTTCGAGTTGGCGCGCGCGCTCCCGGCTGATCTTGAACCTGGTTCCGATCTCCTGGAGCGTCCTGGGGGGATCGGCGACGATCCGTTCCATTAGGATGGCCCGGTCCCGCTCGGAGAGAGCGCCCGCGAACTCGGCCAGCTTCCGGCGGAACAGGTCGGCGAATTGCCTCTTAGCCAGCGTTTCATCCGCTCCGTCCCCCGGCGCGGGAAGGAGGTCTCCCAGGCTCGTGTCGCTGTCCGCCCGGACCGGCTGGTCGATCGGCACCTCCCACGCCCCGAGACGGGCGTCCATCTCGATCACGTCTTTTTCGCGGACGTCCAGCCGCTCGGCGAGAAGCTTCGGCCCCGCTTCGAACCCCTGGGACTCGAGCCGCCTCTGCTCCTTCCGGAGATTGTAGAAGAGCTTTCGCTGGGCCTGCGTCGTGCCGATCCGGACGAGCCGCCAGTTGGCCAGGATGTAGCGGAGAACATACGCGCGGATCCACCAGGAGGCGTAGGTGTTGAGCCGAATTCCCCGGTGGGGGTCGAACTTCTTGAGGGACTGGAGAAGGCCCAGATTTCCTTCCTGGATCAGATCCAGGATCGGCATGCCGGTCCGGCGGTATTCCATGGCGATGATGACGACCACCCGCAGGCTGGCCAGAATCAGCCGGGCCCCGGCCTCCCTGTCCTCGTGCTCGCGGTAGAGGACGGCCAGGCGGTGCTCTTCTTCGCGCGTCAGGTGGGGTGCGCGGCGGACCTCCGCCAGGTAGTGGACCAGCGGATCGTAGGCCGCAACTTCCCCTCCGGCCCCCTCCCGCTCGACCAGGCCCAGTTCGGCGGTCAGTTCGGGAGGAGGACCTTCCGCCTCGATGACGGAGCCCTCCAGTTCGATGTCGACCGGTTCTTCCGGCAAGGATGCCAACCTCTCGATTTCGATGGGTCATCATGATACAAGAACGGCCTTCCCGGCCACAAGGCCGTCCGTTCCGCGCCGGCTTGACGCTTGACGGATGCCTCGCCGGCATGGTATGGATGGACCCTTCAACGGGACGGCATGCACCTCAAACCCCCTGGAGGAAAGGGCCGTCGTGGGACTGGTCATCGCATCCTTGCCTCTTGCAACTTCCAGGAACGCCGACTCGCCGAGTGACGCGATCCGGATCGATCGGGCCGCCCGCCTGCGCGAAGACCGCCGGGCGCAGATTCTTCAGAAGGCGAAAGAGGTCTTCGCAGAGCGCGGCTATCACAACGCCTCGATCTCCGAGATCATCCTGCGGGCGGGGATCGCGCGCGGGACGTTCTACCTCTACTTCCGGACTAAGAGGGAGGTGTTCGACTCTCTCCTCACCTACACCCTGGAGGCCCTGCTCGACCGGATCCAGGTGATCCGCCTCTCTCCCGACGCTCCGCCCCCTCTCGGCCAGCTCCGGGACAACCTGCGGCGGGTCGTCTCGTTTCTCCTTGAAGACACGGCCCTCTCGCATATCCTGCTTTACCACGCCGTCACACTCGACACCGAGAGCGCCGAGCGGCTGGACAATTTCTACCGCATGGCCACGGACAAGCTCGAATCTTCCCTGAAGCTCGGCATCACGATGGGTCTCGTCCGTCCCTGCCGGACGCGCCTGGTCGCCGCGGCCCTTCTCGGGGCCGTGAAGGAGCTGGTCGCCCAACTCCTCTCCGCCACACCCTCTCCCGACGTTGAAGAAGTGGTGGACGAGATCCTCGAGTTCGGTCTCCGCGGAGTCGTCGTTCCGATCCGCTGGATGGGCGGCGACAGCCGAACCGCATCGAGCCTGGAGGGCTTCAAACTTCCCATCTAGCCCGGTCATCTGTCATGCCCCGGAAGAAACTTTCGGAGCCGGGAGATTTGCGGAGCGGAACAAGACTGACGTGTCAGTCTACTTGGATGTTTGGATTGCCGACAGAACGCGAGGAAGCGGAACGTGATGAGCACACCCAACGGCCAATGGATGATCGGTCTCGACGTCGGGTCCACGACGGTCAAGGCGATCGTCGTCGATCCGGAGACGAACCGGATCCTCTGGCAGGCTTACGAGCGCCACGAGACGCGCCAGGCGGAGAAGGCGCTCGAGTTCCTTGAGGCGATCGAGCGCCGGTTCCCGCGGCGGGGCGATCCTCCCCGCGCTTTCATCACGGGCAGCGGCGGGAACGTCCTCGCCCCTTTCATCGGCGCCCGGTTCGTCCAGGAGGTGAACGCCGTCTCCCTTGCCGTCGAGACGCTCCACCCGGACGCGGGGAGCGTCATCGAACTGGGCGGCCAGGACGCCAAGATCATCATCTGGATCCCCGATCCGACCACCGGCAAGAAGCGGAAGTTCCCGAGCATGAACGACAAGTGCGCCGGGGGGACGGGCGCAGTCATCGACAAGATCACCTCCAAGCTCAAGCTGGGTCCGGAGACGCTCGGAACGCTCTCATTCGCCGACCAGAAACTCCACCCCGTGGCCGGCAAGTGCGGCGTCTTCGCCGAGACGGACATCAACGGCCTCCAGAAGCAGGGCGTCCCCGCGCCGGAGCTGATGGCCTCCCTCTTCGAGGCGATCGTCCAGCAGAACCTCTCCGTCCTCACGCGCGGGAACACGCTCCGCCCCAGGGTCCTCCTCCTGGGCGGGCCGAACACGTTCATCCCCGCAATGCGCGACGCCTGGCGGGCGAACATTCCCAGACTCTGGGCCGAGCGCAAGACCCCTCTCCCGGAAGGGATCGATCCCGCCGACCTCATCGTCGTCCCCGAGAACGCCCAGTTCTTCGGCGCCCTGGGCGCGGTCCTCTACGGCAAGGAGGAGGAGGCTGGCGTCGGGATTTACAAGGGACGCGCCGAACTCGCGCGGTTCGTCCAAGGGGGGCGGAAGGCGATGCGCGCCGCGATGGGCGAGCCGGGGCTCCTGGCTGAAAGCGAAGGCCTGGAATCCCTCCGCCGCGCGTTCGGGGTCCCGTCCTTCACGCCGGCGCGGTTCTCCTCGGGCGAGCGGGTCGAAGCCTATCTTGGCATCGACGGCGGATCGACGTCGACGAAGGCGGTCCTCATGGATCCCGACGGAGCGATCCTGGCCAAGTCGTACCGCCTCTCCGCCGGCAACCCGCTGGACGACACACGCGAGATCCTCCGCGAGCTGGACGAGCAGGTCAAGTCGCAGGGGGCCTCCCTCGCGATCCGCGGCGTGGGGACGACGGGATACGCCAAGGACATGCTCAAGGAGACGCTCCTGGCCGACATCGCCATCGTGGAGACGGTGGCCCACACCCAGTCGGCGCTCCACTACCATTCCGACGCCGACGTGATCGTTGACGTGGGCGGTCAGGACATCAAGGTGATCTTCCTCAAGCACGGCGCGGTCAAGGACTTCCGGCTCAATACGCAGTGCTCCGCCGGAAACGGCTACTTCCTCCAGGCCACGGCGGAAAAGTTCGGGTACGCCGTCGCCGATTTCGCGGACGCCGCCTTCAAGGCCGAGCGCCTTCCCGTCTTCTCATACGGATGCGCCGTCTTCCTGGAATCGGACATCGTGAACTTCCAACAGCTCGGCTGGGAGAAGGAGGAGATCCTGGCGGGTATGGCCCGGGTTCTGCCGAAGAACATCTGGCTCTACGTCGTCCAGGAGCCGAACCTGGCGAAGCTCGGCAGGACGTTCGTCCTCCAGGGCGGGACCCAGCACAACCTGGCCGCCGTCAAGGCGCAGGCCGATTTCATCGGGACGAAGGTCCCCGGCGCCCGCATCCTCGTCCACCCCCACACGGGAGAGAGCGGCGCGATCGGAGCCGCCCTTGAGGCGCGCCGCGTAGTCCCCCACGGCCGGACGGCGTTCGTCGGGATCGAGGCGGCCGCGAGCCTCTCCTTCACGACGACGCGCGACGAGTCGACCCGATGCAACTTCTGCAAGAACGACTGCCTCCGGACCTTCATCGACACGAAGCCGCCGGAGGGCGATGCCCGGCGCTTCATCATCGCGACGTGCGAGAAGGGGATGGTCGAGTCGCTGGACGACCTGCGGAAGGTCAAGGGGCGGTTCGACCGGATCAAGAAGGAAAACCCGAACTTCGTCGAGATCGCCGGGGACGCCGCCTTCCGGAGCACGGCCAGCCGAAAGACGGACGAGGCGGGCAGTTCGCCGGCCTCCGGCCGCCCATCGGGGAAAGCGGCCCGGTGGCTTCCCCTCTCCTCCGCCCGCGCCCGGCGGGAAAAGATCCGGATCGGGATCCCGCGCGTCCTCAACTTCTACTCCACGGCGCCGTTCTTCGTCGGTTACCTGGAATCGGCCGGCGTCCCTTTCCGGAACATCGTCTTTTCGACGGAGACGGACAACAAGATGTACAAGGAGGGATCGCGCCGGGGGTCGATCGACCAGTGCTTCCCCTCCAAGGCGGTCATCTCCCACGTCCACCAGCTCATCCAGGCGTCCGGGAAGAAAGGGAAAAGCCTCGACCTCATCTTCTTCCCTGCGCTCATGAACCTCCAGTCGTCCCTCACGAACACGCTCTCCAGCCAGGCCTGCCCCACCGTCTCGGCCACGCCAAGCGTCGTCAAGGCGGCGTTCACGAAGGAGGGGGACCTCTTCGCCGAAAAGGGGATCCGGTTCGCCGATCCGATCATGCACATGGCCGAGCCGGCCCTCCTCGACCGGGAGATGTGGGCGTTCTGGCGCCAGGTCCTTCGCCTTTCCCGGAAGGAGCACAGGGCCGCGATGGAAACGGGTTGGCAGGCGATGGACCGTTTCGCGAACGAGGTCCAGCGCGCCCCGGCGCGCGCCCTCCTCGACCGTCTCGAGGCGGAGGGGCGCGTGGGCGTCGTTCTTCTCGGACGCCCCTATCACAACGATCCCGGACTCAACCACGAGATCCTGACGGAGATCCAGAAGCGCGGCTACCCGGTCTTCACGATGGACTCCCTCCCGACGGACGCGGACCTCCTCGACCGCTTCTTCGGCGAGGAGATCAAGGCGGGCGCGATCAAGGACCCGATGGACATCACCGACGTCTGGAAGAACGCCTACAGCGCCAACTCCTCGTGGAAGATCTGGGCCGCCAAGTTCACGGCCCGGCACCCGAACCTGGCGGCCGTCGACCTCTCGAACTTCAAGTGCGGCCACGACGCGCCTATCTACGACGTCGTGGAGTCGATCCTCGAGGCGACGGCGACGCCCTATTTTTCGTTCCACGACATCGACGAGAACCGGCCGGCCGGCTCGATCAAGATTCGCATCGAAACGATCGACTATTTCCTGCGGCGGTACGAAGAGGGCCTTCGGCGCGAAAAGTCGCTCGAGGCCGAGCTGGAGGAGCGGGTGCAGGCTTACCGCGCCGAGCGCTTCTCCTCCCTCTTCCTCACGGAGAACGACCTGAAAGAGATCGAAATGCTCTCGCCGGCAGTCGAGCCCTCCGGGGCGGGCCTCCGCTCCAAGGAAAGGAGCGAATGATGGCTGTGTCATCGAAGAAATCTCCCCTCGCCGAGGTCGAAGCGGACGTGCGGGCCTACGAGGCGCGCCTCCGGGCGGAAATGGGCCTCAGATCGAGGGTCGCGGCCCATTTCCGGCGTCCGGTCGAGCGGCCGTTCACGGCGTCTCAACGGCCGAACACGACGATCCTCTTCGGCGGTCTGACGCTTGCCCACGAGGAGATCGTGCGGATCGCCATGGATCGGCTGGGGTACCGTCTCGAACCGCTTCCCTGCCCGGACAACGAGTCGCTCGCCGTCGGAAAGGAGTTCGGCAACCGGGGGATGTGCAATCCCACCTATTACACGGTGGGGAACCTGGTCAAGCACTTGAAACGGCTCCGCGCGGCGGGCGAAACGGACATCGAGGACCGGTACGTCTTTCTCACGGCCGGGGGGTGCGGGCCCTGCCGCTTCGGCATGTACGAAGCCGAGTATCGAAAGGCTCTCGCGGATTCCGGATTTCCCCGCTTCCGCGTCATCCTCTTCCAGCAGAACGAAGGGCTCTCGCAGACGGGGGAAGAGGCCGGACTCGTTCTCAACAGGGAGTTCTTCGTCCTTCTCATCCGCGCCATCATCGCGGGCGACCTCCTGAACGATCTCGGATACAAGATCAGACCGTACGAGACGAACGCCGGCGACACCGACCGGGCGCTCGCCGAAGGCAAGCGGCTCGCAGGCGAGGCGCTCCGCGACGGGCGTCCGCTCCGGCACGCCCTCCGCGAAGCTGGGGCGATCTTCTCGCGCATTCGCGTCGACTACGCGCGCGTGAAGCCGCGGGTGGCGATCATCGGCGAGTTCTGGGCGATGACGACCGAAGGAGACGGCTCGTACCGCCTCCACCGCTGGCTCGAGTCCGAAGGCGCCGAGGCGGTCGTCCAGCCTGTCTCGGCGTGGATCGACTACATGATCTTCGAGGGGCTCACGAAGATCGGGCTTCGCCGCGGCCTGCCCGGCAGTCTGGGGCTCCGGACGGTCCTCCTCCTCCACTACGCGAAGGCCCTTTTCCACTGGCACTACTTCGTCTACCGCCGGGCGCTGGGAGGAAAACCCTCCCCGCTCCCCTCTCAGCGGAAGCTCGCGGCCTACGCCCGCCCCTACTACGATCCCCGCCTCTCCGGGGGTGAAGGGCACCTGGAGGTGGCCAAGCACATCGCGGCCGTCAAGCACAAGAAGGCCCACATGGTCGTCTCGGTGAAGCCGTTCGGGTGCATGCCCTCGACGCAGAGCGACGGAGTCCAGACGAAGGTCATTTCGGATTACCCCGATTCGATCTTCATCCCGATCGAGACGTCCGGCGACGCGGAGGTGAACGTCCGGAGCCGGATTCAGATGAAGCTGTTCGAAGCACGGCAGAAGGCGAGGGAGGAGTTCGATCGCGTTCTCGCGCACGCGGGGATCTCGCGGGAGGAGACAGCCGCCTACGCGTCAGCCCATCCGGACCGGTTCGGGGCGATGGTCCCCTGCCCGCACGCGGGGTGCGCGGGAACGGCGGCCTCGTTCGCCAAGGCGAACGCCAAAGCGATCCGCAGGGAACGCTCCGTCCGCCGCGCCTTCCGCCGGGTCCAGGACAAGGCTCACGAAGAGGAGATTATCATCAAGGAAAAGATCGGCCACGCCCGGGAAGAAGCCGCCGGCCTGGCCGAGCGCATCGTTCCGCAGCAGGACACCCTGGCCCGGGAAGAGAAACCCTGACCTCCATGCCCAACGCGCCTCATGGCGCCCTCTGTTTCGCCTGCGTGGGCGGGCAGGCAACGGGCC
>CAKKSE010000109.1:7013-38601 GCA_919903025.1 Nitrospiria bacterium | reverse complement strand
GACCTTTCAAGATTCATGAATTGAAAATTGGAAATTTGAAATTGGAAATTTACAATTTTCAATCGGGGCCTAGTCGCGGAAGCAACCCGCCGTCCTATCCGCCATCCCGGGGCCTTTTTTCTTGACAATACCCGCGGCGGGCCAATATAGTTATGTTTTTCCGATTCGGACTATTTAATATTCTCTTTATGTTTCAAGTACTTTCAGATAGGCTGGCAACGGTTTTCCAGAAGCTCCGCAGCCGGGGCGTTCTCTCTGAACAGGATGTCGCCTCGGCCATGCGCGAGATTCGCACGGCCCTCCTTGAAGCCGATGTGAATTTTCACGTCGTCAAGGAGTTCACGGAAGCCGCCAAAGCCAGGGCCGTCGGGCAGGAAGTCCTGGGGAGTCTCACCCCCGGGCAGGCGGTCGTCAAGATCGTCCACGAGGAAATGGTCCGGATCCTGGGCGGAGCGACGGTCCGGCTGGCCCTCGCGCCCAACCCGCCGACCGTCGTCATGATGGTGGGGCTCCAGGGCTCCGGGAAGACGACAACGGCGGCAAAGATCGCCCGACAGTTCGTGGCGGACGGCCGTAGAGTTTCTCTGGTCGCGGCGGACACACAGCGGCCCGCGGCGATCGACCAATTGGCGGTGCTTGCCGGCCAAGCCGGTTGCGCGTTCTACGGCACAACGCCCGGAGACGATCCCGTCCGGG
The DNA here is from genome assembly GCA_919903025.1 of Nitrospiria bacterium. Classification (GTDB taxonomy): domain Bacteria; phylum Nitrospirota; class RBG-16-64-22; order RBG-16-64-22; family RBG-16-64-22; genus RBG-16-64-22. Next base: position 37,905 of record CAKKSE010000109.1, on the reverse strand, counting down.
TCGCGGAGGAAGGCGTCCGGCGGGGATCGACCCAGCTCGCCGACGTGGTGATCGTCGATACGGCCGGGCGGCTCCAGATCGATGAACCGCTGATGGATGAGCTCGGACGGATGCGCGAGACCCTCCGTCCGAAGGAGATCCTCTTCGTGGCCGACGGCATGACGGGCCAGGAAGCCGTCAACGTGGCCCGGCGGTTCGACGAGCGGATCGGCCTGACGGGAATCGTCCTCACGAAGATGGACGGCGACGCCCGCGGCGGCGCGGCCCTGTCGATCCGGGCCGTGACGGGCAAGCCGATCGTCTACATCGGGACCGGCGAGAAGCTCGACGGGATCGAGCCGTTCCATCCCGAACGGATCGCATCGCGCATCCTTGGGATGGGCGATGTCCTGACGCTGATCGAGAAGGCGGGACAGGCCGTCTCGCAGGAAGAAGCTGTCGCGCTCGCCCGCAAGATCAAGGGCGACGGCCTCACGCTCGAGGACTTCCGGGACCAGATCCGGAAGGTCAGGTCGATGGGGTCTGTGAGCGAGCTTCTCGGAATGATCCCGGGAGTCTCCCGGCTCGCCAAGGGGATGGTCCCGGATGTCGACGACCGCGAGTTGGCCAAGGTCACGGCGATCGTCGACTCGATGACGCCCGCCGAGCGCCGGAATCCGGCGATTCTCAACGGCAGCCGGAGGGCCCGGGTCGCGCGGGGCAGCGGAACGACGCCGGCGGACGTCAACCGGCTTCTCAAGCAGTTCGGCGAAGCGCGGAAGATGATGAAGACTCTCACGGCCGGCCGTTTTGCGCGCCGGCTGGCGGGAGGCGGAAGGTGACGTGTCGCGTGGAAGTGGAAACAGCGGAGGTGAAGAAATGTCGGTAGTAATTCGTCTGCGGCGGATGGGGGCCCACAAGAAGCCCTTCTACCGCCTCGTAGCGGCTGATTCGCGGATGCCCCGCAACGGCCGATTCCTGGAAGAGCTCGGGACATACGATCCCCTCAAGGAACCCTCAGCCGTCCAGGTAAACGGCGACCGGATCAAGACCTGGCTCAACCAGGGCGCGGAGATGTCGGACACGGTCCGCCGTCTTCTCAAGCGCTCGGGCCTCTTGACGGGACAGTCCCCCGCCGCCTGATTCGTTTCCCGGAGCGGTCGGGGTTGGTCCTTGGACTGGGGCAAGCCAAGGAGGCGCGATGAAGGACCTGATCGAGTCCATCGCCAAGGCCCTCGTGGACAAGCCGGAAGCGGTCTCCGTTCACGAGGTGGAAGGCGAGAAAACGACCATCATCGAGCTTCGGGTGGCCAAGGAAGACTTGGGCAAGGTGATCGGGAAGCAGGGCCGCACCGCCCAGGCAATGAGGACGATCCTGACCGCCGTCGGAACCAAGATCGGAAAACACTGCAACCTCGAGATCCTCGAATAGTCTCCCGCTCATCGGCGGATCGCTCCGCGGCCGCCGGCGTGGTCGGGAAGCCGCACGGCGTGCGCGGCGAAGTCCGCGTCGCCGCCCCCGCCAGCGACTTGGCCTGGTGGGAATCCCTGTCCACGGTTTCCCTTCGCCGAAAGGACGGGACCGAATTCCCGGTCGAGCTCGCATCGGCGAGAGGCGCCGGGGAAACGATCCTCGTCTCGTTCAAGGGATACGAAAGCCGCTCGGCCGTGGAAACCCTGCGCGGGGCCGCCATCCTCGTCCCTTCGGAGAAACTCCCGCCCCTTCCCGACGGGGTCTACTATCAAAATGACATCCTGGGCCTCTCCGTCGAGACGGAGGACGGTGTCGTTCTGGGCCGCGTCGAAGAGATCATCGAGACCGGCGCCAACGACGTCTATGTCGTCCGCGGCGGCGGGAGAGAGACGCTCATTCCCGCCATCCGCCAGGTCGTCGTCTCGGTCGAGCCCGAGCGCGGGAGAATCGTGATCCGCCCGATGCCCGGCCTCCTCTCCGAGGAATCGTAGGCGCATGAAGCGCTGTCACGTCCTCACGCTTTTCCCCGGCTTCTTCTCCTCGCCTCTCTCGGAAACCCTCCTCAAGCGCGCGCGGGAAAAGGGCGCGCTGGACGTGAACCTCGTGGACATCCGCGGCTTTACGGAGGGTCGCCACAAGACGGCCGACGACGCGCCGTACGGCGGAGGCGCGGGGATGGTCCTCAAACCCGAACCGATCTTTCGGGCCGTCGAGTTCGTCCGCCGGTCCTCCCAGTCCCCGCTCAGAGTCGTCCTCCTGTCGCCCCAGGGAAAACTCTTCTCGCAGGAGACGGCGCGGGAGTACGCGGAGAGCCCAAGGGACCTCGTCCTGATCTGCGGCCGGTACGAGGGCGTGGACGAGCGCGTCGCGGGGCATCTCGCGGACGAAGAGTTGTCGATCGGCGATTACGTCCTGTCGGGAGGAGAAGCGCCGGCGCTCGTCGTCCTGGAGGCGGTGGCGCGCCTTCTCCCGGGAGTCCTCGGCGCGGAAGAGTCGGCGCGGTTCGATTCGTTCTCGGAGGAGGGGACCCTCGACCATCCTCACTACACCCGCCCGCCCGAATTCGAAGGAATGAAGGTCCCCGACATTCTTCTTTCGGGGAACCACGAAGAGATCCGCAAGTGGCGCCGCCGCGAGGCGCTCAGGAAAACGCTCTCCGTCCGCCCCGATCTCCTCGCCCGCGCGCGGCTGACGGAAGAAGACCGAAGGCTCCTCGCCGAGATCGAAGGCGGACTCCAAACGCCCTGAGCGAGCCGCTCGGATGAGAAGAAAGAATGTCCGCTACGGGGATCCCGCTGGTTCCGCATTGAGAATATCGAGACGCTCGGCCCTGGCCGCGCGGAGCAGGCGGTCGTCCGCCGCGACAAACGTCACATCTTCCTCGATCTCCCGCTTCAGCCTCAAGGCCGAGGCCAGATGCACGGCGTCGTAACCCCGAAGAGGGTGCCGTTGAACGAGGTCGCGCGCCAGCCCGAGAACGTCGTCGGAGAGGTCCATCCGGACGTAGGAGCGCCAATCGCGTTCGAACTGGCTGACGGCAAGGGCGAACTGACGATCTGAAAGGCTGCGTTCGCGGCGTCTTCGGGCGAGCGCCGCGTGGGCTTCCACATAAGCGATCTTCGAGGTTGCCACGGGGTTTTCGCGCGCGACAAGCGAATGAACGATCTCCGAACCGCTCTCGGCGACGAAACGCTTGATCAGAGCGCTCGTGTCGAGGTAGATCACCGCCGCTCTTCCAGGATGGTCCTCGATACGGGCGGTCCGCTGACTTTAACCATCCGGACTTTCCGGAGCGGTTTTTCCGTCGGAAGAACCGCGAGTCCCCGGGACGCGAGCCGTCCCAGCCTCGCCTCACGGCTCGCGAGCCGGCTCGCGGAACGAATCGGCTGGATCACGGCGATCGCCTGCCCGCGTTCGGTCACGACGATCTCCCCCCCTCCCTTGGTCTGCCGAAGGTAGTGAGTCAGCCTGTTCTTGAGCTCCTTGATGCCGACAGTGCTCATATTCGTGCCCCCTCGAGGAGCTACTGTAGCCACTTCTGGGCCGAAGCGTCAAGTGGACCCTTGAGCGTTGCCAGCGAGCCATGGCGGCGCCTTCCGGAACAGCCTCTATTCACGCGCGCTTGCGGGTGCTTGATCGCTCGGGGCCGGCGCGCCGTTTCCGGTTCCCCGAAACTGAAGGTCGTAGAGGCGGGCGTAGACGCCGCCCCGGGCCAGGAGCTCGGCGTGCGTCCCGCTCTCGACGAGACGGCCGCGGTGGATGACGAGGATCCGGTCCGACTTGAGAATGGTCGAGAGCCGGTGGGCGATGGTGATCGACGTCCGCCCCGCGAGGAGGGCCTCCATCGCTTCGTGGATGAGGGCTTCGGTCTCCGAATCGACGGAGGCCGTCGCCTCGTCGAGAATCAGGAGTCTTGGATCGGCGGCCAGCGCCCGGGCGAACGCGAGGAGCTGTTTCTGCCCGGTCGAGAAGGTCGCTCCCCGCTCGGCGACCGGCGCTTCGTACCCGCCCGGGAGGGCGCGGATAAAATCGTCCGCCCGGACGATCCGGCAGACCTCCCGGACCCTTTCGTCCGTAATCTCGCCGTGGGCCATCCGAACGTTGTCCGCAATCGTCCCCCGGAAGAGGAAGAAGTCCTGCGGAACGAAGCCGACGCGCTCCCTGATCCACCTGGGCGGAATCTCCCGGAGATCGACGCCGTCCAGGATGATCCGGCCGGCCGTCGGATCGTGAAACCTGAGGAGGAGTTTCGCCACCGTGGACTTGCCGCCCCCCGTCGCTCCGACCACCGCGACCCGCTCCCCCGGCGCGACTGGGAACGAGAGATCGGCCAGGACCGGCTCCCCCCGGTCGTAGGAGAACGAGACCGAGTCGAAGACCACTCCTCCCCGAAACGGCTCCGGGACCAGCGGGCGCGGGGGCTCCGCTTCCTGGGGCGTGTCGAGCAGGCCGAAGACGCGCTCCCCCGCGGCCATCGCCGACTGGATGATCGCGTACTTCTCCGACAGGTCCTTCACGGGAGCGAAGAACTTCTCGACGTACTGGATGAACGCTACGAGCGACCCCAGCGTCACCGTCCCGGCGGCGACCCACACGCCGCCCGCGCCGACGAGGAGAGCCGCGGCCAGGGCCCCCAGGAACTCGACGGTCGGGTAGAAGAGAGAAATGGCGAGAACCGTGGCGAGCGTCGCCTTCAAGTGGCGCTGGTTCGCGTCCCGGACCCGGCCGAAGACATTCGCCTCCCGCGCGAGGACCTTCGTCGTCTCCACGCCGGCCAGCGTCTCGGCGAGAACGGCCGTCAGCTCGGCGTTGGTCTCCCGCTCCTTGCGGAACCCCGCTCTCGCCTTCCTCTTGTAGAGAACGGTGGCCACGACCAGGAAGGGCGCCACGGCGTAGGCGAGAAGGGCGAGCCGCCAGTCGATGGCGAGCATTACGACGACGATCCCGACGAGAAGAACGACGTCTCCGACGACGGCCACCGCGCCGGCGGTCAACAGCTCGTGGATCACCTGGACGTCCGAGGTCACCCGCGCCAGGGTCCGCCCGACGGGGGTCCGGTCGAAGTAGGACACGGGGAGCTTCTGGATGTGGGCGAAAAGGCGGACGCGCAGGTCGTGCAGGATCCGCTGGCCGAGCTGTTGGATCATGTTCGCCTGAACGTAGGAAAGGAGGAAACCGAAGACCAGAACCAGAAAAAAAACAAGGACGATGCCCAGGAGCCCCTCGGGGTCGCCCGCCGAGATGTGCCTGTCCACGGCGACCTTGACGAGGTAAGGCTGGACGAGCTTCGTCCCGGACTCCAGCAGGAGAACCAGGAAGACGAGGAGGAGAAATCCCGCGTGCGGCCGCAGAAGGGACAACAGGCGGCCGGCCAGGCGGATGTCGACTTTACGACCCTCCACCGCATCCGATTCGTAGATTCCGTATCCCATCGCCCTTCCGCCCCTTAATCCCTACCCCTTAATCCCTGATCCCCATGCTTTCTTCGATCTGCTGGCGCCGGGCCATCTCGCGGTAGAACCCGCCCCGCGCGAGAAGCTCTTCATGCGTTCCCCGCGCCACGATCCTTCCGCCGTCGAAGACGCAGATCCAATCGCAGGCGCGGACGGCCGAGACGCGGTGGGCGATCAGGATGACCGACACTCCCTTCTCTTCCCCGTTCCCCCCCGCCTTGAGACGCCCGATTTCCTCTCGAAGACGGGCCAGAATCGCTTCCTCCGTCTCGGCGTCAAGCGCGGAGAAGGGATCGTCCAGGATGAGGAGGCGGGGCCGGCGAACGAGAGCGCGGGCGAGCGCGACCCTCTGCCGCTGGCCGCCGGACAGAGCGACCCCCCGCTCTCCCACGACGGTCTCGATACCGCTCGGAAACGTTTCGAGATCCGGCTTGAGCCCCGCCAGGAAGGCCGCTTCTTCGATCTCCTCGGCCCCTGCGTCTTCCCGGCCGAAGGAGATGTTGGCCGCCAGCGTGTCGGAATAGAGAAACGGCTCCTGCGAGACGACGGCCGCTGACGCGCGGAGGGAGGAACGCGAGATGCGGCCGAGATCCGTCTCCCCCACGCGGATAGATCCGGGCGGGACCTCGTACAGGCGGAGGATCAGCCGGACGAGCGTCGTCTTGCCCGATCCCGTGGGACCGACAAACCCGATGGTCTTCCCGGCCGGAACCGTGAGCGAGACGTCGGAGAGCGCGGGCGCCGCGCCGCCGGGATAGGTGAAGGTCAGATGGGAAACGTCGATGTCGTCGAACCGGAACGGCTCTCCCCCTCCATTTGTCTCCTCGGCGGCCTCCGCTTCAACCTCCTTGATCCGCTCGAGGGAGACCGCGGCCCGCTGAACGAGGTTCAGGACCCAGCCCAGAGAAACGGCCGGCCAGACGAGCATGGCCAAGTAGGCGTTGAAGGCCACGAACGTCCCGAGCGTGAGGGACCCGGAGATGACCATTCTCCCGCCCACGTACAGGATCAGGCCGAGCCCCAGGCCGGCGAGCAGACCGATTCCCGGGATCACGGTTGCCTGAGCGCGCGTGAGCGAGAGAGAGCGGCGCATGTACTCGCCGGACAGCGCGGCGAATTCCTCCTCCTCGGCCCTTTCCCGGGCCATCGCTTTCACGACGCGGATCCCCGACAGGTTCTCCTGAACTCTGTCCGTGAGGACCCCGTACTGGTCCTGGACGGCCCGGAAGCGGGCGTACACGCTCTTCCCCACGCGGTTGATCATGACCGCGATGAGGGGAAAAGGAATGAGGACAATGAGCGCCAGCGGGGGCGAAAGAACAACCATCATCGTCACGCTCAAGACGAACACGAGGGCCGTGTTGGAGAGGCCCAGCATCCCGACGCCGATCAGGTGTTGAAGAGAGGATGGATCGTTCGTCAGGCGGGCCATCAGGTCGCCGCTTGGCGACCGGTGGAAGAACGGGAGGGGCAGACCCAGAAGGCGGCGAACCATCCGTTCCCGCACGGCGTGCTCCTGGACCCGGGCCTGGGAGACAAGAAGCCACCGCGCCGAGAACCGGAATATCCCTTCACCCAGGGCAAGAAGGGCGATCACGGCGGCGAGCAGGATCAGCGCCCTCAGCATCGCGGCGCCGTCCAGCCCTCCTTCGGTCATCCGGTCGACCGCCGCCCTGAGCGCAAGAGGTGCGGCCACGGCGAACGCCGAACCCGCGAGCGAGGCCGCCGCTCCCAGGAGAAACGAGCGCTTGAGTCCGGGAAGTTCACGGAACAACCAATGAACAGTCGAGAGGATCATTGGCAAGTCCCTGCATTATGGATTGGGGATGAATGTCCATCATGCGGCCGGATAATCCATGCCCCGTAATCCATATCCCAGACTATAGGAACTGGCACGGCGATCTGTCCACAGGTTTAAATCGATCCAAAAACCGTTGGATTGCAGGTGCGGGGCTGGTAAAATCGGCCCGGGGGTAAAACTATGTTTTCTAGGACGAACGATCAGGAATCCGCCAAGCTTTCGACCGGCGCGCTCTTCCGGACGCTCAAGGCCGAAAACGCCTACCTCCGGGCGCTCCTCGAGATGTCGGACGCCGCCGTCGCCACGTTCGATCCTCACGCCATCCTTCATTCCATCACCCGGAAGATCGCCCTGGTCACCAGGGCCCGCCGCTGTTCGATCGTCGAGGTTTCCCCGCGGACGAGAGAGGCCACCGTCGTCGCCTCTTCCGAGGATCCAGAGGTCCGGAACCTGAAGATCGACCTCCGGAAATACCCGGAGCTCCGCCGGGTGATGAAGACGCGGGAAGTCCTGTACGTCCCGGACATCGACCGGAACCCCCTCTTCAAGCCTGTCCGCCCCCTCATCCGCCATCTGGGCCTCTCGTCGATGCTCCTCATTCCCATCTTCATGCGCCGGAACCTCTTGGGCGTTCTGTTCCTTCGAACGGCCAAGTCCCGGGGGCGGTTCGACGCCGATGAGCTCCGGTTCTGCCGGATGGCCGCCAATATCGCTTCCCAGTCTCTGTCCCACACGGGCGTCTATCGGACCCTCGAGCGGAAGACGCATACCCTGGAAAGACTCGCCATCACGGACGGGTTGACGGGCGTCTACAATCACCGCTACCTTTACACGCGGCTGGACGAGGAGTTCGCGCGGGCCGCCCGCTACCAATCTCCTCTCTCCCTGATGATGGTCGATCTCGACGACTTCAAGCGGGTCAACGATACCTTCGGCCACCGGCGCGGCGACGAAGTCCTCAAGGAAGTGGCGGCCACGATCAGGCGGGCCGTCCGGCGGAGCGACATCGTCACGCGGTACGGGGGGGAGGAATTCGTGATCCTGCTCCCCCAGACCCCACTCTCCGGCGCGTTTCAGGAAGCGGAGCGGATCCGCGAGGCGGTCGCTCGCCGGCGCTTCCGCGGCCTGGGCCAGCCCATCACCGTCAGCCTGGGGCTCGCCGCGTATCCGGAGAACCAGCCCCGCCGGGGCGACGACCTCCTCAAGCTCGCGGACCAGGCGATGTACCAGGCAAAGGCCAAGGGAAAGAACCGGGTCATCGTCGCTTCGGACATGGCCGCCAAACCCCGGCGCGGGACCAGGAAGACATGACCGATCCTCTGAAGACATCCGAAGCCGGGCCGAGCCATCCTCTGGGGGCGGTCGCCGACGCCGACCTGGCGCGGGAGATCGAGACGGCCCGGTCTCTCGTCGCGGCGATCGTCAAGGCGCGGAAGAACCTGCGCCTGTACCTCCCCAACAATCCGATCTACCAGCAGGCGATCGCCGGCCTCTCGAAGGCGTTCGAAAACGCCTTCGAGAGCCAGGAGGCGGTCACGATCGAGATCCAGCGGACGCAAATCCTCTGCGGAGGAAAAACGATCTACCAATCGCCCGACGTGGAGGACAACCTCGCCTCCCTTTTCTATAAGGACGGCGTCCGAAACCTCACGTTCCTCCGCGGAATCACCGACGAGGAGACGGCCGAATTCCTCGAAATCATCCAGCTCGGCGGGCGTTCGGCCGAGCTGGACGACGACATCGTCACTCTCATGTGGGAAAAGGACCTTGAGCATGTCCGCTACCTCGTGGTCGAGGAGGGGGAAGGCGACGAGAGCGATCCGAGCCTCCTGCCGCGCGGAGCGAGACCGGGGGCCGCCTACGGAAACCTCACCGAAGCGCACCGGGATGCGGTCGCCGCCCCCGCCGGTCCTCAGGCGGGGGCCGAGGAGGTCCGCTCCCTCGCGGCCACGCCCGGTTACGAGGACCTCACCTCGTTTCCCAAGGAGCTGATGTCGCCGCTCCCGCTGGACGATGACGATATCCGCCGGCTCAAGATCCAGATCCAGGACAAGAGAAACGCCCTGCTCCTGCACCGAACCGTCGACATCTGCATCGAGCTCCTGTTCCAGGACGCCGGCGCCAACCCCGCCGGGTTCGAGGAATCCGTCCGGACGCTCGAACGTCTCGGGAAGCTGGCCCTCATGCGAGGGGAGTTCCGGCTCGCCGCGGACCTGATCGGACAGCTCCACCGGATGCTCGGGAACAAGGAGATGTTCGACGAGAAGGGGCGGAACCTCCTTCGCCAGACCAGAGCGGCTCTCGGAAACGAGGCCCGGCTTGCGGAGGTGGGCCGGTACCTGGATCAAGGCATCCCGTACTCGCCGGAAGGGCTGGAAGCCTATCTTGTCTCACTGGACGAGACGGCCATCCTCCCGCTCTGCGACCTGCTCGGCCTCAAGGAGATGAAGAACAGGCGGATCATCGTGAACGCCCTGATCGTCCTGGGCAAGAAGCACCTGGAAGCGCTCGTCCGGGGGCTCTCCGACTCCCGCTGGTACATCGTCCGGAACATCATTTACATCCTCGGCCGCCTCGACGACGCCCGGGCGGCCGGCGTCCTCAAGCGGTTCGCGTCCAATCCGGAGCCCCGCGTCCGCATGGAAGCCGTCCGGTCGCTGGGACTCCTGGGCCCGCCGGCCGCCGAGGCGCTCGGCCTGTACCTGGACGACGCGGATTCGCAGGTCCGTCTGGCGGCCATCCGGTACCTCGGGACGACGCGCACGCCCGAGGCCGTCCAGCGGATCATGGAACGGATCCGTGGCAAGGGATTCAAGGACCTCCCGAACGAGGCGACGCGCGCGCACCTCGAGGCGTACGCCGAGGCCGCGGGTTCGGACGCCGTCGCCCTCCTCGAGGAGCTGGCGACCCGCGGAGGCTGGTTCGACCGGAACCGGATCGAGGAGATCCAGACCGCCGCGACCGCCGCGCTCGGACTCGTCGACACGCCGAAGTCCCGCGAGATACTCGGGCGTCTGGCGGAAAGCAAGAGCCCGTCCGTCCGGTCGGCCGCGCGGGAAGCCCTCGACAGCCGGACGGAATAGCGATCCATGGCCCAGATTCCTTCATTTCAGATAGCCTCGCCCCAGGTCTACAACGAGCACGTCCTCGCGCTGGGGAAGGATCTCGTCATCCGCCTTCAGATCCTCCTCAAGCTCTGCGGAATCCACGAGCGGAACAACGTCGCCCTCGTGCGTCCGTCGGAACGCCTGGTCGAGACGCTCGCCGTCTTCCACCGGACGGCCGCGGAAGTGGCGCTCCGCCTCTCGCGCGATTTTCTCTACATCGACGAGGTCCGCGTCCGCTACGACATCGAGACCGCCACATCCTACAACTATCTATTGGACGAGATGAAGCGCCGCCGGATCGGGGCCATCTCCTTCAAGGGACCGGTCGACGCCGTGACGGCCCGGACGTTCGGCGCGGTCTTCGTCGGAATCGAGACGACCCACCCCGATCCTCCGTACGAGATGCAGAAGCGGCTCGTCGCGGGGAACTGTTTTTCCATCACCGTGGAGGCGTATGACGAGCCGCCGGAACAGCCCCTCGACACGATCATGGATGAGCGCAAGAGGGCCAAGCGGACCTACTTCCGGGCCATCAGCAGTCTCAAAGGAATCGTCCACGCCCTCAAGGAAGGCCAGGCCGTCGAGCTCCGCCGGGTCAAGCGCTCCGTCCAGTCGATCATCGACGTGATGCTGAGGGAGGAGTTCTCCCTCCTGGGCTTGACGACGCTCAAGGACTACGACGAGTACCTGTACAACCACTGCATCAACGTGAGCATCTTCGCCCTCACGCTGGGGAAGCGCCTCGGACTCCCGAAGTCGCACCTGACGAACCTCGGCGTCTCTTCAGTTTTCCACGACATCGGGAAGGTCGAGATTCCCCACGAGATCATCGACAAGCCCACGGAATTCACCGAGGAGGACTGGCGGCAGGTCAAGGAGCACCCGAGCCTGGGCGTGAAGATCCTCTCCCGGATTCGCGGGCTCAACGACCTGACCATGGTCTCGATGGTCGTCTCGTTCGAGCACCACCTGCGGCACGACAGCAAGGGGTACCCCGCCCTTCGCTCCCGGGCCGAATGGGACATGCACTTCTTCAGCCGGATCGTCGCGCTGGCCGATCAATACGACGCCATGACCTCCTCCCGCGTCTACCAGCGGGTTCCGTTCTCCCCTGACAAGGCGCTCTCCGTCATGGCCGAGCGCTCGGGGACCCACTTCGAGCCCGCGCTCCTCAAGGTGTTCGTGAACATGGTCGGGATCTATCCGATCGGGACGCTCCTCCTCCTCGACACGAAGGAGCTGGCGCTCGTCTTCGACACGAACCCAACCCCCGCCAACGCCAACCGGCCCCGGGTCCTGGTCATCACTGACCCTTCGGGAAACCAGATCGAAGCCCGCACGGCGGACCTCACGGAGATCGACGCCCGGACCGGGCGCCACAAGCGGTCGGTCGTCAAGGTGCTGGACGTCCACAAGTACAACATCAACCTTGCGGAGTACTTCATCTAGCCTGTAGTATTGGCGGCGCTTCGGCGGGGCCTTTCGTCGGTCGGCGGTCAGCCTCGCCGCAATCCTTGGCCATTCGAAGGAATACCGAGTCCATGACACAGCCTCAAGCGCCTGACACCTTGTCCCAGATCCCCAAGGCCTATTCCCCGCAGGCCGCGGAGGACCGCTGGTACGAAACATGGAGCGCGGAAGGGTTCTTCGCCGCGCGCGACGCGTCCGACCGGCCCGCGTTCTCGATCGTCATCCCTCCGCCCAACGTGACCGGCTCTCTCCACATGGGGCACGCGCTGAACGCGACGCTCCAGGACGTCCTCGTCCGGTGGAAGCGGATGGCCGGCTTCAACGCCCTCTGGCTCCCCGGAACGGACCACGCCGGGATCGCCACGCAGAACGTCGTCGAGAAACAGCTTGCCGGAGAGGGGACGGACCGTCACCGCCTCGGCCGCGCCGACTTCATCAAGCGCGTCTGGAAGTGGAAGGAAGCCTCCGGCGGACAGATCATCCGCCAGCTCAAGCGTCTGGGCGCCTCGTGCGACTGGCCGCGCGAGCGGTTCACGATGGACGAGGGGCTCTCGCGCGCCGTCAGGGAAGTCTTCGTCCGGCTGTTCGAGGAGGGCCTCGTCTACCGGGGGTCGTACATCGTCAACTGGTGCCCGCGCTGTCACACGGCCCTCTCCGACCTGGAGGTCGAGCACGAGGAACGCAAGGGGAAGCTCTACTTCGTCCGCTACCCCGCCGCCGACGGCGGCCCCGGCGTGGAGGTCGCCACGACGCGGCCCGAGACGATGCTGGGAGACACGGCCGTGGCCGTCCATCCCGATGACGATCGGTATAAGGGAAAGGTAGGCCTGGTTCTCGCGCTTCCGCTCACGGGGCGGAAGATCACCGTCATCGCGGACCCGGCCGTGAGTCCGGAGTTCGGGACGGGGGCCGTCAAGGTAACGCCCGCCCACGATCCCGCCGACTTCGAGATCGGCCGCCGACACAATCTCCCGGAAATCACGGTTATCGGCGATGACGGCCGGATGACGGCCGAGGCTGGAGAGGCTTTTGCTGGGCTGGACCGGGTGGAATGCCGGGAGAAGGTCGCCGCGGCGCTCTCGGCCGAGGGGCTCCTGGCCGCCGCGCAGGACCATCTTCACGCCGTCGGCCACTGCTACCGGTGCAAGACGGTCGTCGAACCGCTCGTCAAGGACCAGTGGTTCGTCAAGGTTGCCCCCCTCGCGGGACCGGCCATCGAAGCCGTCGAGAGCGGGAGGATCAGAATCGTCCCCCGGAACTGGGAGAAGACCTACTTCGAATGGATGCGGAACATCCGCGACTGGTGCATCTCGCGCCAGATCTGGTGGGGGCACCGGATCCCCGCCTGGTATTGCGGCGACTGCCACGGAGAGAGAATCAGGTTGATGGGGCGATGGGGGGACGGGGGGACGGGAAAAACCTCAACGACCTACACCCAACTTCGGACCAACGGGCTGTCTCATGAAAAGATCGTTGGCGATATGGGTACTCTCATCGTGGACCGCGACGTGCCCGCTGTCGTGAGCCGCGAGGACAATCCGGCCTGTCCGTCTTGTGGGGGAAGGAACCTCCTCCAGGACCCGGACGTTCTGGACACCTGGTTCTCGTCCGCCCTGTGGCCCTTCTCAACGCTCGGATGGCCGGACAAAACGCCGGCCCTTGAAACCTTCTACCCCACATCCACCCTCGTCACGGGTTTCGACATCCTCTTCTTCTGGGTCGCGCGGATGATCATGATGGGGCTCAAGTTCATGGGCGACGTCCCCTTCCGCGACGTTTACATCCACGCCCTCGTCCGGGACGCCGAGGGCCGCAAGATGAGCAAGTCGAAGGGAAACGTCATCGACCCCCTCGACATCGTGGACAAGTACGGGGCCGACGCCTTCCGTTTCACGCTGGCCGCCATGGCGGCTCAGGGACGGGACATTAAGCTCTCGGAGGAACGGATCGAAGGGTACCGGAACTTCGCCAACAAGATCTGGAACGCCTCGCGGTTCGTCCTCATGAACGTCCCGCCCGATCTCTCGACAAGGAACCTCACGCGCGAGACGCTCCGGGCCGGCACGCTCGCCGACCGCTGGATTGTGAGCCGCCTGAACGCCGTCGCGGCCGAAGTGAACCAGGCACTCACGGAGGTCCGCTTCAACGAGGCCTCAGCCGCCCTCTACCACTTCATCTGGCACGAGTACTGTGACTGGTATATCGAGCTGGCCAAGATCTCCCTCTTCGGCGAAGACGCCTCAGCAAAACGGCAGACGCAGACCGTCCTCGTGATGGTCCTGGAGACAACGCTGCGCCTCCTCCACCCCTTCATGCCGTTCATCACGGAGGAGATCCGGCAGGCGCTTCCGCCGCTTTGCCGGACGCAGTCCCCGCGCGGCGAGACGATCATGCTGGCCCCGTTTCCCGCTCCCGACGGCTCCCTCATCGACCTGCAGGCGGAGGCCGAGATGTCGAAGGTGATGGGCGCGATCGGCGCGCTCCGGACGCTCCGGAGCGAAATGAGCGTCCCGCCGTCGTTAGAAGTGACAGCCGTCTTCTCCGCCCGAGACGAGAATGTCGCCGCGCTCCTCGGGGAACACGGAGGCGAGATCGCGCGGCTGGCACGCTGCCGGCCGGAGATCGGCGTCGGCCTCCCCCGTCCGTCCAAATCGGCCGTCCAGATCCTCCCGGAGATGGAGGTTTACCTTCCCCTCGAGGGCGTCGTCCGGATCGAGGACGAGATCGCCCGCCTCGGGAAAGAGGCCGAGAAGGTGGACAAGGAAGTGTTCGGTCTCGCGAAGAAGTTCGAGAATCCCGACTTCGTCTCGAAGGCGCCGCCCGAAGTCGTGGAGAACGGCCGCGCGCGGCTGGCGGAACTCGCGGAAAAGAGGCAAAAGATCGGGGAGTCGATCGCGCGCCTGTCGGAAATCGGGCGGGAGCCGTCGTGACCCGGCCGCGTCCGCTGTCGGACGTCGACCGTGCAATACGCCATGCCCTTGCCGAGGACATCGGAAAAGGGGATCTGACGACGCGCGTCACGATCCCGCCGACGCGACGCGCCCTCGGCCTGATCGTCGCCCGGAGCTGGGGGATCGCCGCCGGCCTCCCCTTGGCCGCAAGGGTCTTCCGCATCCTGGACCCCGCCTGCCGCGTCCGCGTCCGAAAGAAGGACGGCTCGGCCGTCCGCCCGGGCGATCGGCTCCTCGAGATTTCCGGCTCCGCTCGAACGGTCCTGGCGGGCGAAAGGGTCGCCCTGAACTTTCTTCAGCACCTCTCCGGAATCGCCACGTTCACTCATTCATTCGTCCGGGCCGTTCGCGGCACCCGCGCCCGGATCCTCGACACCCGGAAAACGACGCCTGGCCTCCGGCTTCTCGAGAAGTACGCCGTCCGGATGGGGGGCGGCGCGAACCACCGGATGGGTCTCTACGACGCGATCCTCATCAAGGACAACCACATCGCCGCCGCTGGAGGAATCCTCGCGGCCGTCGCCGCCGCGAGGAAGGCGACCCGGGCCAGCGTTCCGATCGAGATCGAAGCGCGGACCCCCCTGGAAGTGCGCGAAGCCATGCTCGCGGGCGCCGATACGATCCTCCTCGACAACATGACTCCGCAACAGCTTCGGTCCGCCGTCAAGCTGGTCGGCGGACGCGCTCGAACGGAGGCGTCCGGAGGCGTCACTCTGAGGAATGTCCGGACGATCGCCCGGACGGGCGTGAACGACATCTCCGTCGGCGCCCTCACGCACTCCGCCCCCGCCCTCGACATCTCCCTCGACCTCAAGCTCCTCCCGCCGAAGCGAACCCGTCCGAGATAGTCCAAGGGTTCTGTCCCGACAAATGGAAGATGCGTGGATGCACGGATATTGACATCTGTTACCCGTCTAGTTACACTCTGTCCGTGATTCGCAGCTTCCGTCACAAGGGACTGGAAGAGTTCTTCAGAACCGGGAGCAAGAGAGGCATCAGGCCGGAACAGGCCGCTCGGCTCAAGGACATTCTCTTCCGGCTCCATTTCGCACGGAAGCTTCCGGACTTGGATTTTCCCGGCGCCAACTTGCATCCGCTCAAGGGTGAACTCGCCGGATTGCATGCCGTGAACGTGAGCGGCAACTGGCGGCTTGTCTTTCGGTTCCAGGACGGGGACGCGTTGGAGATCGACTATCTTGACTACCACTAGAAAGCCCATGGAAATGCACGACCCACCCCACCCGGGAGAGGTCTTCCGGCGTCTGCACATGGAGCCGCTGAAACTTACCGTGTCCGAGACTGCCAGGCGCCTGGGGATTGCTCGAAAGACCGTGTCTCTCCTGGTTAACGGCCGCGCGGGAATCAGTCCGGAGATGGCCCTCCGGATCAGCCTAGCCACCGGCACGACGGCGGAGAGCTGGCTCGGGATGCAGGCCTATTACGACTTGTGGCGGGCGCGACAAGAAAAAAAGAAACTGAAGGTCCACCGTCTGGCGGCGTGAGAGCAACCACCGCGGCAACCTCCCGCCGGCCTTGAAACTCGTCGGGAATGTTGGTAGCTTTTTCCCGTCAAAGTCTCTTCACGTCCCCAGCAAGGAGAGAACGCGACGTCCTCCAGCCTCCGATCTCCAGCCGTTCTCCATCAGGGAAACCGCGCACTCCACATCTAATGAGAACGCCATGGTGGTGGGTTGACAGAGTGGAAGCATGTACCGGAATCGGAGTGGCCCTGTCTCTTGCTAGCTTTATTGTCCCAGAGGGAATCCCCAGAGATGCGCTTGTTGCTATCGCCATTCTCAGCGGACTAGCGCTAACAGTGCATACTCCTGGGACGTACTCCTGGGAGACGTACTCCTGGGACGTTGATGCATTCAGGGCAAAACACGGGACGGGGAGAAAGGACGCTACACGTTCTGGTTGATCACGAGGAGTCTCGGCTCGGTCATCTCCTGGATCGCGTATCGAAGCCCTTCCCGGCCAAAGCCTGAATCCTTCACGCCGCCGTATGGCATGTTGTCCACGCGGAACATGGGGTAGTCGTTGATGACTACGCCGCCCACCTCCAGGTTGTCGAACGCGTAAGCGATCCGGCCGATGTCGCGCGTGAAGACTCCCGCCTGAAGCCCGTAGACCGAGTCGTCCACTGCCGCGACCGCCTCCTCGAACGTCCTGTACGCCGTCAGCGTCACGACCGGCCCAAACACTTCAAGACACGAAACCTTGAGTTCCCTGGCCGCGTCCGAGACGACCGTGGGCTCGATCACGTTCCCCTTGCGCCGGCCCCCCGCCAGGATCTTCGCCCCGGCCGAACGCGCTTCCCCGATCCATTCCTCAACGCGGTCGGCGGCCTTCTTGTCGATCAGAGGGCCGACGACCGTCTTCTCGTCCATCGGGTCTCCGACGGCGATCTTCTTCGCGTGGGCCGTGAACTTCTTCACGAATGCGTCGTAGATCCGCTCTTGAACGTAGATCCGCTGAACCGAGATGCAAACCTGCCCGGCGTTGGCGAAGGCGCCGAGCGCCAGGCGGGGCACAGCCCAGCCGAGATTCGCGTCGTCGTGGACGATCGCGCCGGCGTTTCCGCCCAACTCGAGCGTGACCTTCTTCTTGCCGGCTCGCGCCTTCATGTCCCAGCCCACGGCGGGCGAACCCGTGAAGGTGAGCATCTTGATCCTGGAGTCGGTCACGAGCCGGTCGGCGACGGGGACGGGCGCGGGGACAACGTTCAGCATTCCGGCCGGCACGCTGGCTTTCTCCGCGATCTCGCCGAGGAGAAGCGCCGTCATCGGCGTCTGCGACGGCGGCTTGAGAACGACCGTGTTCCCCGCGGCGATAGCCGGCGCCACCTTGTGAGCGACCAGATTGATCGGAAAGTTGAAAGGGGAGATGGCCGCGATCGCCCCCAGCGGGACCTGCCGGACGATCCCGATGTATCCCTTCGTCGCCCCCGTGATGTCGAGCGGAATCACCTCTCCGCCCAGCCGGCCCGCTTCCTCGGCCGCCAGCGTGAAGGTCAGGACTGACCGGTCCGTCTCGGCGCGGGCGAACGAGATCGGCTTCCCGGACTCGGCGGTTATCGTCCGGGCGATCTCCTCCTTGCGCTTCCCGATCCCGGCCGCGATCCCCTTGAGGATCTCCCGCCGCTCGTGGGCCGAGAGCTTGCGAGTGGATGCAGAGGCCTTCTCGGCCGCCTCGATGGCTGTGTCCATCAGGCTGTCGTCGGCGACGCAAACGCGGGCGATCGTCCGCCCCGTGAAAGGGTTGACGTCCGGGATCGTCTCCCGCGCCGTTCGCCAAGTGCCGTTGATGAAGAGCTTGCGGGTCTTCATTCGGGACTTCTCCTTTTCATGGCAAGGGCTGGGGACAGGAGCCCGGTTCCCCCGCTCTTTTCAAGGCGCGGTTTTCTGAATGCAAAGAAGGATCAAGCTTGTTCGTAGGCCTTGATGAAATCTTCCCTGGAGATGCCTGACTGGGTGCAAATCGTTCGCAACGTAGAAGCCTTGATGAACGAGTGGTTCGGCATGGTCAGAGGGGTCCCGGTCCCGTCCGGGTTCTCGCGGAACATCGAGATGTGCTCCTTTTCCCGAACGACCCGGAATCCCAGGGACTCCAAAGCCTTGACCACTCGGCGCTTCGGAGCATCGGCTGGGAATTTGGGCACTAGACTTCAATTCCCGCTTGGGTGACGGATGCCTCCAGGACTGGAGGATCAACCTCCAGGACTTCCTTGCCGAATGTTTCGATGTGGAAGCGGATTGCGGATCTTGCATCATCCAGCGCCTCCTCGTACGTATCCCCCTGGCCGACGACAACCCCCTTGAGGCCGAGAGGATACGCCACGAATCCGTCTGGATGTTTCTCCACTACGAGCAGGAATTGTCTCATGGCATAAGCATGATAGACACGCGAGCGGCAGTGAGTCAACTCCGGGATGTTCCGCCCCCTGACTCATCCCGGCCCGCGGGTTGTTATCGCACCAGCTTCTTCCACCGATGGCGGATGATCGTCCGGCGGAGGGTCATGATCGCCCCCGTCGGATCGAGCCCCTTGGGGCACGCCTCCTGACACGAGAAGATCGTATGACACCGCCAGACGCCGTGTTCCCCGTCCACGATCCGGAGGCGCTCCTCCGCCGCGCCGTCACGCGTGTCCTGGACGAAGCGGTTCGCGTTCAGAAGCGCGGCCGGTCCGAGATAGGCGTCGTCCGTTCCCCCCACGGCACAGGCCGACGAGCAGATCCCGCAGAGGATGCAGTCGATCAGCCCCTCGAGCTTGTCCCGGTCGTCGGGCGACTGCGTTCGCTCCTTCTCCGGCGCGGGCTCCCCCGGAACAAGGAAGGGCCGGATCTTGTTGTACTTCTCCCAGAACGGCCCCATGTCGACGACCAGGTCGCGGATGATAGGAAGGTGCGCGAGCGGCCGGAGAACGATCGGTCCGTCTCCCAGCGGCCCGACCTGCGTCTGACACGCAAGGCCGTACCTCCCCGCGATGTGCATGGCGCACGAGCCGCACGCCGCCGCCCGGCACGACGCCCGGAACGCGAGCGAGGAGTCGAGCCGCTCCTGGATGTGGAACAGGGCGTCCAGGACCGTGAGCCCTTGCCGGACGGGGACCTCGTATTCCTGAAAGCGCGGCTCTTCCCCCTCGACCGACGGGTCGTGGCGGAAGATCCGAAACGTCGCCGAGTTGCCGCCCATGTCAGTACACCCTCTCCGCGGGTTCGAAGTAACCCAGTTCGACGTCCTTGTAGGACAACCGCGGCCCGTCGGGCGTGTGCGCCGCGAGCGTGTGCTTGAGCCAACTCGCGTCGTCGCGCGACCGGAAGTCGGTCCGCGAGTGAGACCCCCTCGACTCCTCCCGGGCGAGCGCGCCGGCCACGACGGCTTCGGCCACGTCGAGCGACCCGCCCAGTTCGATCGTGCTCCTCAGCTCCTGGTTCAGGACCTTCCCCTTGAACGAGACGCGGACGCGCTTGTATCGATCCTTGAGCCCGCGGATCGTTTCAAGGGCCGAAGAGAGCCCCTCGCGGTCCCGGAAGATCCCGACCTTCTCCATCATCGTCTTCTTCATCTCGTCCTTGATCGCCACCGGGTCTTCGGTTCCGCCGCCGGTCATGAGCCGCTCCACGGCCTCGCGCTCCCGGGCCGCGGAGTCGGCCAGCGCCTTGTCCGAGCTCGCGGGGCGGACGTGCCCCGCGACGAACTCCGCCATCGCCTCGCCCGCGATCGCGCCGAAGACGATCGTGTCGAGGAGAGAGTTCCCGCCCAGGCGGTTCGCTCCGTGGACCGAGACGCAGGCCGCTTCGCCGGCGGCGTAGAGGCCCTTGAGGAGCGTGGCGCCGGAGCGGTCGACGTCGATCCCGCCCATCGTGTAGTGCTGGCCCGGCTGGACGGGAACCGGCTCGTCCGCCGGGTCGATTCCCGCGAACCGGATCGCGAGGTCGCGGATTCCCGGGAGCTGTTTCTGGATCTTCTCTTCCCCGAGATGCCGGAGATCGAGCCGGAAGTGCGTCCCCTCCACGGCCCGGCCTGCCAGGATCTCCCGCGCCATGTTCCGGGCCACGATGTCGCGCGGCGCAACTTCCATCGCCTTCTTCGAGTCGGGATAATCTGCGAGGAACCTGTGGCCATCCTTGTTGAGGAGGAAGCCGCCCTCCCCGCGAGCGGCCTCGGAGATCAGGATGTTGCTGCCGAGCAAGGTCGTCGGGTGGAACTGGACGAACTCCATGTCCTTGAGCGAGACGCCGGCGCGGTACGGCACGGCCATCCCCATCCCGCTGTTGATGATGGCGTTCGTGGAGTTGCCGTAGATCCGCCCCGCCCCGCCCGTGGCGAAGAGAACGGCTTCCGCCTTGAAACCGTCCACCTCTCCCGTCTTGATGTTCATGGCGACCGCCCCGGCGCAGAGGTCCCCGTCCACGGCGAGGCCGATAACCAGCCACTCCGAATAGACGACCAACTCCTGCCTCTCCGCCGCCTGCTGGTAGCGGATCATCTGCTCGAAGAGCGTGTGCATCATGGCGAGGCCGGTCTTGTCGGAGGCGTAGCACGTGCGCGGGAAACCGGCGCCCCCGAACGGCCGCTGGGCGATCTTTCCCTCGTCCGTCCGGGAGAACGGGCATCCCCAGTGCTCGATCTCGTAGACGCGGAGAGGGGCGTCCTTGGCCATTCGGACGACAGCCGGCTGGTCCGCGAGGAAGTCGCTCCCCTTGACCGTGTCGAAGGCGTGCCGCATCGCCGTGTCGTAGTCGCCCCGCGGATGGTTCCCGAGAGAAGCGTTGATCCCGCCCTGCGCGGCCACGGAATGGGACCGGAGGGGATGGACCTTCGAGATGAGGCCGACCTTGACGTTCGCCTTGTTGAGCTCGACGGCCGCCCGGAGACCCGCCAGTCCCCCGCCGACGATCAGGACGTCGTGGCTGTGCATATCAGGCCGCCCTCACGGCCCGCCCCACCAGCGCGGGATGAGGTACGCGAAAGCGGCCGCGACCGCCGCGACCGTGGCCGCGCCGAAGACGGCCGTGATCCTCTTCTGCTGGCGGGAGAGGGCGAAGAGGTCCATCAGGACGATCCGGACGCCGTTGACCAGGTGCAGGAGGACGGCCGCGATGGCTGCCAGCTCCACGCCGTGAGCGAACGGGGTTGAAAGACGGCCTGCCAAATCGTTGTACGCCTCGGGGCCATAGAGGATGGCTGTGCCGTTGAGGAGGATGTGGGGCGCGAGGTAGAGAACGAGCAGAAGGCCCGTCACCCTTTGAAGGCCGAACGCCCACTGGCCCATGTGCCTGTTTAGCCGGAACTCGGACAGCCTCAGCACCGCTCAACTCCTCCGGAAAGGATGGAGCGCCAAGGCTCCATAAACGAAGAGGACGGAACCGAGAACGAGAAAGGCGATCGCGGCCGCCCTTCGTCTCGACGCGCGCGGATTGTAATCGAGAAGGATCGACCAGAGGCCGTTGATCCCGTGATAGAGACAGGCCGCCAGGAGAAGGAGGTCGAAGGCGAGCCATCCGGCGAACCGGAGCCTCACGGCGACGGATTCGAACGAGAGAGGATACCCGGAGAGGGGGTTGACCCAGAGATGGACTGGAAGCGCGACGGCCAGAAAGAGACCGCTCACACGCTGGAGAATCCACGGCCAGAGCCCGACCTTTTCCGCCAGCACCGTTGCCCCCCGGGAGAAGACCACTGTGGGATATTAGCGCAACGCCGGCCGAAAACTCAATCGGGAGATCGGGCGGGAGCTATTTCTTCTGTGGAGTCATGAGCGAGCGGAAAAGCTTCTCGGCCGCCGGGTCCGCCCAGTTCTTGGCGCCGAAGGAGGCGGCGACAACGCGGCCGGCCGGGTCCACGACGAAGTGCGTCGGTGTGAAGAGGACGCCGAGCTCGTCGGCCGCCTTTCCTTTCTCGTCCAGGAGCGTGAGGAGGCCGTTGTACTTCTTCATGAACGACTCGGCCGTCCGCCGCGGCTCCTTCATGTTGATCGCGACGATCGTGAACTCCTCAGGCTTGAACTTCTTCTGGAGGGCGACGAGGGAAGGAAACTCCTTCCGGCAGTACGGTCAGGTGGAGGCCCAGAAGACGAGAAGAAGAGCGCGCCCCTTGAGGTCCCGGAGATTGACGGTCCGGCCATCCAGCGACGCAAGGGCGAGATCGGGCGCCGGCTCGATCTTCCCCGCCGGGTATTCCATGATGTCCATCTCGGCCATGTGGGAATTGGCCGCTTGGGAGAGACCCGGCATTGAAAGCAGGATGCCGGCAACAATGCAAGCCACCGCCACGCTGATCCGCCTCCTCCCCCTCGAAGGGGGAGGATCAAGGTGGGGGTGAAAACGACGGATATCACCCCCATCCCGGCCTTCCCCCCTTAAGGGGGAAGGGGCACGGACTCCGAAAAACGATACGGCTGTCATCTCGTCAGATCCCCCCGAACCCCGTCCACTGGACGAGGGCGTTGGAGACGAGGGAAAGAGTGTCGGTCAGAAGGCCGACGCCGACAAGGATGAGAAGAACACCCGACGTCACGGAGACGACGCGCATGTAGTGGTGGATCTTCTTGAAATAGGTGAGGAACGAATTGATGGCGAGTGACGTGATAAAGAACGGGAGCGCGAGACCCAGGGAGTAGGCCGCGAGGTACGACAGCCCCTGGCTGAGAGACGTGCTCGATCCCGCCGAGAGAAGGAAGATCGAACCCAGGATCGGTCCCACGCAGGGCGTCCACGCCGCGGCGAACGTGACGCCGACGACGAAGGAGCCGATGAGACCCGCCGGCTTCTCGTGCAGGTGGAGCTTCCGCTCCTGCATGAGGAACCGGAGCTTGATGACGCCCATGACGTACAGGCCGAAGAAGATGATGAGCGCCCCGCCGGCGTACCGGATCTGGTCGCGATAGTCGAAGAGGGCCTGTCCCAGGAGGCTCGACGATAGGCCAAAGAGAAAGATGAAGACGACCGAGAACCCCAGGATGAACGAGAGCGAATTCGTGATCGTGAGGTTCCGGATGCGCCGGCGTTCCTCATCGACGCTTCGGGTGAGCTCTTCGAACGAGACCCCCGTGATGTAAGAGATGTACGAGGGGATGAGCGGCAGGACGCACGGCGAAACGAACGACGCCACCCCCGCCCAGAAGGAGACCCAGAGGGTGACGTTATGAGCGCTTTCCATCAACCCCTCCCTTCTGGGCGCATGTGCCGGTCTTCAAGAGGTCTTCGACGGTCTTCCGGTTGGCGGCCGAGTCCCAGTCCTTGGCGCCGGGGACGATCTCCTTGATGACCCCGTCCCCGTTCACGATGAATGTCATTGGAATCCCGCGAACGCCGAACTTCCGCGCCGCGTCGAGCGAAGGATCGAGGAGAACGGGGAACGTCAGGTTGTATTCGTCCACGAAGGACTGGAC
Source organism: Nitrospiria bacterium (assembly GCA_919903025.1). Lineage (GTDB taxonomy): Bacteria > Nitrospirota > RBG-16-64-22 > RBG-16-64-22 > RBG-16-64-22 > RBG-16-64-22. The sequence continues at coordinate 14,272 of CAKKSE010000109.1, read as the reverse complement.
GGGCATCTTTCCGCCCCGATCGGCCGAGACGGCCACAAGGACGAACCCCTTGTCGCGGTACGTCTTGTAGAGTCTCTCCATGGACGGCATTTCGTCCCGGCAGGGAGGGCACCAGGTCGCCCAGAAATTGATCATGACAACCTTGCAACGGTAGTCTTTCAGGTTAGCCTGCTTGCCGGAGAGGTCCGTGAGCGAAAAATCGGGAGCTTTCTCGCCCTTGCCCGGCATCCCCCACGCGGCTGTCGCGCCTATGACGGCGACAGCTGCAAACACCAGCACGGCAAAAGGACGCGCGCCGTTTCGAACCAGTTTCAGAACGTTCATTTCTTCTCCTTGGGATAGGCATGGCCGGCCGCCTTGGGCCGGCCCTTGTAGCGCTCGTCGATCGCACCATGGATCTCAGCCGGGGTCTTCCCCTTGAGCGTCATGTCGTACGCCATCAGCGCCTCCGTCATGCAGACCTCGCAGTGGGAGGCATGCTCGTCGACAAAACATGTGAGGAGCGATTTGTGCTTCAGGTTCTCCTTACAGCGGCAGTAGCAGTAAAGCTGGTCGATGACCTCGGGCATCTGCTTTGCGATCCGGTAGGTCACGGCCGCCTGCCCCCTGAATTGGCCAGACGGAAGGACTGGTTGCGTTTCATGGCGCGGGAGGTCTCCTTTTGCCCACCGCGGAGCCGGCTCGTTCTTTTCCGCGGCCAAGACCGGAGCGCTCGTCAGCAGGAAAGCCGCGGCGATGAGACTTGGAGCTAACGCCATCCCGCGCCGGAGAGCCGGCCCTGAAAACATCAACAAATCTCGTCGGATCAACACGAAAGCGCCTCCTATTGGAAAACGAGAGTCCCGCCGCGCCCGATCAGGCGATCTGCACAATATAACACATCGGACGGGAACGAAATTTCAAGAAAATTTGGCTCTGCAACGGCCGTCGAGAGCCGAAACAGATCCGTTTTTCCCATGCGAACCGCGGGCCTCTTCATCCTCTCGCTCGTCAAACTCTCGTAAAATAACGCCCTTCAACGATTGGCTTGACATTCCGGGGAGCGTTGGATATATGGTTACGGTGTTGCCTCCCCCCAGAAGGTGATCTCTTGGAAGTCCGTTGGCCGATAAGATTCTTTGCCGCGATCGTCATCGTAACTTTTGCGACGATGTCGCTCCCAGTCCGGGCGCTCGCCCTCTCTCTCGCCGGCGATTCCGCCCAAGGACAAACCTGCAACCTCCACGGGGGCAAGTGCCGTCACGCGGCCGGCCAAGCCTGCACGCACACATGCCACTTGCAGATTCCGGAGAAGAAGCCGGAAGCCCCTTCCTGCCCGCTTCACGCGGCCAAGCACGAGGAAGCCCCGGCGCCGCCGAAGCCAAAGGCTTCACCCGCGGCAAAGCCCGTTGCCAAGGAAGATCCCAGGCTCTGCCACATGGCGGCGGAACCGGCCTCGGTTGACGCCAGGGCCGGGATTCGTGTCTGCCAGATCACGGCCTGCGCGCCAGGCGACGAGATTGCGTCCCTTCCCGGCATCGAGCCGACGATCGCGTGCGATCCCGTTCACGTCTCTCTTGCCGGACCATCATCGCCCGTCGTCGTTGTCCGGCTTCCATCCCCTGTTTCACTCGACACCGGTCCGCCCACACCGCCTCCTCGAAGCTAGTCACCTCTCATAGATCGGCCTGAGACGGCTTGCCGCCGCGTACGCGCGGTCGGGCTCTCTTCGCGCGTCCGTTGCTCGTTCGCGTACGCGCGGAATCGTCCGCTCGTTCCGGCCGGATTCTCCGCCGTCCGCTGATCCTTCTGTGTCTCGCGCTCACAAAATGCCCCTCTTCTCCTCTCTGGGGAGAGGGGGAATATGAGCGGGCGTTAAGGGCGAACGACGTCTTCGTCAAGATCGGAATCCTCTTCGGAGGAAGAGGACCGGAGGACATTGCGCATGATCGAAATCATCTACAAGGGCGGATTCGCCATGATTCCGCTCATCGCGAGCTCGCTCGTGGCCGTCACGGTCATTCTGGAGCGGTCGTGGTTCTGGCTCCGCCGCGGGAGGTCCGCTCCATCGGACGACGTCTTCCGCCACGCCGCGGAGGGCGAATACGCTTCCGCTCTCCGCCGCATGGAAGAGAGGAACACGCCGGCAGACCGCGTCCTCGCGGCCGGTCTCTCGTCCGCCGAGCGTCCCTCGGAGGCGATGGAGGCCGCGATCCTGGCCGAGATCGCCGCGGCCAAGCGCTTCCTTCCCGCGCTGGACACGATCATCACGCTGGCGCCGCTCCTCGGTCTCTTCGGGACGATCGTCGGGATGATCCAGTCGTTCGGAATCATGTCAGCGACGGGAATCAGCCAGCCGCACGCCGTCACGGGCGGGATCGCCGAGGCGCTGATCGCCACCGCGACTGGCCTGATCGTCGCCGTCGTGAGCCTCGTTCCTTACAACTACTTTCAGGCCCGCGTCGAGAGAGAGATGGAATCGCTTGAGATCGTCGCCACGCGCCTCGAGGCCGTTCTCCCTGAGGCCGGCGCGCGGGTCGCGGGCGGAAAGGGTGAAAGGGAGAGAAATGCGCTTGCGACGGTCTCCTAGAAAGAAGGGCCGGATCGAGATCATTCCGATGATCGACACGATCTTCTTCCTGCTCGTCTTTTTCATGATGGCGACGCTCGCCATGACGGCCCAGGAGGGGATCGCCGTGAGTCTCCCCAAGGCCGCAACCGGCCAGCGAGAGCCGGTCCGCCTTACGGTCACTCTGACCGAGAGCGGCGGCCTCTTTCTGGACAAGACGCCGATCGCGCTCGACGCCCTCAAGGGAGAGTTGGCCGGCTGCCTCGCGAAGGCCCCGGACACGGTCGTCGTCCTGAACGCCGACAAGTCCGTCCCCCACGGCCGGGTCGTCGAAGTGCTGGATCTCGTCCGCCAAGTGGGCGCGGGCCGTCTCGCCATCGCGACGGAAAGGAAGGAGGCCGGGTCATGAGCGCGTCTCTCTTCGTTCCATCCCCCCGGATTCCCGGCGCATTCACCATCTCGCTCCTCCTCCACCTGACAGCGCTTGGCGTCGGCTCCTGGTACATATCGACAAATGTCGCCCCGCCGGTCCTGATTCCCGTGGAGCTGATGCCGGTCGAGCCGGAAGCGCCCATCGCCGCGCCTCCCGCGCCGCGCCCAAAACCGCGCATCGCCGAAAAGAAGGCAAAGACGCCGCTCCCCGAGCCGGTGAAAGAAGCGGAGAACGTCTTGCCCGAGAAGGTCGAACCGCCCGCCCCGCTGGCCGCGTCCGAACCGGCCCCGGCGCCTCGCGCGGAGACGCAAGCCGTCCTCTCGGCCGGGTCGCTCCAGATCAGCCACCGCGTTCTCCCCTCTTACCCGATGATGGCCCGCCGCCACGGGCTGGAGGGAACCGTCGTCCTCCGCCTTCGCGTCACGGAGAAAGGGAATGTCGGGGAACTGGTCGTCGAGACGCCCTCGGGCTGCGCGGACCTCGACAAGGCCGCCATCGAAGCCGTCCGCAAGTGGCGGTTCGTTCCCGCGACGCGCGGCGGCGTCGCCGTCGCCGTCTGGGTCCGCCAGCCGGTCACGTTCAGGCTGGCGTCATGAAGTCAGCGGTCAGCGCTCAGCCATCAGCGTTCAGCAAGAAGAAGACTCGGGTTTTCTTGGCTGACAGCCGACTGCTGAACGCTGACGGCTATTTGAAGATTTCTGCCGCCCACAGCTCCGCCCACCCGCGCGGAGCCTGCGGCAGTCCCCCGCCCGGGCGCCGACGAAAGGCAGCCACCTCCTCGTCGGCACCCGCGGCGGATACGGGAAGATGTTGGCCAAACTCACCTGAAGGAGGAATGAAATGAGGAAAGGATTGCTCTTGCTGTCGTTTGTTGTTCCGATCCTTCTCGCCGCGCGGCCTGCCCAAGCGTGCGACTACTGCATTCTCTCGCAAGGCATGTCGCCGCTGGAGACCGTCAAAGGCGCGGGGATACGGGTGAGCGAACGGTATTCGCTCCTGAACAGCATCTACAATGGAACAAACGAGGTCGACAACCGAAGCTCAAAAGGCGTGAGCGCCAAAGAGGAATACTGGACAACCGAGGTCACCGGCTTCTACAGCGTCAACCCTGATCTCACGCTCTTGGCGGTGCTCCCCTACAAGAAGACCTCGATGGACGGGCACTTCCACGTGCACGGGAATGGGAACTACGGGTGGCACGCGGACAAGGGAAAGCAATCCGGATTGGGAGACATTTCCGTGCTGGGTCGTTACACATTCTTCAAGACCCATACTGTCGAGACCACGACCTCTCTCGCGGGTCTTGCCGGAATCAAGTTTGCGACCGGCAAGACTGACGGCAAGACTGACGACGGCGCCGACTATCTGGATTCCCATCTTCAGCTTGGAACAGGTTCGACGGACTACGTCATCGGCGTCTCAGTGAGCCACGCCGCCGGCAGGTTCTCCGTTTCGGCGAACGTGCTGGATGTCATTCCAACGGAGGGAGAATACGGGGACACGAAACATCAGTTCGGAAACACCCTCAACTACGATATCACGGGAAAATGGAGGGTCCATCCTGCCGCGTTCGCGCCTTCAAGCGCGCAGGTCTTCCTTTCGCTCGGCCTGAACGGCGAGTTGAGGGGGAAGGAAAAGGGAAACGGCGCGGAACTTGCCAATTCCGGAGGACACACGATCTATCTCGCTCCGGGGGTCCAGGTCACGGCGGCGCCTCACTGGGTCTTTGAGTTGTCCTATCAGCATCCGGTCTATCACAACCTCAACGGGGCTCAGCTCGGAGAGGACTACAAGGCGGTGGGAAGCGTCACGTACTTGTTCTAGAGGGGACAACCCCTTTTCTTTGTCATCACCAGACGGAAACAGCGGCCGGTCCAACATGCCGCATCATTCGGAGGGTATCGTGAAGAAGCTCTTTCTCTCGTTCATTGCCAGCGTGTTGCTTTGTTTCGCCCTTCCCGGCGAAACCGCCGCCCAGCAGAAACCGGCCGCCAAGCCGAAGGACGCCCAACAGCTTGAAGAAGTCGTCGTCACGGCGACGAAGACCGAGAAGGAAACGGCCGACGCTCCCGCAACCGTCAGCGTTGTCACGTCCAAGGACATCGAGTCTATGAACGTCCAGTCTCTTGACGAGGCGCTGACGTTTCTCCCCGGCGTCTACGCGACCCGCCGCGGGGGGCACGAGCCCAGCGTGATGGGCACAAACGTCCTCCTGCGGGGGATCCCGGACTATTCGAGGACACTCGTCCTCGTGGACGGCCAGACGCTCAACGATCCGTATATCGGCGCTGTCACGTGGGAGTCGGTCCCTCCGGAGACGGTGGAGCGGATCGAGGTCGTCCCCGGTCCCTTTTCATCCCTGTACGGCGGGAGCGCGATGGGCGGCGTCATCAACATCATCACGAAGATGCCGGCGAAGAGGGAGTTCCTGCCGAAGCTCGGGTACGGCTCGTTCGACACGAAGAGCCTCGGTCTTCTCTACCAGGACCGGATTCTGGGCAGGACGGGCGTTATCCTCGGGTACGGCTACAAGGAAAGCGACGGATACATCTCCGACGAGGTCGTCCTGAAGGCCGGCGCCGGATCGACGGGGACACGCGTGAGCGGGTGGGAGCGAACGACCGATTCGTTCGGCAACACCGCCTACAAAGTCGGCGACACCGGGCGGCGCGGGTGGAACTCGCACACGGCTTCGGCCAAGCTCGTGACGGAACTGTCCGCGGATTCGAGGTTTTCCTTCACGGCGTCCTATTTCTCCTACGATAAGGAATGGGAGCGGTTCAATACGTATCTCAAGAACGCGGCGGGGGCCGCAGTCAGCAGTGGAAGCGTCACGTTCTCCGATGGGGGGGACAAGACGATCGCCCTGTCCGAGTCGAACTTCCTCCAGGGACCGAATCCGAAGGTGATGTACAGGTACTCCCTAGGCTACGACACGAAGATCGGGAAAGCGGGTTCTCTCAAGGCCCAGCTCGGATATATCAACATTCCGATCTACGACTACATCATCCCCCTCTCCGGCGCAACGTATGAAAAGGGCGGACAGGGGAGCAGGCTCCACCGCCCCAATTCGGAACTCTCCGGCCTCGTCCAGGCGAGCCTCCCAGCCGCCGAAAAGCACTTCGTCGTGGCCGGCGTCACGGCCGGACAGAGAGAGATCGAGACGTTCCAGTACAGGATCAACGACTGGAGGAACGCGGACGAGACGGGCACGACGGAGAACCGGACTGCCGGCGAAGATACCTCGTACGGCGTCTTCGTCCAGGACGAGATCTATCTCACGGATCGGCTCACGGCCTATCTCGGCGCCCGTTACGACTGGTGGACGACCGAGGGATATATCGAGCAGGTGAAGTCTCCCGCCTACCGGAACGAGTACAGCGCGAGGAGCCAGTCTCACGTCAGCCCCAAGGCGTCCCTCGTCTACCGCCCACGGGAGTCCACGACGCTCCGGACCTCGTTCGGACAGGCGTTCCATCCTCCGGTCCTGCGCGACACGTTCGGATGGTGGATGCCGACGGCCGACCTCGTCTATCAACCCAATCCCGACCTGAAGCCCGAGGTCGTCACGTCCTGGGACGCGGGGGTGGAGCAAAGGTTCGCCACGGGAACGCTCGTCAGGGCCACGTATTACGAGAACAGGCTCAAGGACCTGATCTACCGGACGCAGACGGCCACGACGCAGAGCATCGCCAACGCCGGAAAGGCTCTGGTCAAGGGAGTCGAGCTCGAAGTGCGCCAGAAGATCAACAAGGGGCTGAGCGTCTTCGCCAACACGACGTACAACAACGCGAAGATCACCGATAACCCGGCCAAGCCCTCGACGGAAGGGAAGAGGATGACCCGGACTCCCCAAAACATGTTCGGCGTCGGCCTCCAGGGAGCCGAGGGGCCGTGGTCGGGCGCTTTGACCGGACAGTACGTCGGCAAGACGTACGCGAACGACGAGAACCTGGATACGGTGAACGGCGTCTACGGATCGTACGATCCGTTCTTCGTCATGAACGCCAAGCTGGCGTATAAGGTGAAGGAGTGGGTCACGGCGTCTCTGTCGATCGACAATCTTCTGGACCGGGACTATTACCAGTCGTCCAAAGCGCCGGGGAGGTCGTACTTCGGTGAAGTGTCGTTGCGGTTCTAGAAACGGGCGGGGCGTGCGTCCGGTGATGGCTGGAAGAACGCGCGCGTTTCTTCCCGCCGTCCTCCTGGCCGTTGCCGCCGCTCTCTTGTCGTTTCCGCGTGGCGCGGCCGCGGCGACTGCAACGATTACTCGATCGG
>CAKKSE010000109.1:0-7003 GCA_919903025.1 Nitrospiria bacterium | reverse complement strand
ATCCGCCGCGGCCGGCCCGCAACATGGAAAAGGCTTGGAAGGAGGCGCTGGCGAAACCGCCGCTTGCCGTGACGGCCGTCTTCGACGGAAAGGGGCGCCTCTGGCGAGCATCGGTGGAAGGAAGGCACGTCTATGTGAGCGTCTCGGACGACATGGGGAGATCGTTCGGCTCTCCGGTCCCGGTCAACACCGATCCGGAGGACATTCTGGGAGACGGCGAGAACCGCCCAAAGATCGTTGTCGCCCGCAACGGGCATATCTACATCTCCTACACTCAAGCCCTGAGCAAACCGATGTCGGGGAATATCCGCTTCAGCCGGTCCGTTGATGCGGGCAAGAACTTCTCCCCTCCGATCACGGTGAACGACAACCTGGACGTAATCAGCCACCGGTTCGATGCGCTCGGCGTGGACGACCGGGGACGGATCGTCGTCGTGTGGCTCGACAAGCGCGACTCCGCCGCGACCGAGAAAAGGGGAGAAAAGTACAAAGGAACGTCGCTCTATGCGGCGATCTCCGACGACGGCGGCGCGAGCTTCGAGCCTAACTTCAAGCTGGCGGATCACGCCTGCGAATGCTGTCGCGTGGCCATCGCCACGGACCCAGACGGAACGCCGGTGGTCTTGTGGAGGCAGATCTTCGGGAAGAACGTCCGGGATCACGCCATGATGCGTCTGGATGGGAGGTCCCGAATCATCCGCGCTTCTCATGACAACTGGGAGATCGACGCCTGCCCTCACCACGGCCCGGCGCTCTCGATCGGAAAGGACGGCGTCCGTCACTTCTCCTGGTTCACGGCGGCCGGAGGGCGGCCGGGAATCTTCTATGCCCGCACAGCGGACGGAGGTGAGACAATATCTCCGGCCGTCCGGTTCGGCCGGCCGGAGGCGCAGGCTTCGCGCCCTCAAGTCCTCGGCCTGGGAGACCTGGTTGTCGTGGCCTGGAAGGAACTCGAGGGGGAGGCAGGAGTGGTCCGCGTCGCCTTTTCCCGGGACCGCGGGAAAACGTGGTCCGATCCGCAGACGGCCGCGTCCACGTCCGGGGCCTCGGACTATCCGATGCTGATTGCAAGCGGCCGGGAGGCCTTTGTCTCGTGGAACACGGCGGCCGAGGGGTACAGACTGATTCCCCTTGCGCACGGTGCGGAATGTGACTAGGCGCGGCGCAAGGCGGCTCTCTCTCGTTTTCGCGGCAGCGCTGCTCGTCGGTCCGGGACCCGCGGTCTCCTGGGCCGCCGACCTCAAGCCGTTCGACCGCGGAAGCTACAAGGAGATCGTATCGGCGCGGTCGGGGAAAACGTTCATTCTCGTCTTCTGGTCCCTGACGTGCCCCTACTGCCGGGAGGATCTGGCTCTGCTCGGAAGTCTCCTCAGGAAGTATCCCGGCCTGGACGTCGTGGTCGTCTCGACGGACTCTCCGGGGGAGGCGCCGCAGGTCGCGGAGGTACTCCGGGAAAGCTTCTTGGACGCGTGCGAGGCGTGGGTCTTCGCCGATCCTTTCTCCGAGCGGCTCCGCGCCGAAGTGGACCCCGCATGGTACGGGGAACTCCCGCGATTCCATCTGTCCGCAGAGGACGGCAAGACGCGCGTGATTGTTGGGAGAATCAATCCGAACGACCTGGAAGCATGGGTCCGCGCAAACGCCGGCCGAGCGGTTGGGTTAGAAACCGTAGTACGGGGAAATCATCAGATAGACGATCACGCCGGTGACCGTTACGTAGAGCCATATCGGGAAGCTCCAGCGAACGATCCGCTTGTGCTTCTCCGTCTGCATCGTCAGGCCGCGATAGAACGAAATCAGGACGAGCGGCAAAACGACAGCGGCCAGAACAATGTGGGATGCAAGGATGAAAAGATAGACCGTCCGGAGAGGATTGTCGGCGGGAAACCGGGTCTCGCTGACCAGCCAGTGAAACGTCGCGTAAGAAACAAGGAAGACCGCCGACAGGACGAACGTCGTGATATTCAATGCCTTGTGAACGGCGACACGCTTTCGCCGGATGAAGTAGAACGAGGTCAGGAGCAGGACCGAACAGGCGCCGTTGATGACGGCGTTGAGCTTGGGAAGGAAATAGGCGAACGGTGGAACGGGCTCGGGGCGGGGGATAAACTTCTGGTTGAGGACGAGGACCGCGGCAAAGACCACGGCGGATACGGCAAGGATCAATCGAAAGGCCGTTTTCTCGCTCATTGGAGGAGAGTCTAACACACGAACGGGCCGGATGAAATCCCGCGCGCAACCGATTCGCGGCTCCGCCGAGCGCCTTGGAATCCCGCGTGAATAAGGCTAAACTGTCGGTGGATCGGCGACGACGGACAACCAGGACCGGGCTTCTTGGCCGGGAAGATCGACCGCGCTGAAGGGAAAGAACCGAAGAAGATGAATGGCGTCCGTCAAATAGGACACGCAGCCGCAAGGAGATTCCTTTCGCTCGGTCTCCTGGCAGGTGTTCTTTTTTCGGGATGCGCGACGGCGCGGGGCCCGTCCGAGGTCGCGAGCCTGTACGCCCAAGCCGTCTACGCGCGCGATTTCAGGCAGGCACACTCTCTTCTCTCGGCGGAAGACCGGCGCGCGACGATCGATTCGGAGACCTTTGCCCGCCAATACGGACAGGCGGAAGGTTTCGCCCTGGATGTGGGAAGGCGGCTGGCCGCGTCCGCGAAGGCGGCTCCTGGCGACACCCGCATCGGGGCTGGGACCGCCGAGGTCCGGATCCGGATGCGGTACCCGGACGCCGACCACCCCGACCTCTTCGACCTTCTCCTGGGCCGGCACGCGCTTCTTCTGAACGCCCGGTCCGAAGCCGAACGAACGAAGATCCTCGGACACCTGGATGATTTCCTGCGCGGCGGGACGTTTCCCGTCCACGACCGCCAGGAGACCTTTTCCCTCGTGCGCGAGGGGAGCGATTGGAAGATCACGCGGGGCTACGCCCTTAAGGGAGTGCATATTCATTTTCGGATAGCCCTTGCGGAAGGACTCCCCATCGAGGTCGGGGTGTTTCCGCGGGAGGCTGTGGTCATGCCCGGAGAAGCTTTCTTTGTCGATCTCGTCGTGAGGAACCTCGCGGGGCTCCGCGTCGTGGCGCGGATGGACCACGAAATCCTGCCCAAGGACCAGGAGCCGCATCTCTCCCTCGTCGATTGCGCCTCGCTCGTCTTTCTAAGACCGGGGGAAACGGAGCGGCAATCCTCGGAATACCTCCTCGTGAGCACGATCCCCGGCGGGACAAGGCGGCTCGACGTCGTGTACCGGTTCACCCCCGTGCAGGAGCTCGGACGCGGGGAGGAAGGCCGGCCGTGATCCGTTCGGATTCGAGAAACAAGCGCGCGGCGAAGCGCCGGTTGGGCGTGATCGTCACGGCGGCCGCCCTCGCCTTCGTCGCCGGGTCGGCGGCAGGCTCCGGTCCCGCTTTCCCGCGCGGCTTGATTCAGGACCCGCCCAGGCTTCTCCCGGATGTGACGCTCACGAACCAGAACGGCTCAGCCGTGCGCCTGAGCGAACTCCGGGGCAAGTGGCTCTGGATCTTCGTGGGGTACACCTTCTGCCCGGACGTCTGCCCGACGGCGCTGGCCGACGTCGCGCGGGAATACGACGCTCTCGGTCCCGCGAAGTCCGGCGTCCGCGCGGTCTTCCTGAGCGTGGATCCCGCGCGCGATTCAGCGGACCGACTGAAGGAGTACGTCCGCCACTTCCATCCTGACTTCATCGCCCTCACCGGTCAGGTCGAAGAGATCGACAGGCTGGTTCGCGCGCTCGGCGCCCGCTACAATCGAAAGAACGCCGAATCGGCCGGAGGGTACCTCGTGGATCACACGACCTACGTCCATGTCGTCGACCCGGAGGGACGTCTCCGCGCCCGCTACTCCGCGAGCGCGGAGCCCGGAGGGCTCTCGGGCGACTTCACATTCCTGAAAGGAGAAAAACCATGACTCCGACGCAACGGTTCTCTTTTCTCTTCGGCGCGGCCCTGGCCGGAAGCCTGGCCGTGGGTCTGCCCCTCTCCTGGGGCCAGCCCATTCACGTCGAATCCCCCTGGGTGCGAGAGGCGCCGCCCATGGCCCAGGCCGCCGGCGTGTTCATGACGATCAAGAATGCATCCGATCAGGCGGACCGTCTGATCCGCGTCGAGAGCCCGGCCGCCCGCGCCGTCGAGATCCACCGGACGAAGATCGCCGGCGACATGGCGACGATGGAACGGATCGACGCGCTCGACGTCCCCGCGAACGGAGAAGCCGTCCTCAAGCCAGGAGGGCTCCACATCATGCTCATCGACCCGAAGGGACAGGTCAAAACCGGAGGCACCGTCCCGCTCACGCTCGTCTTCGAGAAGGCCGGCCAGATGGCGCTCGATGTCCCCGTCAAGAAGATGGAGGGGCCGGGACACATGAAGAAACCCCACGGCCAGCCTGGGCCGATGAAGCACTAGATCCGTTGCAGGAAGCGAGCAAGTGGAATATCCTGACAGCGAAAATCGCGGGCCGGACGCAGACCCCCTTTCCATGGACTCACCCTCAAACCGGAGGTGCAGACATGAAAAGAACCGTTCTCGCGCTCTTCCTCTCTTTCGCTCTTTTCCTCCCGGCCCTGCAACTGGCCGAAGCCGCCCAACACAAAGGAAAGGGATCGGAATTCAAGGGGCAGGCCTGCCCTATTTGCGAGAAACAGATCTCGAAGGCGAACGCTACGTTCGTCGTCGTCTATAAAGACGGGAAGAAGAAAGTTCTTGGGTGCCCCCACTGCGGACTTGCGGAGGTGAAGAAAGGGAACGTGAAACGGGCCACTTCTCCCAACTCCCACCTCTAGGATAGACTTGGTCTTTGGAACAACCTGCCCCGGGGGACGCCCATGGATATCCTGGAGATTATCAGGAAGCGGAGAAGCATTCGTGAGTTCGAAAACCGCGCGGTGCCCGACGAGGCGATGGACGACCTTGTCGAAGCCCTCCGCTGGGCACCGAGCGCGGGGAACCTACAGTCCCGGTTCTTCTACTTCGTCCTGAACGAGACGCTTCGGCAAGAGTTGGCCGAGGCGGCCTACGCCCAGGACTTCATTGCCCAAGCCCCGCTCGTCGTTGTGGCCTGCGCCGACCGGCGGATCGCTCATACGTACGGCCGCAGGGGGACTGACCTCTACATGATCCAGGATGCGTCAGCGAGCCTCCAGAACCTTCTCCTAGTCGCCCACGCGAGGGGACTCGGCGCTGTCTGGGTCGGCTCGTTCGACGAGGAGCGCGTCCGATCCCTGCTCGACATCCCGGACGCTATGCGCCCCGTGGCCCTCGTCCCCGTCGGCTGGCCCGCCGAGAAGCCCTCCCCGCGATCCCGCGTCCCGCGCGACCATGAGGTCAAGATCGTGCGCTGAACAGCCGTCTCCGTCGTTCGGACCCTGCGGGCGCAGGAAACTTACGAATGCACCCGCCGACATGGTAGAATGGAAAATACAACCTGCCGGCAGTTCCAACTGAAGAGGAAAACGATCCGTGATCGGAAATCCATCGGCGCTGAAGGAGTTCGAAGACCGCCTCTCACGGGCCGAAGGAAGATTGGACGCCCGCCGGGCCTTCACCCTTGTCGACGCGATGTGGCGCGAGGGCGTGGCGCTCGGCGTGCTCCCGCCCAGCGACCCCCTGGAGGGGATCGAAACCGACATCCGCCTGGCTTCGATCCTGAATTCATGTTCGAGGAAATCCTCGCCAAGCTAGGCAAGTCGCTGCACGATCGCCGCGTGCCGTACATGATTATCGGCGGCCAGGCGGTCCTGATCTACGGTGAGCCTCGCCTCACGCGAGACATCGACGTAACGCTCGGACTCGAACCAAGCCGGGCCTACGAGATCTTATCGCTGGTGCACGAACTTGCCTTGCGACCCCTTCCCGATAACCCATTGGCCTTTGTCGAGAAGACGATGGTGCTCCCCACGCTCGACGACAGGACCGGCATCCGCGTGGATTTCATCTTTTCCTTCACGCCGTACGAAAGGGAAGCCATCGCCCGCGGCCGAAATGTCACGATTGGGGGACAAGAAGTTTGTTTTGCGTCCCCGGAAGACCTGGTGATCCATAAGGTCTTCGCCGGCCGGCCCAGGGACCTGGAGGATGTTCGGTCCATCCTTCTCAAGAACCGCGATATCGACATCGGGCACATCCGAGCCTGGTTGAAGGACTTCGATTCCGCCTCGGACGACAAGAACTTCTTGGCCACCTTCGAGGCGATCTTGAAGGAAGTGCTCTGATTTACCCGCCTTGACACTCTATCTCAGGCGCGTCGGTCTTGGCGCGTTCCCTTGGGCGAGTTGTTGGACGTAATCTGGAAACGAGCCTTGCCGCCGGAAACAACCCAACGAAGAATCCTCACCCAAAGTGACCAGGGTTGAGTTGCGGGAGGCAGCCCGAGCGATGCCTGGGCCGCAACAAGAGAGTCCTCCACCAAGGCGTCATGCAACAGCCGATAAACCAAAGGCCATGACAAGACCGCGAGGCCGTGAGTGTTCATTCTCAGCGTATGCTTCAAGACAACCGGCTGTTGGGGGCCGCTCGTGATTTCGAAACTATGGTGACCATCGAAGCCTTTCGGGCGAGTAAAACGGAACTTGATCGAGTTGCCGGCCGTGAACCGTCTTGTTCGTGCAATTCTTGGCGACACTACCAGAAACCGTTTCCGCGGTCAGTGCTCACCGCTGGCGACCCCCCCTAATTGTGTCGCCGGAATCCCGCAGGCCAGGCTGTGCCACGCACTGCAACGAAGTGCGTGCATGGCGTGCGAAGTCCGGTGGATGATTGGCCGTTGGAATCTCCGCACTCTCACCCCCCCCACCTTGCTCCTCCCCCTCTAGGGGGGAGGAGAGTGTGAGACCAGAGATCTCGCCTGTACGTTGTGAGAAAGCAGGTTCTATCCTCTTCCGGACAGTATCTGGACGAGTTGCCCGCCAACTCCATTGATGGGGTGGCTGTAATCCCAAAATGATAATGTCCGCTTTGACCAAAGTAGAAATGTCCTCTTTC
>CAKKSE010000108.1:5688-10002 GCA_919903025.1 Nitrospiria bacterium | reverse complement strand
TGGATCGTAAAGCCGTTCCGGCCCGAACAGCTCCTGTCCGTCGTGGAGAAGGTGGGCGGATAGGGGCGAGTTTTGGGTTGCGGGTTTCGGGTTGCGGGTTGCGAGTCTTGAGTTATAGTGCTTGGGGTCAAGAAACCGGAACTGAATTCGCCAGGAGGCAAGGGAATGCCGACATTCAGGAAGTTCGAGGAGATCGAAGCATGGCAGATGGCGAGGGAACTGGCTCGTGAGGTCTATGCATTCACGAAGACGGGCGATTTTTCCAAGGACTTCGGGCTGCGTGATCAGATTCGTAGTGCAACCGTATCCATCATGTCGAACATCGCGGAAGGATTTGAAAGAGGCGGAACGAGAGAGTTCGTTCAGTTTCTTTCTATTGCGAAGGGATCTGTTGCGGAGGTCCAAGCCCAGCTTTATGTCGCGCTCGACCAGCGGTACATCCCGAAAGACAGTTTCGACCGGGCCTATGCACGATGTGGTCTGATTCAGGGAAAGATCGGGGCGCTCATGAGCTATCTTCGAAGGGCGGAGATCAAAGGGACGAAGTACAAGAAATGAACCCGAAACCCGAAACCCGAAACTTGAAACTCGCTCTCGCCGCCGGTGTCGGTGGGGTTTGGCTCCTGCTTGCGCTGGTGCTGGCCCTTCCTGTGCCGGTGTGGGCGGGCTGGCTGATCGGGGCGGCGTCGAGCGGAGGCGTGGCCGCGTTCGCCTATTTCCGTCTGGGGCGGGCGCAGGCCGCGGCGCGGGAGGCGGCGGAACGGGAAGAGAAGAACGAGGCCCTTGTCCTGGACCGCCTGAATAGAGTCCTGGACCACCACGACGACGGGGCTCACACGCTGAAGGCGGCCAACAAGGAGATGCAGTACGTCATCGACCAGACGGGAACGGCCGTCGCTCAGTTGGGAGAGAGCTTCCAGGGGATCCTCGGCGCGATCCAGAAGAGCACGGAGGAATCCCAGGCGCTCATCGCCCACTTCACGGCGGGCCGGAACGGCGGCCGGTACTCCTTCGACTCGATGGAGGAGCTCCTCCGCAGGAACCGGGAGCAGGACGAGATCGTGACACGCGTCGTCAACGACATCATGGGCACGACCGACAACCTGACCCGCGAGGTCGGGAAGATGGCCGAAGAGGTGGCCGGGATCCAGAACATCGCGGAGGAAGTGGGGTACATCGCCGACCAGACGAACCTCCTCGCCTTGAACGCCGCGATCGAGGCGGCGCGGGCGGGGGAGCACGGGCGGGGGTTCGCCGTCGTGGCCGACGAGGTGCGGAAGCTCTCGGACAAGGCGCTCGACGCGGGACAGAGGATCGAGAAGATGTCGACGTCCATCCGCCGGCAGATCGACGCGTCCACAAGCCAGACCCAGGAGGTCATGGGGCGGAACACCGAAAGCGCCGCGGCCACGCAAGCCTCGCTCAAGAACTTCGAAGCCCGGTTCACCGGCTCCCTCGGCGCCCTGGCCGACGCGATGCGCGCGATGACAACCAGCGCGGAGACGACCGGGCGGGAGATCTCGAATGTTGTCTTCTCCCTCCAGTTTCAGGACATCGTCCGCCAGCGGCTGGAGCACGTGATCAAGGCCCTTGAGGGGCAGGGGGAAGACCTCCTCGGGGACATTCCGGCCATCCAGGAGACCTCCCCCATCCTGTCCGCGTGGCGGCCGAACCCGGACAAACGGGAGCACCTCCAGACCGTCGTCACGGTCGACAATCACTACGAGGTCAATAACGGCGACAACGTCGTGTTGTTCTGAGCCGGTGAATGGGTGAATCGGTGAATGGGTGAATCGCCCCCTCACCCTGGCCCTCTCCCCGGAGGGGAGAGGGGAACAGAAGAGGGACGTGGGATTTGCGGATAGATGACCTGGAAGCCTTCGGGGGATTGAGATGAATCCAACCCATCACGAATTGAACGAAGCCGTCGCTGCCGCTCAGGACGAGCGTGACCGAGCGTTCCACGATCTGCGGGCCGTCCAGCGGAAACTCCTCGAGATGAACGAGCATATGGAGCAGGCGGAAATGTGCCGGTCGCACTTCCTTTCCAACATCCGGAACCAGGTCAACAGCCCGATCTCGAGCCTGATCGGCCTCTCCGCGATCCTCCAGGGGACGCGGGCGCCCGACACGGGGGAGGTTCGCAAGATCGCCCGCGTGATCCAGTGCGAGGTCCTGGACCTCGATTTCGACATGCGGAACATGCTGGCGGCCGCCGAGATGGAGGCGGGGGACGCGGTCCTCGCGGCCCGGCGAATCGAGGTCCGCCCGTTCCTGGCGAATTGCATCGAGAGCCTGGCCCATAAGGCGGAGGAGAAGGGGGTTCCCGTCCACGTGTCCGCCGGCTTTCCGGAGGCCGTGGTTCAGGATCCCGAGAAAGTCTCGCTCATCGTTGCGAACCTCCTCCGGAATGCCGTCGAGTACAGCCGGCCGGGGGGCGAGGTCTGGCTTTCCCTGGAGAAGGACGGGGAGAACCTCAGGATCGTCGTGAGGGACGAGGGAGAGGGAATGCCGCCCGATGCGGTTCCATACGTCTTCGATCGCTTCTTCCAGGCCGCCCAGGGGACCGCGCGGTCCCACCGGGGTTCGGGCCTCGGCCTCAGCGTCGTCAAGGCCGCCGTAGAATTGATGGAAGGCCGGATCTCCCTGGAGAGCGCGGCGGGGCGGGGGACGACCGTCACGGTCGTCCTGCCGGAGACGGCCGTCGATGCGGAAGGGGAGAGCCGGTTCGGGAACGATCTCCTGATCGAAGAGGCGGACGGAGAGGAACGGCTCGTGTGACGGACCCGCTGGGCGGTTTATTAACGGTCGCAATATAGTATGGAAACGTTCTTACAAAATCTCCCCTCCCCCTCTTTTTCAAAGAGGGGTAATTCCTCCCTTTGGAAAAGGGAGGTTGGGAGGGATTTTGCAAATAAATGTTGTTCCTATTCTTGGACCGTTGATAATGGAGAATGACTCGCTTCCGCGACACTACCTCCTGCCGGGGGGCGTCTTCGCTCATCCGGAGCCGCACCAGGTGACGACGGTTCTCGGTTCCTGCGTTGCGGTCTGTCTCTGGGATTCCGACCGGCGGCTGGGAGGAATCAACCACTACCTCCTCGCCCTCTGGAACGGCGAAGGTCTTCCGACGCCCCGGTACGGCAACATCGCGATCCACAAGCTGGCGGAGAAGGTGGAGCGGGCCGGGGCGAAACGGTCGCGGATCAAGGCCAAGATCTTCGGCGGCTCCTCGATCCTTCAGACACAGTCGGGGCTGTTGAACGTCGGGGAGCGGAACATCCAGGTCGCCGTCGACCTCCTGGAAGAGATGCAGATCCCGATCGTCGCCCGGCACGTCGGAGGGCCCCAGGGACGGAGGATCATCTTCAACACGCACACGGGCGAAGTCTGGATGAGAATTCTGCCGAGCATTTCGTCGGCGCGAGAGAGGGTCGCGGTGGGTCGGTGAAACGGGGAAACGGGGAAACGGGGAAACGGGGAATGAGCAAGCTCTCAGCCATCAGCGGTCAGCGGTCAGCAAGCCAAGGCGAAATGTCTTTGGCTGAACGCTGAAAGCTGACTGCTGACGGCTAATGGTGAATCGGTGAATCGGCGAAAGAGCGAGTGAGCGAGACCCTACAGGATCGAGAAGGCGGCCAAGTCCTTGGCGATGGCGTCGGCGGCTGTGTTGAGGAAGCGTTTTCCGTGCTCCGGCCGGGCGAGGGAAGGGTCGGAGAGCATCCGGCCGTCGGGGAATATTTCGCGGAACCGCTCGGGAGAGACAGGCCACGGGTAGCTGACCGGCTGAACGCGGCACTCGGGAATCTCTCTCACCCGGTCCGGGTGGAGGTGGGCCGTGAGAGACACCTCTGACGGGGTCGCGTGATGCCCTTCGCGGCCGCCAAAGAGGGTTCCGGCGAGCTCTGTGATTTCGGGGAGAAGCCACCAGGACGCGATCTTGAACGAGGCCCGGGGGCAGCCTTCGAGGATCGACGAGAACGATGCGCCAAGCGTCGGCGTGTTTCCGCCGTGCCCGTTCACGACGTAGAACCGGCGAAAGCCGTGGCGGTAGAGGGAGGAGACGATGTCCTTCATCAAGGCGAGAAGGGTCTCGGGCGAGAGGGAGATCGTTCCGGGGAATCCCATGTGGTGGTGCGACATCCCGAATGGGATCGTGGGAGACACGATCGTTCCGGCGCGGGTCCCCGCTTCCCTGGCGATCGCCTCCGCGGCGAGGTGGTCCGTTCCCAGGAGGCCGTTCGGGCCGTGCTGTTCGGTGCTTCCGATGGGAACGAGGATGACGTCCTTCGTCTTGAGGTACGCCTCGATGTC
>CAKKSE010000108.1:3948-5588 GCA_919903025.1 Nitrospiria bacterium | reverse complement strand
TGCTTCCGATGGGAACGAGGATGACGTCCTTCGTCTTGAGGTACGCCTCGATGTCGGCCCACGTCAGGAGTTCGAGGCGCATCAAGCGTTCCTCCGGGCCGGCCGTTCGACGGCCTCGATGGTCAGGTCGGCGATGGATGGAATGACGTCGTCCGCGTCCCGGAGCGACTCGGCGGGATAGGTGTGGGCGATGGCCAGGACGGGCATCCCCGCGCGGCGGGCGGCTTCGATTCCGGCGTGGGAATCCTCGATGACCAGGCATTCTTCCGGCTGGAGCGGGCGCGCGCCGGTTTGTTTCTCATTCAGCTTGGCCAAGGCCCGTACGAACCCTTCCGGGTCCGGCTTGCCGGCCGACACGTCCTCCGCCGCGACGACGACGCGAAACAGGCTCCGGAGACCCGCGCGCTCGAGGATGCCGTCGATCTCGTTCCGGAGCGCTCCCGAGACGACGGCGAGCGCGTACCCCCCCGACATCCGCCAGACGGCTTCGGCGGCGCCCGGATAGAGAACGTCGTGTCCCGCGACGTGGGCCGAGTAGTAGGCCGACTTCCGCTCGATCAGGCCCGCGAGATCCTCATCCGAGAGCCTCCGTCCCGCGGCCAGGCAGGCCGCGCGGAAACACCCCCGGTCGTCGTACCCCAGGTACTCTCCGTAGTACTTGTCCCGCGTCAGCAGGATTCCTTCCTCGCCCAGAACGCGCTGGAACATGAGGAAGTGCGCCTCTTCGTCGTCGGCGAGAATGCCGTTGAAATCGAAAATGATCGCTTTGGGCATGGCGGAGCGTATATTGCCTCCGGGGGCTCGCGAGGGCAAGCCCTTTGTCGTGGAGATCGGCACGGGCCTTTTATTATAATGACGCTCGGCAAAGCGTTTCAAGCCGTTGGAGGGAGATTGAGATCGAGAGAGGACTGCCTTATCGTTGAGACGTTTCCTGTCGGTCTGCTCGAAGTCAACTGTACGATCGTCGGCTGTCCGGAGACTCGGGAGGCGCTCGTCATCGACCCGGGGGACGAGGCCGAAAAAATTCTGGCGGCCCTCGGAAAGCACAGGCTGAGGGCCGTCGCGGTCGTCCTGACCCATGCCCACTTCGATCACGTCGGGGCGGCCAGGGATATCCAGGAGGCGGCGGACGCGAAGGTCTTCCTCCATCGGGACGACCTCCCCCTTTGCGAGAACCTTCCGGCGCAGTCGAGGTCATTCGGCCTTCCGCCGCCCCGTCCGCCGGAGATCGACGGGTTCCTCGCCGACGGGGGCAGGGTCCCGTTCGGCCGGCATGAAGCGGAAGTCATCCATACGCCCGGCCACACGCCCGGAAGCGTGTGCCTGACGGTCCCCGTCCTCGGGAAAGTCCTCTTCTCGGGCGACACGCTCTTCCACGAGGGGATCGGCCGGACGGACCGCTGGGGCGGCGACTCCGAAAAGATTCTCCGCTCGATCCGCGAACGGCTCTTCACCCTGGACGACGACACGGTCGTCATTCCCGGCCACGGGGAGAGCACGACGATCGGGCACGAGAAGGCGCATAATCCGTTTGTCGATTGATGAATGGGTGAATCGAGGGCCCCCCCACCTTGGTCCTCCCCCGCAAGGGGGAGGAGACGAAGCTGGCCAGAATGTTGCCCCCTCCCCCTCGACGGGGG
>CAKKSE010000108.1:0-3848 GCA_919903025.1 Nitrospiria bacterium | reverse complement strand
CAAGGGGGAGGAGACGAAGCTGGCCAGAATGTTGCCCCCTCCCCCTCGACGGGGGAGGGTGGGGTGGGGGTGAAGAGAGCCGGCAAGTGATCAGGTTCCTGAAGCGGTGAATCGGAAATCCTTTCCTGTGATAGAATCTCCCCATGTTCCGGCGGCTGAGAAGCGAAATACAGGTTTTCCTGGAGCGGGACCCGGCGGCGCGGAGCGTCCTGGAGGTCGTCGCCTGCTATCCAGGTCTCCACGCGATCCTTTTCCACCGCCTTGCCCACTGGATCTGGAAGAAGGGGCTCCGCCTCATGGCGCGGTTCCTCTCCCAGGTTTCGCGGTTTCTGACGGGGATCGAGATCCACCCCGGCGCCCGCGTCGGCGAGCGGTTCTTCATCGACCACGGATCGGGCGTGGTCATCGGCGAGACGGCGGAGATCGGCGACGACGTCCTGATCTACCAGGGCGTCACGCTGGGCGGAACGGGGAAGGAGAAGGGCGGGAAGCGCCATCCGACCATCGGCGACCGGGTGACCCTCGGCGTGGGCGCGGTCGTCCTGGGACCGATTACTATCGGCCACGACGTTCGGATCGGCGCGGGGTCCGTGGTTGTCAAGCCGGTCCCCGACAACTGCACCGTCGTCGGCGTTCCGGGCCGGATCGCCCGGATGGAAGGCCGCAAGCTCACGGATGACGAACTGCTGGCCCACGGGAACCTTCCCGATCCCGAGGTCCAGTTGATCCGCGAGATGCAGGAGCGCGTCTCGGAGCTGGCCGAACGCCTCAGGGTGCTGGAAATGCAGGTGAGGGACAAAGTTGGATGAGAAGCTGAATCTCGTGCGGGGCATTCTCCGGGAGACGGGAGGATGCGTCGTCGCTTTCTCGGGCGGCGTCGATTCGGCCGTCGTTACGGCTTTGGCGCGAGAGGTTCTGGGGGACCGCGTTCTCGCCGTGACGGGCGATTCGGAATCGCTCCCGGCGCGGGAGCGGGAGGACGCGGTTCGCGTGGCCGCCTACACGGGCGCCCGTCACCGCTTCATCCGGACGAAGGAGCTTTCCGACGGCCGCTATGCCGGGAACCCCCCCAACCGGTGCTTCTACTGCAAGGATGAGCTGTATTCCCGGCTGTTCGAGATCGCGCGAGAGGAAGGATTGCCGGCCGTCGTGGACGGGCAGAACGCGGACGACGCTTTGGACTACCGGCCAGGCTCCGAGGCCGCGCGCAGGCATGCCGTTCGGTCTCCGCTCAAGGAGGCCGGTCTTTCGAAGGCGGAAGTCCGGGAGATCGCCCGGGCCCGCGAGATTCCAATCTGGGACAAGCCGGCTTCGCCCTGTCTGGCTTCGCGGTTTCCCTATGGAACGCCGATCACGGCTGAACTGCTGGACCGCGTGGACACGGCGGAAATATTCGTCCGGTCGCTGGGGTTTCGAGATGTGCGGGTGCGGGCCCGGGGCGGTTCCGCGACGGTGGAGGTGGAGCCGGGGAGCGTTGCCCGGTTATTGGAGCCTGTCCTGGCGTCGCGCGTGGCCGAGGCGCTTCAGGACATGGGTTTCGCGGACGTCCGGATTGATCCAGAAGGGTTCCGGAGCGGGAAGCTGAACGATGGGATTACGGACGGTGAATCGGTGAATCGGTGAATGGGTGAATCGGAGAAGAATCCCCCCGTTCCCCCCTTTGTCAAAGGGGGGAACGGGGGGGATTTGGTAAATGGGTGAATGGAAAGCGATCAGCCCTCAGCGATCGGCGGTCAGCAAGCCAAGGCGAGACGTCCTTGGCTGAGCGCTGAAACCTGACCGCTGAATGCTGACTGCGGATCGTCATGGATAAGGTTCTTGTCGGCATGTCGGGAGGCGTGGACTCGTCGATCGCCGCGTTCCTTCTGAAAGAGAGGGGGTACGAGGTCATCGGCGTCACCCTCCACGTCTGGGCGAACCCGGCGCCTTCTTCACGCGACCGTGAGCGCGGATGCTGTGCCGTGGACGCCGTGGGCGACGCCATGGATGTCTGCGAGAGACTGGGGATCCCGCACCGCCTCGTGGATGCCCGAACCGCCTTCACCGCGGGCGTCATCGAGCCGTTCGCGGATGCGTACATCTCCGGGCGTACACCGAACCCGTGCATCGAGTGCAACCGCGCGGTCAAATTCGAGGCGCTCCTCCGGGTGGCGGCCCGCGAAGGCGCGGGATTGATCGCGACCGGCCACTACGCGCGACTGGAACGCACGGCGGATAGCCGCGTGGAGATCCGGCGCCCGCGCGACGTCCGCAAGGACCAGAGTTACGTCCTCTACGCCCTGACACAGGAGACGCTCGGGTGCCTCCTTCTTCCCATCGGGGAACTGACGAAGGAGGATGTTCGCCGGATCGCGCGGGAAAACTCGCTCCCCGTGGCGGACAAGGCCGACAGCGTGGAGATCTGCTTCGTTCCCGACGGCGACCACGGGGGGTTCCTCTCTCGCTTCAGGCCGGGGGCGATGGTTCCCGGGCCGATCAGCGACATCGAGGGGCGCACGGTTGGCACGCACGAGGGGATCGCCCGCTACACGATCGGCCAGCGCCGCGGACTGGGCGTGGCGGCCGGGGAACGCCGCTACGTCGTCCGGCTCGACGCCGGGGGGAACCGGGTTGTCCTGGGGAGTCGGTCGGACCTCGCGGTGTCCACGATCGACGTGGAGTCCATGAACTGGGTTTCCGTTCACGAGCCGACCGCCGGGCCGGTTTTCGTGCAGTACCGGTCGACGATGATGGCGGTCCCGGGGGAGTTTTCGCCGGGTCTTCACGGCGGAGGGAGGGTTCGCTTCTCCTCTCCCCAGTACGGTGTCGCGGCCGGGCAGGCCGCCGTCCTGTACGACGGGGACCGCCTCCTGGGCGGCGGCACGATTCTCAGGACTTTCCCCCTCACCCCCGCCTTCTCCCCGCCACGGCGGGGCGAGGGGGACGGAGATGAAGACCCGGATCCTGCTCCCCCCATCGCCCGCCGGGGAATGGCGGATGGATCGACTTTCGCTTCCCTCTCCCCGAAGGGGAGAGGGGTAGGGTGAGGGGCAAAAGCCGCTTTCGCACGCAAGTCAAGAGTTGTTCGTCGCCACGGAGGAGAAGAATGCGTCGTCTACTCTCTGTTTGTCTTGGAATCGTTTTTTGTCTGGTCGTGGCGAGCCCGGGGGCGGCCGCCCCTCTCGCAGTCGGCGTGAAGGCCCCCGACTTCAAGACGACGGACCACGACGGCCGGCCGGTGACCCTGTCCGGGCTGAGGCACGGTCAGAAACTCGTCCTCGTCTTCTACCGCGGGGAGTTCTGAGGGGCTTGCCGCTCGCAGTTGGCGGGCCTGAGCGAAAAAGCCCTGGAGTTCCGCGGAGAGGGCGCCAATGTGGTCGGCCTGAGCGCCGATCCGGTCCATGTCTCGAAAGGCCTTCGCGACCGGCTGAACCTGGCGTTCCCGCTCCTCTCCGATCCCAAGCGGATCGTCATCCGGAAGTACGGCGTGCTGAACAAGGATCAAGCGGCGAAACCGGCCGTCTTTCTTCTGGACCGCAAGGGAATCGTCCGGTGGGAATATATCGGACAGAGCCCGTCCGACCGCCCTTCGCCCGAGACCCTCCTGCAGGAGTTGGCCAAGATCAACTAGGCGTCCTTCTCAATTGCCGGCTCTGCTCGTTCCCAACCGGCCAGAAAGGAGCTCTTCGATGAAACGAGCCCAAGTCCTCAGGCGAGTCGTTCTTGCAGGCACTGCCGTCATTCTTCTTGGCGCTGGCGCCGGGATCGGGGCGGCGTCCGCCGCCGACAAGTTCCCCCTGCCGCCCCCGCCCCCGCTCCCCGGCTCGGACCTCGCGTACAAGGCGGCGAAGGACTTCTTCAAGTTCACC
>CAKKSE010000107.1 GCA_919903025.1 Nitrospiria bacterium | reverse complement strand
AAGCGGCGGCTGGAACCATGCAGACCTTTCCCAAAACGAAAGACGATTTTCTCGATCTCGTGGATCAGGCGATCTACGAGGTCGACGAGATCATGATGTGCGCCGCGGACGAGGGCGATCCCGAGGACTCCCAGTACTCCGCGGTGCTGCCGCTGTTCGAGCAGCTGCGCCATCAGCTCAGGACGCTGCACGCCGCCGTGACCGAGGGCCGACACGCTTTCGGCGATGGTTCCGAGCTTGCGTTCATGCCGCTGGTGCGCAAGTGGCGCGACCATATTCCGTTCCACGATATCCTCGAGACGCTGGGTCTTGCGCACAAGACCGGTTTTTAAGGTGTGACATTTTGGGGTTTCCGGCTTGGCACGTGCCTGATTTCGACGGCAGAATGGCCTATCGTGATGGGGGAGATTCCGCGAATCACGATTTTACGGGGCGCCAACGCCAATGAGGGCGAGTCAACGTAGCTATCAGGGGTTGGCGGCGTGGCATGCGGAAGGAAAATCCTATCCGTTATCCGTCGTAGGGTGCGATATACGCTCTCCTTGCGACTCAGCGCTTACCATAATGTTTAAAGCCTCGCGCCACTCGTGCATTCGCATACGGCGCGAAAACATCTCCCATCGCTCGGACAATTTTTTGAAGAGCCGTGTCACGCTGCTGTCACCGGGATTTACGGCGGTGATTTTCTGATGCGCGTCTCTTTGCTGAAAGTTTTGTTTTGCAGCGCCACTCAGTGATGCAGTATCTTCGATAGAAACTGCTGCGCCCGCTCCGAGCGCGGCGCGCCGAAGAATTCCTCCGTGCGCGCGTCCTCGACGATGCGCCCCTCGTCCATGAAGACCACGCGGCGGGCGACCTTGCGGGCGAATTCCATCTCGTGGGTCACAACCATCATGGTCATGCCTTCCTGGGCGAGTTTCACCATGACCTCCAGCACCTCGTTGATCATCTCCGGGTCGAGCGCGGAGGTCCGCTCATCGAACAGCATGCAGATCGGGTTCATTGAAAGCGCGCGGGCGATGGCCACGCGCTGCTGCTGGCCGCCCGAGAGCTCGCCCGGATATTTCTCGGCGTGGGCCGTAAGCCCCACGCGCTCGAGGAGCTTAAGCCCCTTGTCCATCGCCTCGTTCGGGCGGCGACCGAGGACCCGGGTCTGGGCGATGATGAGATTCTCGGCGATGGTCATGTGCGGGAACAGCTCGAAGTGCTGGAACACCATGCCGACGCGGGAGCGCAGCTTGGGAAGATCGGTCTTCGGACCGCCGACGGAGACGTCGTCCACGACGATCTCGCCGCTTTGGAAGGGTTCGAGGCCGTTGACGCATTTGATCAGCGTGGACTTGCCCGAGCCCGACGGACCGCAGATCACGACTACCTCGCCCTTTTTCACCTCGGTCGAGCAGTCGGCCAGGACCTGGAAGTCGCCGTAGAACTTGCTGACGCGGCGGATCGAGATCATGCGCTCACCCGCCGCTGTAGCCGCTTGACGGCGTAGGACGCGCCATAACAGAGCACGAAGTACACCGCACCGGCGAACAGCAGGAGCTCGACGAGGCGCCCGTCGCGGTCGCCCACCTTGTAGGCCGCGCCGAAAAAGTCCGCGAGCGCCGAGACGTACACGAGCGAGGTGTCCTGGAACAGGATGATCGCCTGCGTGAGCAGCAGCGGCAGCATGTTGCGAAACGCCTGCGGCAAAACCACGAGCCGCATCGCCTGCCCGTAGGTCATGCCGAGGGCATAGGCCGCGGCCACCTGTCCCTTGGGCACGCTCTGGATGCCGGCGCGTATGATCTCGGCGTAGTAGGCCGACTCGAACAGGGCGAAGCCCATCATGGCCGATACCAGTCGCGTGTCCGCCGTCGGTGCGAGCCCCAGTACCGCCTGCATAAATTGCGGCACGATGAGGAAAAACCACAACAGCACCATGACCAGCGGAATGGAACGAAAGAGGTTCACGTAGCCCGCGGCGAAGTAGGCGAGCGGTGAAATTCCGGAAAGCCGCATCAGCGCGAGCAGCGTCCCCCAAAGGATGCCGACGATCACGGCGACCAGCGTGATCTCGAGCGAAATCTTCATGCCCTCCCAGAGGAACGGCAGCGCGCCGGGGATGGAGCTCCAGTCGAAGTCGTACATGGCGCCCCTACTTTCCCGACCCGATGTAGCCCGGCACGCGCGCGCGCTTCTCCACCTGACGCATGCCCAGCATGACGATGGCGTTGAGCATGAGATACAG
The DNA here is from genome assembly GCA_919903025.1 of Nitrospiria bacterium. Lineage (GTDB taxonomy): Bacteria > Nitrospirota > RBG-16-64-22 > RBG-16-64-22 > RBG-16-64-22 > RBG-16-64-22. Next base: position 2,224 of record CAKKSE010000107.1, on the reverse strand, counting down.
GAGCGTGACGGCGATGAACGATTCGTAGGGCTGGGCGGTGTAGTCTACGAGCTGCCGGCCCTGCGCGGCGAGCTCGAGCAGCCCGATCGTGGAGCAGACCGCGGAGTTCTTGAAGATGTTGAGGAACTCGGAGGTAAGCGGCGGCACGATGAGGCGGAAGGCCATCGGCACCAGCACATGGCGATAGGCCTGCGGCAGCGTCAGCCCCAGGGCGAGGGCGGCATGCATCTGCCCCCGCGGGAGCGATTGGATGCCGGCGCGCACCTGCTCGCAGACGCGCGCGCTGGTGAAGAAACCCAGACACACCATGGAGGCGAGAAACTGCTGCGCCACGGGATGCATCTGCTTGAAGCCGGTGCCGAGCGCCGGGGGCAAGAGTTCCGGCAGCACGAAGTACCAGATAAAGAGCTGCACCAGCAGCGGGATGTTGCGAAAAACCTCGACATAGCCGGCGGCGAGCCGCGCGAGCCAGCGGTTCGGCACGGTGCGCAGTACGCCCATGAGCGACCCGACGACGAGCGCCATCGCCCACGCGGACAACGAGAGCATGACGGTCATCTGCAGACCCGAGAGCATCCACGCGAGATAGGTGGTCTCCCCCGTCGGCACGGCGCGGAACAACACCGCCCAGTCCCAGTGGTAACCCATGGATGCCTCTCGTCAGGCGGCAAAAGAAACGGAAGGCGCGACGCCTTCCGTCTCCTGCTTCGATCAGGCCGCGCGGCTCAGTCGAAGGCCTTGTCGTTCGGGTTTTTGAACAGCGCCTTCACGTCATCGCTCATGGGGAAGTTGAGGTTCAGGCCCTTCGGCGGGACCGGCGACAGGAACCACTTCTTGTAGAGCCGCTCCGCCTCGCCGGAGGTCTGGACCCGCGCGATGGTGGCGTCCACCAGCTTTTTGAACGGGGCATCGTCCTTGCGCATCATGCACCCATAGGCCTCGCGCGACTGCGGCGTGCCGCCCACGACCCAGTCGCCGGGGCGCTTGGCCTTGGCGAGCTCGCCGTAGAGCAGCGCGTCGTCCATCATGAACGCCACCGCGCGCCCGGTCTCGAGCGTCAGGAACGCCTCGCCGTGATCCTTGGCGCTGATGATGTTCATGTTCATCTTCTTCTCTTCGTTCATCTTGCGCAGCAACCGCTCCGAGGTCGTACCCGCGGTGGTGACCGCGTTCTTGCCGGCCAGGTCCGGGAAATCCTTGATACCCGAATTCTTCTTCGCCATCAGCCGCGTGCCGATCACGAACAGGCTGTTGGAAAACGCCACCTGCTTCTGGCGTTCGGTGTTGTTGGTGGTCGAGCCGCACTCGAGGTCCACCGTGCCGTTCTGCACCAGCGGGATGCGGTTCTGCGAGGTGACCGGCACGAGCTTCACTTTGAGGCCGGGCAGCTTGAGCTCCTGCTTGATGGCGTCCACGACCTTCAGCATGATCTCCTGGGAGTAGCCGATCACCTGCTGCTTATTGTCGTAGTACGAGAACGGGATGGACGACTCGCGGTGACCGAGCGCGATGGTATTCGTTTCCTTGATCCTTTGGAGCGTTCCAGACGCGGCCTGGGCCACGGCCGGGACAGAGGCCAGGATGCAAACCAGCATGATGAACAGGCGTTTCGGAAACATAGCGCTTTCCTCCAGGTGGGTTGTTGGTGGGTCCAGCCTAAGCCGGGGACAAATAAGCTTGAGCAGACTATATCGTACTCGTAGGCTTTCAGCCTCTACACCATTATTTTCGATGTGTTCGCGTCTGATGGCGCGAAACCCATAATCTTCAGGACGCCTCAACGCGGAAAACCATTGAGGCCGACCCCCTGACCTGCCCCCGCTGCGGGAGCGAGATGCGGGTGATCGCCGGCATTAAAGAGGTGTCAGCCGCCTTTCTTTTGCGTTCCGGTTCGTCTCTTTATCCATTTTGGGGTTTCCGGCTTGGCACGTGCCTGATTTCGGCGGCAGAATGGCCTATCGTGATGGGGAGATTCCGCGAATCACGGTTTTACGGGGCGCCAATGCCAATGAGGGCGAGTCAACGTATCTATACAGGGGTTGGCGGCGTGGCATGCGGAAGGAAATTCCTATCCGTCAGGTTTGCCGGTAACATGCCGCCATGTCCGGCAATACCCTAGGCAGGCTGTTCACACTGACGACGGCGGGTGAGTCGCACGGGCCCGCCTACGTCGGCATCGTTGACGGCTGCCCGCCGGGCCTCGAACTCTCCGAGGCGGACATCC
>CAKKSE010000106.1 GCA_919903025.1 Nitrospiria bacterium | reverse complement strand
CGTTGTTGACTAAGTGGACAATATTTGGTATGAGTTCCGCATTCTTGTTTCGTTGGAGGGCATGATGCCCCGTCAGGCGAGGCTGGATGCCCCGGGAACCCTGCATCACGTGATCGTCCGGGGGATTGAGCGGCGCCGGATTGTGGGGGACGACGAGGACCGGAAGCGATTCGTGGGGCGGCTTGGGGAATTGGCCCGTGAGACCGGCACTCAGGTCTACGCCTGGTCGCTTATGCCCAACCATGTGCATCTGCTCGTTCGGAGCGGGTCGGCGGGCCTTCCCGGCTTCATGCGGCGGCTCCTGACGGGATACGCCGTGACCTACAACCGCCGCCACCGGCGGCACGGGCACCTGTTCCAGAACCGGTACAAGTCGATCGTCTGCGATGAAGATTCCTATTTCACGGAGTTGGTTCGATATATCCACCTCAATCCCCTGAGGGCAAAGCTCGTCCCCGACCTCGGGGCGCTGGACCGCTATGCGTGGTCAGGTCACGCGGCGGTCACGGGGAGTGTTCCATATCCCTGGCAGGACACCGCGTATCTCCTTGGCTTCTTCGGGCAGAATCGTCGGGAGGCGGTCCGTTCCTACCGGCGGTACGTCGAAGAGGGGATTCCCCTCGGGCGGCGACCGGACCTGGTGGGAGGAGGACTGGTGCGCTCTCTGGGCGGCTGGTCCGCCGTGGCGAGCCTTAGACGCTCGGGGGAGAGGAGACGAACGGACGAGCGGATTCTGGGGAGCGGCAATTTCGTCGAGATGGTGATCCATGAGGCGGAGGAAAAGACCCGACGAGAATTCTCTCGAGGCGAGCGCAATGGAGAGGCGCGGCGCCTCCTTGAGTCTGCCTGCCGGAAGGCCGGCGTCTCGGTTGGGGAGCTTCGGTCCGGGAGCCGACGTGGTTCATTGGGACGGCTTCGATCCAGCCTGGCGTGCGAGATCGTCGCAAAGGTCGGGATGCCTCTCGCGGACGTGGCGAGGGAGCTTGGCGTTTCCACCTCGGCTGTTTGCAAGGCGCTGTCGCGACACATGTCC
>CAKKSE010000105.1 GCA_919903025.1 Nitrospiria bacterium | reverse complement strand
GCGGTCTTCGTCGTACTGCAACAGCAACCGCCAGGAGCGGGCGTAGCGCGTGACAACATCCAGCACGGCCCTGCCCTGTTCGTTGACAAGTTCATGGGAGGACAGCGTTCGCGCCAGCAGGCGCACGGCCTGCTCCATCTCGGAGAGCCCCTTCTCTCGCAGACGGCGCTCGCTGAGCGTGTACCCCTGAACCAAGTGGTCTCGGAGCGTGCGAGTGGCCCAGATACGAAACTGCGAGCCGCGTTTGGAGTTGACGCGGTAGCCGACAGAGAGGATGGCATCGAGATCGAAGTATTCGACCTGATAGGTCTTGCCATCGGCGGCAGTTGTTGCAGTTTTTGCAACAACTGCCGCCCGATCCAGTTCGCCCGAGGCGAACACGTTTCGCAAGTGCCGGGAAATCACGGACTTATCACGCCCGAACAGCTCGGCAATCTGGTTCAGGGACAGCCAGACCGTCTCCCGCTCCAGGCGCACGTCCAGGCGGACTTGGCCGTCGGGGGCCACGAACAGGGCGACTTCTCCGCCGGGCTGGGGGGTAATCCGCTTCATACCGCCAACGTCTCGAATGGTCTTTGTGTTCGACTTGGGGCCGAACTCTTGATGCGCCCGGCCTCGTGGATTCGGTGAGCGGGCGAAAGCGTAGCACGAGGGCGGGGCGCTGTCTAGGCTCGCGCGGGGTTCTCAGGCCCTCCTTCCCCGCCCATACCTCATCCGCTTTTCCTTCACCTGAAACCCGATCCGGCGGCGCTTGGGCTCGGGAGGAGCCATGAGCTGACGGATCGCTTCAAAGATGGACCCGATTTGCCGGTCGTGTGCGGCCAGCCTGCCCTCCAGGTCCGCCAGTTTGTCGGCCAGTTCCTTGTGCGTGGCGAGGAACCGGCGCAGACGCACGAACGCCCGCATGATCTCGATGTTGACGTGGATGGCGCGGTCGCTTCGCAGGACGCTGGAGAGCATCGCCACGCCCTGTTCGGTGAAGGCGTAGGGCGGATACTTGATATTGAGGCCCCGCTTCAAGATCACAGATTGTGATCTTGAAGCAACGGTGTCAGCAGGCCTTGAAATCACAGATAGTGATTTCAAGTTGGCTATTTCCCCCCACGTCAGCTGGAACATGAAGTCCTCGGGGAATCTCTCGATATTCCGTTTCACGGCCTGGACTAGGACGCGGGGCTCCACCTCATACAACTCGGCCAGATGCGTGCTGAGCATCACCTTCTGCCCTCGAATCAGAAATATTGCCTGCGTGATGCGCTCCATTGGAACGACGACCCCACGCCTCCCTGGCTTCTTGACTCCCATGCCCCGTCTCCTTTGGTTTTCTTGATGCCGGCTGTCCGGTGCCGTTGATCGGGCCAGCGCACTGTCATCCGCCCATTCGTTGACGCGATTTCCGCCCCATTCGGCCCGAATCCGCCTCCGCGTTCAACGGCCGCCATCCCGCCCGTTCCCGAACCAGAGCACCGCGCGGACGTCGCTCGCCCGATCCGGACGGGTGTATAATAACGGCATGCTGAACGGGCCTTCCTACATCGAGCTGGATCGGCGGGGGGAGCTGGCGGAGAGGATCAGGGCCGCTCAGGAGATCCTGAAGGAATGCACGGTCTGCCCGCGGATGTGCAAGGTCAACAGGTACGAGGGGCGCCGGGGGAAGTGCCGGACGGGGGCGCTTCCCGTCGTTTCGGCCTATCATCCGCACTTCGGCGAGGAAGCCCCGCTCGTCGGACGGTACGGGTCGGGGACGATCTTCCTCGCCTCCTGCAATCTCCGATGCGTCTTCTGCCAGAACTGGGAGATCAGCCACAGGATGGAGGGCCCAGAGGTCTCCCACAGGCGCTTGGGCGAGATGATGGTGGAGCTTCAGGGAATGGGATGCCACAACATCAACTTCGTGACGCCGACGCACATGGTCCCGCAGATCCTGGCGGCTCTGCCGTACGCCATCGACCGCGGCCTCTCCGTCCCTCTCGTCTACAACACGGGCGGATACGACCGGGTCGAGACGCTTGGTCTCCTGGACGGCGTCTTCGACATCTACATGCCGGATATCAAGTACACGGACCCGGCCCATTCGAAGCGGTACTCCGGCGCGGCCGACTACCCGGAGGTCGCGAAGGCCGCCGTCAGGGAGATGCACCGGCAGGTCGGAGACCTCGTCCTGGACCCGCGCGGGATCGCCGTCCGCGGCCTCCTCGTCAGGCACCTCGTCATGCCCGGGGGAATCGCGGGTACGCGCGAGGTGATGCGCTTCCTGGCCCGGGAGGTCTCGCCGGACACGTACGTGAACCTCATGGACCAATACCGCCCCTGCGGGGCGGCCTATCGGTTCCACGAGATCAACCGGCCGATCACGTCCGAGGAGTTCGAGCAGGCCCTGGACACGGCGCTCGACGAAGAGATCCACCGCCTCGATTCTGGCGTGGGAGCCCGCTTCCGCCCCCGCGAGCGGGTCTGACCCAGGCCGTCCGGCGGCTCGTCAACCGCCGTTTGGGCCGCCGGCACGTTCGCATTGACTCGGCCGGGTGCGTGTGTTATCGTGCGCCGGTTTTTTCAGGGGGCGGTTCGCCGTCCCCAATTCTTTTTGGTTCTTTCAGGCAGCGCGAGGTGAGAAGCGGTGGCCCCGACGAAGAAGACCCAACAGCCCAAGGGCTTTGCCGAGAAGATCGAGAAGATCCGCAAGAAGCTCGAGGACCAGAAACGCCAGCTCCTGGCCGAAGCCGAGGGGACGATCAACGATTCGATGAATCCGGAGATCGAGAACTTCCCCGACATGGGCGACCAGGCGTCGGCCGAGTCCGACCGGAGCTTCATTCTGCGTCTTCGCGGACGCGAACAGCGCTACATCCGGAAGATCGACGAGGCGGTCGAACGGATCGAGAAGGGAACCTACGGGATCTGCGAATCCTGCGGCGAGCCGATCGGCGTCAAGCGGCTCGAGGCCCGGCCCGTGACGACGCTCTGCATCGAGTGCAAGACCCGGCAGGAAGAGGAAGAAAAACTGCGAAAGTAGGGGGCGGGGGAAGTCCACGCCCGCCTGCCGGCGATGAGCGGCCGGTGGTCCAAGAACAAAGCCATCCAATGGTTTCTCTCCGGAGAAACGGATGGCTTTTCGGCTTTCTGGAGATTTATTGGTAGGCGATGCAGGGTTCGAACCTGCGACCCCTGCCGTGTGAAGGCAGTGCTCTACCGCTGAGCTAATCGCCCGGAAGACCGCCGGCGCTGACGGCGCGGCGGCGATGCTGGAGCCGACTTTCGTGGACTTGTTTACCATGCCGTGCCTTGCGCGTCAAGATGCCGGACCAAGCCGGCGGCGGAGCCGCTGAGCCGATGGTCAGCCGGGTCATCACTTCTCTCCGCGACGAGTTCCGGCCCGAGGTCGTCCGAAGCTACCTCACCCCCCCGCGCCTCCTGGCGCTCGGGTTCGCCGCCGTCATCTTCGCCGGGACGATCCTTCTCCTCCTCCCTTTCGCAACCCCTCCCGAACGCCCGATCACGGCCATCGACGCCTTCTTCACGGCGACTTCCGCCGTCTGCGTCACGGGGCTCGTCGTCAAGGACCTCGCGACCGACTTCACGCTTTTCGGGCAGATCGTCATTCTGTTCCTCGTCCAGGTCGGCGGCCTCGGCTATATGGCCACGGGAACGATCCTTACGCTTCTCATCGGCCGCCGGATCGGCATGCGGGAAAGGCTCCTCCTTCGGTAATCGTTCAACGTCCCCACGACGGGGGGAATCATGCGCTTCGTCCGGGGGGTCCTTCTGCTCACGCTCGCGACGGAAGCGGCCGGCGCCCTCGCCCTTTTTCTCTCCTTCCTCCGCACCCTTGACCCGGGAAAGGCCGCCTACGCCGCGGTCTTCCACGCAGTGAGCGCGTTCAACAACGCCGGCTTCTCCCTCTTCCCGACGAACCTCGTCGCCTACCGGGGGGACTGGTTCGTGAACCTGGCGGTCTCGGCCCTGATCGTCGGCGGCGGCATCGGGTTCGTCGTCTTCTCCGACCTCGTCCGCTGGGCGCGGAAGGAGGTCAACCATCCGCTCCTTCACACGAAGATCGTCCTCGCGGCGACGGGCGTCCTCGTCGCGGGCGGGACGGCCGTCCTCTGGATGCTCGAGAGATCGAACCCGCAGTCGATCGGCGCTCTCTCCTTTCCGGAGCAGGCCCTCGTCTCGCTCTTCCACTCGGTCGCCGCCCGGACGGCCGGCTTCAACACGGTCGACCTGTCCACGTTCACGCCCTCGTCCCTGGCCGCGCTGATGGGCCTCATGTTCGTCGGCGCTTCCCCCGGCGGAACGGGCGGAGGCATCAAGACAACGACGTTCGTCGCCATGATGGCGGCGCTGTGGGCCACGACGCGCGGGGAGATGGACGTCACCCTCTTCAAGAGGCGGATCCCGACCGACATCGTGGCCAAGTCCTTCTTCATCGCCATGCTGGCCCTTGGATTCGTCGTATCCTGCGCCTTCGTCCTTCTCGCCCTGGAAACGGAGCGCGTCCTCGGCGTGACCTTCGAAGCCTTCTCCGCGTTCGGGACGGTGGGGCTCTCCATCGGGGACGGAGGGATCCTGTCTCTCTCCGCCAAGTTCTCTCCGGCGGGGAAGCTGGTCATCTGCCTGCTCATGTTCGTGGGGCGGCTCGGTCCGCTCACCATGAGCGTCGCGGCGCTCAGGAGCCACGTCCAGAAACGGTTCCGCTACCCCGAAGGCCGCGTCATCATCGGCTAACTGTGAGGATCCCTCGATGAAGAAACAATTCGCCGTCATCGGCCTTGGACGCTTCGGACACAGCATGGCGGAAACGCTCATCCAGAGCGGGTGCGAGGTCGTCGCCATCGACACCGACGAGGAAAAGATCCAGGCCATCAGCGACCTAGCCACCTACGCCGTCCAGGTCGACGCGACGGACGAGAAGGCCCTTAGAACGATCGGCCTGCAGAACGTGGATACGGCGGTCGTGAGCATCGGAGAGGACATCGAGGCGTCGATCCTGATCGTCATGACGCTCAAGGAACTCGGCGTGAAAGAGATCGTCGCCAAGGCCGTCACGCCGATTCACGGGAAGATCCTCCGGAACCTCGGCGTCTCGCGCGTCGTCTTTCCCGAGCGCGAAGTGGCCATCCGCCTCGCAAACTCGCTGGCCCAGCCGGCGATCATCGACTACATGGACCTCTCCGCCGGATACAGCGTGATGGAGATCCCCGCGCCGCAGGGAATCCTGGGATCTAAGGTGCGGGACAGCCGTATCCGCGAACGGTACGGCGTGAACCTGATCGCGATCCGCCGGAAGATCCCGATCATCACCGACGCGGGAGAGACCGATTTCAAGGAAGACCTGAAGATCAACCCCGACCCGGACGACGAGATCGCCGTGGGAGACATTCTGGTCGTTCTGGGGTCGAGGGAGAGCCTGGCGAGCATGCGGCCCGCCTGAGCTCCGAGGAATCTCAGTCCCAAGGGAGGAAAGGACGAACATGGCCAAACCAGCGCGCGCCGGGGGATCCCCCGGCGGAAACGCTCAAGACCTCGTCGAAATGGGGGAGTTCTATTTTCTCAACCAGAAGTACGCCGAGGCGACCAAGGTCCTCCAGAAAGCGCTGAGCCTTGACCCAAAGTGCGCCAAGGCCTACTATACTTTGGGCGTGATCCACGAATCGAAGAACGAGCCGGACCGGGCGCGCGAGATGTACGAGAAGGCGCTCTCCATCCAGCCCGACTTCAAGCCGGCGCGGGACCACCTCGACCGGCTCGTCGGGATGTAGCGGAAGACCAGACACGCCAACATCGGCCGAACGGAGGGTCCATAAATGAAAAGATCTGCCGCCGGGTCCTTGCTGTTCCTCTCTCTCCTGCTCCTCGCTCCCGTTGCCGGCGCCGTCGAGATGGACGTCCACGCCGGGATCTACTCGATCAACAAGTTCCTCGACTACGCCATGGACGAGCACCCGAGCGTCGATGGTTCCATCTACGGCGCCGCCGTTCTCCTTGGGGAGAGGGACGCCGTCACCCAGCACCGGTTCTCCCTCGACTTCGTGAGCGCCGACGGGCAGGGGAAATGGAGGAAGGACAACGATTCGGGCGACGGCAAGGTGGAGATCGGCATGACGGCCCTGACGTACGCCGCTCTCTTCAACATCGGGCCGTCCTGGCCGGTGAACCCTTACATCGGAATCGGCGCGGGCGTGGCCTACATCTCGGCCGACGCATCGTCCACGGGGACGAAAACGGATTCCGTCTCGGCCAAGGTGTGGATTCCCGCCATCGTCGTTCCCGTGGGGATACGGGCGAAGCTGGGCGACCGGATCACCCTGGCCGTCGAGGGCGGCTTCCTGGACGGCCTCTACGTGACGGGAAACCTGCGGTTCGCGTTCTAGCGTTCTGCCCGTGCGACAGGGGCGGGTCCAAACCCGCCCCTGTCTATTCGACGTAAAGAAACGCGCACTTTAGGTACGTCGTCTCCGGCATCGAGAGGAGGACCGGGTGGTCCCGGGCCTGCCCGCGGAACTCGAGGAGCCTGACCGTCCGTCCCGTGTCCGCCGCGGCCCGGCGCAGGACCGCAAGGAACTCCTCGGCGGGCAGATGGTGCGAGCATGAGCTTGAGACGAGGATCCCGCCGGGGGCCAAGAGGCGGAGACCCAGACGATTGATCTCCCGGTAGCCGCGGACTCCCTCGGCCACTTTCTTCCCCGACTTGATGAACGCCGGCGGGTCAAGAACGACAAGGTCGAACCTCGCCCGCTCGGAATCGAGCCCTCGGAGGCGGTCGAAGACGGACGCTTCTTCCGCGCGGAACCGGCCGCCGATCTGGTTTCGCTCGGCGTTCCGGCGGGCGGCCGAGACGGCCGGGGCCGACGAGTCAACCGCCAGGACTTCGGCCGCCCCCGCCTTGAGGGCCGCCAGTCCCCAGGCCCCCGCGTAGCAGAAAGCGTCCAGGACCCTCCGCCCTTTCGCGTACTCCGCCAGGCGCAACCGGTTTTCAGCTTGATCGAGAAACCATCCTGTCTTCTGCCCCCCGAGAAGATCGACTTCGACCGCGAGACCGTCCACTTCCGTCTCGACGATCCCGTCTTCGGAGTCGAGCCGTCCGCGCGCGACGCGGACTTCGGCCGCCAGCCCTTCCAACCCGCGGGCGGGGGAGTCGTTGCGCAGGACAATCGCGCGGGGAGAATAAATCTCATCGAGGAGATCGAGAATCACCGGGAGGCGGACCTCGATCCCGGCCGCAAGCGATTGAACGACGAGGAACGGCCCGTACCGGTCGACGACGAGGCCGGGAAGGCCGTCGGCCTCCCCGAACACCTCGCGCCCGGCCGTTCGGGAACCGCAGATTCTCTCCCGGTACGACCGGGCCGCGGCAATGCGGCCCCTGAAGAACGCCGCGTCGATTTCGCGGCCGGCCGGAGCGAGAACGCGGATCGTGATCAGGGATTGCGGGTTGACGTACCCCCGGCCGAGGGGCGCGCCGCGCTCGTCGACGATATCGACAAGGCTCCCCGGCGGGAGGTCCTTGACCGGGTCGGCGATCTCGTTCGAGAAGATCCACCGGTGACCCCGCTTGATCCGCCTGGACTCGCGGGGCTTGAGACGGACGCGGGGGACCGGCCGCTCGGAAATTGGCTCAGAGCCGGATGTCAATGTAGGCTCCGATCTTGAGATCCTGCACCCATCGGTCGACGGCTTCCTGGTTCATCCGCTTCTTGAGATCGGCGGCGATGGTCTCTCTGACCTGGTCCAGCGGGATGCGGTCGCCTCCCCGCCGCTCGACGGCCTGCACGAGATGGACGCCGTCGGACATCTGGATCGGGGCGCTCGTCTCCCCCGGCGCAAGCGAGAATACGGCCTGGTCGAGCTGGTCGGCCAGGGTTCCCCGGGCCAGGAACCCGAGGTCCCCTCCGTCGCGGGCCGACGGGGCCTGGGAGACGGAGCGTGCGACGTCCGCAAACGCCTCCCCTCGGCCGACTCGGGCGAGCGCCGCCTCGGCGCCTTGAAGCGGGTCCGGCGAGGACGCGAAGAACATGTGCCGGACGCGCACCTCGACGGCGCGGGAGTACCGATCCCCGTGCTCCTCGTACTCCTTGGCGATATCGGCGTCGGAGACGACCGTCTTCCCTTTCAGCACCTTCTCGTAGAGACGTCCACCCATGATCTGATCCTGGAGGCGGCGGCGATACTGAGGAAGGCTCAACCCCTCTTCCGCGAGGGCCCGGCCGAAGTCGGCCTCCGTCATCCGATTCTGGGCCTTGATCTCTTCCAAGGCCCGGTCAACCTCCGCGTCGCTGACGGCGATTCCCTCGCGGCGGGCGGCCTGAAGCTCAAGACGCTTCTCGATCAAGCGCACCAACTGCTGCCGCGGCGATGGAATGGCGGAAGGAACGGCTCCGCGCACAATCTTTCTCTCCTTCTCAAGCCGGATTCGTTCTTCCTCCAGCTCGCTCAAGAGAATGACTTCGTCGTTGACGACCGCGACGATCCTGTCCAGAACGACCGGACCGGCCTCGGCGGGATGGAGCGATCCCACGGCCCACAGGACGCCCCCCAAAAAGACGGCCCATCGGGAGAAGCCGAGGCTACGGACGCAGGGAAGGATCGAGGATTTCGACATGAGCCGACTCCAACAGGTTTTTCTTCCACTTCTGGAAAGCGGCTTCGCGCTTCTCGGCCGCCGCCAGGTCCCGCACCTGCTGGCGGACATCCGCGAAGCGCGGCATCCCGCCGGGGATGCGCCCATCCAGCTTGAACACATGATACCCGAACTCCGTCTTCACCACCCCGCTCGTCTGCCGGGGCTTGAGCGGAAGGATCGCCTCCTCGAACGCGGACGGAAGGTCCCCCCGCGAGAAGGTCCCCATCAGACCCCCGGCGGCCGCTTCCGGCCCGATCGAGTGCTCGCGCGCCAGAAGCTCGAAGGAAGCTCCTTCTTTCACGCGGCGGACCATCTTGTCGGCCAGCGACTGATCCGCGACGACGATCTGCCGAACCGTGAACTGCTCCGGGCGGCGAAACAGGTCAGGATGGGCGGAGAAGTACTCCCGCATCTGCTCCTCCGCAATGTCCGCGCCGCCAGCGCCCGCCCGCGCGATCAGCCGCTCGATCAGCATGTCTTCGCGAACGCGGCGCTTCCATTCCTCCAGCGGCATTCCTCTCGCGGCAAGGGCGGCTTCCAGCTCCGACTGACCGCCGCCCGGCCCGTTGGCCCCGCTTGGCGCGCTTGAAAAGAGCGCCCCGATCCGGGCGGCGAGGTCTTCGTCGGAAATCCGGATCCCCTGCTTTCCGGCTTCCCGAAGAAAGAGGCGCCTTTCGATGTATTCCGCCAAGCGGTCGGCCCGAACCGTCCGGGAAACCGGATCGGGGTGCAGCGCGGACGCCCCGCCTTTGTCCGGAAACGATTCGAGATAGGCCTCGAACTCGGCCCGGGTCACGGGCTCGCCCGCGATCCGGGCCACCGGCGCCTCCCCTTTCGGCCTGCACGCCGGGAGGAGCGGCATCAGAAGCAGAAGCCCTCCGGCCGCGCCGAGAACGAGCCAGCATGTCGGGCGGTTGGGTCTCAAAGCGGAGCGACTCTACCAGACCCCCCCGAGCCTGTCAAACCGGCCGCGCGGCGGCGCTCCGGAGCGGCTTTTCAATTGACACTCCTTCGTCGAGGGGGCATCATGTCCACGAAAACATGGCGATCTCCCCGCCGCGGGGGACGCCGGTGGAGTTGTTCATGCTGGTACAGATGAAAGTCCGGGGCCTTCTGTTCGATCCCAGGGGAAACATGTACATCGTGGTCCTGGAGGATGAGACGCGGACCCTTCCCATCTGGGTGGGCATCCCCGAGGCCAACGCGATCGCGCTCGAGCTCGAGAAGGTCCTCACGCCCCGCCCCATGACGCACGACCTGATGCGAAACATCCTCGAAAGCCTCAGCGTCTCCGTTCAGAAGATCGTCGTCGCCGACCTCCGCGACAACACCTACTTCGCGACGATCACGCTCAATCGGAACGGAGAGTCGGTCGATGTCGACTCCAGGCCCAGCGACGCCATCGCGCTTGCGCTCCGAACAGCGGCGCCGATCTACGTGGACGAAGTCGTCCTCAAAATGCAATCGATCGAGAGCCTCGATGAGTGGCTCAAGAACGTGAAGCCCGAGGATTTCGGCAAGTTCAACGCCTGACCCTTCCGCCCGTCTCCGCCTGATCGGATCGTTGTCTCTCCCGCTTGGGCATTCCCATCCAGCGCTCGGCCGTCGGCTTTCAGTTCGACGCCGCCAGTACGATTCGAGAACTCCTTTGCCCGATCGCTGAACCGCGCGAATGCAAGATGCCCTAACATTCCCCAGAGGTCGATGAATCCCCGCCTCTTGCGGCGGGGATCTTCAACGCTGATGGCCGAGATCGGACGAAGACCGCGTCGCGGCGGAAACCCGGCGAGCGCGAAAACGGCCAAGAACGGACGGGACACAAAAATATCTGTTGACAAAACTGCATCTTTTGTTGTAAACAAATCTATATAAGGGGTGGCTACCGTTGCTCAGAAAATTATTCCCCTCGACCCGGGCCGATCTTCTAAACTTGTTCTTCAACCACCCGGACGATCGGTTCTACATGAGGGAGGTCGCGCGGCTGTTAAACTATGACGTCTCGGGCATCAAGCGGGAGCTCGACAATCTCGAGAAGTCCGGTCTCCTTTCGAGCGAAAAGAAAGGCAACCTTCGTTATTTTTTTGCCAACAAGAACTCTCCTCTCTACTCCGACTTCCGGAACATCATCTTCAAGACCACAGGTATCCAGGGGCGCCTCAAGGCCGTTTTCTCGACCTTCACGGGGGTCCGGCTCGCCTTCATTTACGGCTCCGTGGCGCGCGGACGGGAACAGCGTCTCTCCGACGTCAACCTTCTCGTCGTCGGACGCATTGACCTGGAACGTCTCAACGAGAGCGTCCGGCAGCTCGAACAGGACCTCAAGCGGGAAATCAACTACCTGGTCTTCGACGAGGCAGACTACAGGCAAAAGAAGCAGGCCCGTGACCCTTTCCTCCGTAACATTCTTCGAGAGCCGAAGATGATATTGGTGGGAAGGGAAGATGAACTTTAAGGACCTTCTTGAGAGAGGAGTCGTCGAGAAATACACGCCGGACTCCGAGCAGATCCAGACTCTTCAGGAGCGAGCCTTGAAGGACCTTGCTTCGGCCCGCGCCCTGGGAGCGAGCGATCCCGAATGGGTCTACGTCATCTCGTACGAGGCGATGCTCCGCGCCGGCAAGTGCCTTCTCCTCGCCAAGGGGTATCGGCCCCGGGGCCGGGATATCCCAAAGACCATCATCACGGCGATGTCGGCCGTCGGGGGAGAGCCGCTCAAGCCCCTCGTCAACCTGATGGATCTCATGCGGAGGCGGCGCGCGCAGGCGCTCGACGAGATGAACAGGCCGATCCCCCGCTATGAGGGGGAGCAGGCCCTGGAGCACGCGGAAAAGTTCGTGGCGCACGTGCTGCGCCTGGCCCGGAAGTCGCACACTCAGTTGACTCTGTTCCGTTGAGGCCGGCGTTTGCCAGGACGAACCGGGAAAAGGGGGTGAGAAAAAGCGATGGCCACAAAGAAGAAGGCGGCAAAGAAGGCAACGAAGAAGGGCAAGTGCTAGACAAGAGGACGGTCTGGCATCGATCGTTGGACCTGCGCGGTCGCGAAAGGAGGTGATCGTTCCGATGGCCACCAAGAAGGCAAAGAAAGCGAAGCCCGCCAAGAAGGCGAAGAAGAGGTAGCGTCATTCAAGACCCAGGGGGTTATGGCCCCCTGGATGGAATCGTGAATTGGCTTTTTCGGCATCCGAGGATTGGCTTTCCTGACCTAGGACAGAGGGGAGGTGAAATACCGAATGGCGACGAAGAAGAAGGCGGCTACGAAGAAGGCGACGAAGAAAAAGAAGTAACTTTCTTCAACGGATTAAGTGGATCACTGACTGGGGGGCCGACGGTGTACGGGCTCCCCAGTTCATTTTTGTGGGATCAGTTTGTCGGATCAGGCGGAGGACAGGGAGAAAGAGCGGTCTCCGCGCGGAGAAGGGTCCTCGACCCGTTCCCAGGCGGAGGGCGTCCGGGCCAGCGCTTGAACCAGCCGGGTGTTCAGATCGTGCCCCGACTTCTGCGCTTCAACATGCCCGACGATGGGCAAACCGAGCAGGCGCAAGTCCCCGATCAGGTCCAGGACCTTGTGCCGGACGAACTCATCCTCGTAGCGGAGCCCTTCCTTGTTGATCACCTCGCGATCGTCCAGAACGATCGCGTTCTCGAGCGATCCCCCGCGGATGAGGCCGCGGCGCTTCATCTCTTCCACGTCTCTCAGGAACCCGAACGTGCGGGCCGGCGCGATCTCGCGGACAAACGTCTCCCGCGTGATGACGCCGTCGTACCCCTGAACGCCGAAGGCAGGATGGCCGTAGTCGATGACGTAGGTCACGCGGAGCCGGTCCGCCGGAGAGATTCGGACCCAACGGTCGCCCTCCACGACGGAAACCGGGGAGAGAACGCGGATGTACGGCTGGGCCTCGGACTGGGAAACGATGCCGGCGTGCTCGATGCGGCGGACGAACGAGTCGGCGCTCCCGTCGAGGATCGGGATCTCGCCGCCCTCGACCTCGGCAATCACGTTGTCGATTGCGAGCCCGGCAAGCGCCGCCAGAAAATGCTCGACCGTCCGAACCTTCGTGCCGTTCCGGCCGAGCGTGGTGGCCAGCCGCGTTTCGACGATGGCTTCGGGATCGGCCGCGAATCTGACCGGCCCGTGTCCGTTCCGCGCATGGAACTCGACGCCCGTGTTGACCGGCGCCGGAGACAGGGTGAGCCGGCAGGCCTCGCCCGTGTGCAGACCGATCCCCTCGAACCTGACCGGTTCCCCAATAGTCTGCTGATTTCTCGAGACTGTCTCCATCTCTCTCCGCCGTCGAACGGCCCCGCGCCGTGTGAAGACCTTCGCGCGGCCCGCAACGCAAGCCACATAGACTGGGGTGGAATAAGCAAAGGCGGGACCAATTGCGGCTATTTTCATCTGGAGCGGCTCGCCATAAAAACGCTGAATAAACGGCGAGTTCCGCGTTACTCGATTCCAGCCAGGAGACGCTCCACTACGTCCGCTCGCTCAAGTGATGCAGATAGGCCACAGGAAGGGAAGCCAATGTTGTCCGAATAACGCAGTTTTCGGTCATGAGACAGATACCTCGAACTGCTCCCGATGCAGTCCCGGATCTCCCTTCACGACGATCTTCGCCCCTGTCGCTTTCTCGATCTCTTCCACTCCGGCGCGTTCTTCATCAAAGAAAAGATCCGCCACGTCGGGATGGACCGAGATCGTCACGGAGGATCCCGGCTCGGCCTTGCGCCGCCGGATCTCCCTGAAGACTTCGTAGCAGACGGTCGTGGAGGACTTGACGATCGCCTTTCCATCGCAGTAGGGGCACGGCTCGCAGAGAAGCCGGACGAGGTTCTCCCTGACCCTCTTCCGCGTCATCTGAACCAGTCCCAGGGAGGAAATGGGGTGCAGGGTCATCTTCGCCCTGTCGGCCGACAGGGCCTCCTCGAACGCCGCGAGGACCCGGCGCTGGTTCTCTTCTTTCTCCATGTCGATGAAGTCGACGATGATGATGCCGCCGATGTTGCGGAGCCGGAGTTGGTAGGCGATCTCCCGGGCCGCTTCCAGGTTGGTCTTGAGAATCGTTTCTTCGAGGTTGATCCTCCCGACGTACCGGCCGGTGTTGACGTCGACCGCCGTGAGCGCCTCGGTCGAATCGATGACGATGGACCCTCCCGACTTGAGCCAGACCTTGCGGCCCAGAATTCGGGAAAGTTCGATCTCCACCCTGTAGGCGTCGAAGAGCGGGTCCGCCTCTTGATAGAGCTCCACGCGGGCGACGAGCGCGGGCAGGTACGTCTTGACGAAATCGAGGACGCGGTCGAACTCCCCGGAATCGTCGATCACCAGCCGGTCGACTTCGCTCGTAAAGGTATCCCGAACGGTCCTCAGGACGAGGTCGAGATCGCTGTGGAGAAGCGTCACGGCCGGCGCCTTTTCCCCCTTGGCGTGGACGTTCTCCCACAAGGCGGAAAGAAAACGGGCGTCCGCGCGAAGGTCCTCATCGGTCGCGCCCTCGGCGACCGTCCGCACGATGTACCCTTTTCCCGGCTCGCGAAGGGCCAGCACGAGGTCCCGCAGGCGCTTCCGCTCCTGTTCGTCCGCGATCCGCCGGGAGACGCCGACGTGGTCGACGGTCGGCATGTAGACGAGCGTCCGCCCCGGCAGGGAGACGTGGGACGTCACGCGGGCGCCCTTCCCGCCGATGGGGGCCTTCGCCACCTGCACGATGACTTCCTGGCCTTCCCGAAGGAGGTCCTCGATCGGCGCGGCGTTTGCCTTCTTTCGGCGCCCACGGGCCGTCTCGAATTCGACCGATTCCTCCCCGGTCTCTTCCTCGAGGAAACGGGCGTACTCCTCCACGTTGTGGGACACGTCCGTGACGTAGAGGAAAGCGGCCTTCGCCAGACCGATGTCGACAAAGGCCGCCTGCATTCCGGGCAGGACCTTGACGACCCGTCCCTTGTAGACGTTCCCCACGATCCCGCGGTCCCGGTCCCGCTCGATGGAGATCTCCGTGACGACCCAGTTTTCGAGACGGGCGACCCGGCTCTCTTCCCTCGAGACGTTGATGAGCAGTTCGACGGCCATGTTCAGGCGGGAACCAGGGCGGGCCGGGTGCGGAGAGCGCCCGCAAGGGCAAGGGGCCCCTCCCACGCAGCGCCGTCGAAGCCGGAGAGGCCCGTACGTGTAATGACGAACTCGGCCGTCTCCTCGGCCCCGAGTCCCAGAACGGCCGCGATCAACTCCGACGGCTTCGCCGTGCGCCCTTCCTTCGCCCCGAGAACGAAGTCGAGAACTGGAACGCCGCCCGCGTCGCCGAGCCGAATCGACTCCACGAGGGGCTTGAGATCGAACGTCCGGCGCCCCTTCGGCGTCGTCCGATGAATCACCAAGGCGCTCTGTTCGCCAAAGAGCCGCACCTTCTCGCGGACGGCCTCCGGGTCCCGGCCGGGAAGAGGGACCCGGTAGTGAAGGCGCGAGACCGCCTCCGAGATGGAGGAGGCCCCTGGGACCACAGCCGCGGCCCCCGAGAGAGAAACGCCGGCCGGGAGCTCGGCGTTGACGCGTTCCATCAGCCTATCCGGTCCTTCCAGCGAAGCCTCGAAAGTCACGTCGACCGCCTCTTCTAGGCCCTCCGCCCCGACCGGCAAAGCCGGGCCGAAGGAAATCCGGGGATGAGGGTTGAATCCCTGGGAATGGGCCACCGAAAGACCAGCCCGCCGGAAGGCGCGCTGAAACAGCGCCGCGAGCTCCAGGTGGGAGAGGAACCTGAGCCGCCCACGCTTCTCGAAAGTGAAGCGGACGGTCCGGACCGCTCCCGCAGCCTGATCGGCGGGCACCTCCGCCGGGGCCGGCGGCGGAGAGACAATCCCGTTGCCGCGGGGCTCGCATCCGATCTCCCACGCGCCGCACCCGGTACACCTGCCGCCG
>CAKKSE010000104.1:13922-35395 GCA_919903025.1 Nitrospiria bacterium | reverse complement strand
CATTGTCTATGACCCGGTCCCCTTGGACAAGATACAAGGGACAGGGTGGGGGTGATCCCGCTGACGGCGGGATGGCAACCCACAAGATATCGGGGTTGCCCACACAAAACCCAGAAGCGCCACCATTTTGTGGATGACGCGGAGGCCAAGAATTGGCCCAAACCGGGTGTTGAAAAGATCGCCGGGCCGGGCTATGCTTACGCCTTGTGAAAAGGGAATTCCCTCACCCCCGGGAGGTGACGTCATGGCCGATTCGCCGGCTGACACCCGTTCGATCTCCTACGAGCTGTCCGTCAGGGTCGACTACACGAGCATCACGGACTTCCTCGTCGACTACATCAAGAACCTGATCGGAGACGGGATCTTCGTTCCGACGGACGACCCTCTTCCCGAGGGGGCGAGCGTCAACATCGTTCTCACGTTCCCTGACGGGGGGATCCTCTCGGCGCGCGGGACGGTGAAGCAGTCGTCCCAGGCGGAGTCGGCCGAATCGGGCTACAGGATACCCGGCATGGCCGTCCGGTTCCCCCACCTGGTCGATCACGACGTCCGGCTCCGGCGCCTTCTGGACCGGGTGGCCTCCAAGAAGCGCGTGACGCTCAAGGAGCAGAGGCGCCAGCACCGGCACGAGGGGACTCTGGTCATCGGGTTCCAGGGCGGGGGCGAGTTCCTCTGGGAGTTCTCCAAGAACATCAGCGCGGGGGGCGTGTACGTCAAAACGCTCCATCCCCTTCCGCTCTATTCCCGCATCGGTATCAAGATCGTCCTCCCGGATGGCGAAGTCGCGGACGTGGCGGGGGAGATCGTCCACATCGTCAGCCCGGAGGACCGGCGGGGCGACCCGGGGATGGGGATCCAGTTCGTCGATCTGGAAGTCGAGACCCAGGAGAAGATCCAGGCCTACATCGATTCCCTGGCGGGCGGGAAGGAGTCTTCCTGAGCGGATCCGTCCGCGGTCCGATCCGAGCAATGAGACGCCTTCATCTTGACGGCGGTCGAGAAGTCATACCCCCTCCCCCTCGATGGGGGAGGGCTGGGGTGGGGGTGCAGTTTGGGCGAGCCGGGGCATCCCTCGCGGTCGGGGCGGCAATTCTCGTTCTCATACTGTCGGGAAGCGCGGGAGCCGATCCGGCGCTGGATGACTTGCCGCGGGGCCGCGCTTCCGTTATCGCGCCCGATGGAGCCGTCCGGGCGCGATTCGACGTCTGGCTTGCGCTCACGCCGGCCGCGCGAAACCGGGGTCTCATGGAGGCGAGAGGCCTTCCTTCCGCCAGGGGAATGCTTTTCCTCTATCCGTCTGCCGGGCAACGTCAGTTCTGGATGCGGAACACGCGCATTCCGCTCGACATCATCTTCGTCCGCGGCGAGCGTATCGTCCGGGTCCATCGCGCCGTTCCTCCGTGCCCGGATTCCGTCCGCAACTGTCCCGTGTACGCTTCGGGAGAGCCGGCCGATACAATCCTTGAGATTTCAGGCGGGTCGGCCGAAAAGCTGGGTGTGCGCAAAGGGGACAGGATTTCCTGGGAGGCGGCGAGTCGGCGAATCGCCCCCACACCTTGATCCTCCCCCGCGAGGGGGGAGGATAAGCACAAGTGAGTGGGTTGAGAAATCCCCTCCCCCTTGACGGGGGAGGGTTGGGTGGGGGTGAAGAAGAATAGGTGAATAGGGGAATAGCCTCTCCACATGAAGATCAAACCTAAACTCATCCTGATCTCTCTATTGATCGCGCTTGCGACGGCGGCGGGCATCGGGACGCTGAGTTACACGTCCGCGAGGAAGGCGATCAACCAGCAGGCCGTCGAGGACCTTGTCCTCGTCTCCGAGGTGGCCGAAGGAAGTCTCTACGCCTTCCTGCGGGGGATCGAAGGAAGGGCAATCGACTTTGCGAGCGACGGCTTCATCCGGGACAGCGTGGAAGCCCTTGCGGGGCTCGCCCCCAACGACCCCCGTTTCGCCTCCCGCCAGAAGACCCTGAACGATCACCTCAAGAGGAACAAACAGCCGCTCGACAAGACGATCGGCCTAGTTATGGTCATCGATCCGGACGGCAAGGTCCTGGCCGCGACGGACGAGGACGAGATCGGGCGGGACGAGTCGGGTGACGACTACTTCGTCATGGAGCGAGCTGGCCCGTTCGTGAGCGGCGCCGACGTCCGGTATCACGCGGGCGGAAGCCGGCTTCGTCTCGCGGTTTCCGCCCCGCTCCACGGCAGGACGTCGGGCGGATTGCTGGGCGTCATCGTCAACTTCTACGACACGCGCGAGCTGGACAGACTGCTCTCGGGCAAGGCCCAGATCGAGATGGGGGCAATGAGCGGGACGCTCGGGCGGCGGGAGACGCTTGACATCTACATCGTGAACCGGGATGGGCTGTTGATGACCCCGTCGCGCGCGGGCGGGGAGGTGATGAAGCAGAGGGTCGATACTCCTCCCGTCCGGGAGTGCGCCGCCGGACGCGAGATGGCGGGGACCTACGGGAACCATGCGGGGCGGGATGTGATCGGCGCCTCCATGTGCATTCCCCGCATGAGGTGGACGCTCCTCGCCGAGATCGGCACGGACGAGGCGTTCGCGCCGGTCCGCAAGCTCCGCGCCGACATCGTCGCCGTGAGCGCGGGTGTCCTGGCGGGCGTGTTTCTCCTCGCCTACATCATTGCCCTGGGGATCGCGAGGCCGGTCGCCGCTCTCTCCCTTGCTGTCGGCAGAGTGGCCGAGGGGGACCTGGAGGTCCGTGCCCCGGTCCAGTCGCGGGACGAGATCGGCGAGCTGGCGGCGTCGTTCAACACCATGACGCAGAGACTCGTCGAATCGTACTCCAGGCTGATCAACAGCGAAGCGCGCCTCGCGCACGCCCAGGAGGTCGCCCGCGTGGGCGACTTTGAATGGGACGTGAAGAAGAACGTCCTCTCCTGGTCGGACGAGACTTACAGGATATTCGGCCTTGGGCTGGGGGAATTTGCCCCCTCTTTTGACGGGTTTCTCGAGTTCGTCCATCCGGACGACGGCGCCCGCGTGCGGTTCGCCGTGAACCAGGCCCTGGCCGGCCGCGAGCCGTACAGGATCGACTTCCGGATCGTCCGCCGGGACGGGTCGGTCCGGGCCGTTCACGCCCAGGGAGAGGTGGCGATCGACGAGGACGGCAAGCCGACCCGGATGTTCGGAACGATCCAGGACGTGACGGAGTTCAAAGAGCTCGAGGCCCAGCTTCGCCAGTCCCAGAAGATGGAGGCGGTGGGGAGACTGGCCGGGGGCGTGGCCCACGACTTCAACAACATGCTGACCGTCATTACGGGGTACAGCGAGTTCCTCCTCAGGCGGCTCAAGGAGAATGACCCCATCCGCTCAGAACTCGAGGCCATCAGGCAGGCGGGGGAGCGGGCGGCGGGGCTCACGAGACAGCTCCTCGCCTTCAGCCGCCGGCAGGTTCTGGCACCCCAGGTCCTGAACCTGAACAAGGTCGTTCCGGAGATGGAGAAGATGCTCGGGCGGCTGATCGGGGAGGACGTGGAGCTCGTGACGGTCCTCGGTTCCGGCCTGTCGAACGTCAAGGCCGATCCGGGGCAGATCGAGCAGGTGGTCATGAACCTGGCCGTCAACGCCCGCGACGCCATGCCGGATGGGGGGAAGCTCACGATCGAGACGGCTGACGCGGATCTTTCCGAGGCGTACGCCCGCGAGCACGTCGGGGTCGCTGCCGGCCCATACGTGATGCTGGCGGTCTCGGACACGGGGGTCGGGATGGACGAGGACACGCGCTCGCACATCTTCGAGCCGTTCTTCACGACGAAGGACGTGGGAAAGGGGACGGGGCTGGGGCTCTCGACCGTCTACGGGATCGTCAGGCAGAGCGGGGGGCATATCTTCGTCTACAGCGAACCGGGCAAAGGAACGTCGTTCAAGATCTACTTCCCCAGGGCGGAGGAGGAGGCGGCAGCGCCGGGCAAGGAGGGCGTTCCGTCCGAGGAGCTTCGCGGAACGGAGACGATCCTGCTCGTCGAGGACGAGAAGGGTGTCCGCGAGTTTTCGGGCCGCGTCCTTCGGGAGAACGGCTATACGGTGTTCGAGGCCGAGAGCGGCCAAGCGGCCCTGGACGTCCTGGGCCGTCACGAGGGGCCGGTCGATCTCCTGCTTACGGACGTCGTGATGCCGGGGATGGGCGGATTCGATCTTGCCAGGCGCGCGAGCGTTCTCCGGCCGGGGAGCGGCGTCCTGTACATGTCCGGGTACACGGAGGAAATGATCGACGAGCGCGGTCTCCTGGAGATGGACATTCCTTTCCTCCCCAAACCGTTTACGCCGGAAGCGCTCCTTCGGAAGGTCCGCGAGGTCCTCGCGTCCCGGAAGACGAGAGACAGAGAGCGGGTTTGACTCCGAAGGCGGTTGAGGTCAGTCCTTGCCGAGAGCTGTTCCCAGCCACTTTGGGAACTCGTGCCACGGCATCGCCATGTGGAAGATCTAAGATTGAATCTTAGATCTGTCATACCCCGTCTTGTTGTCCTGAATATCGGGTGGGGCTTGCGGGGTGGGATCGGACGATGATCGTCTCCGCCAGTTACCGGACGGACATTCCCGCGTTCTACGGCGAGTGGTTCATGAACCGCCTCCAGGCGGGATTCTGCATGACCGTGAATCCCTACGGCGGGCAGGTCTCACGGGTCGATCTGACGCGGGATGCCGTGGGCGGGTTTGTCTTCTGGACAAGAAACATCGGGCCGTTCTGGGATCGGCTCGCGGAGGTTCGGCGGATGGGGTTTCCGTTCGTCGTTTCGTACACGATCACCGGCTATCCGAGGGCGCTGGAGGCGTCCGTCGTCGATCCCCGGCGATCCATCGATCTCATGAAAAGTCTCCGCGACGCCTACGGCCCCAAGGCTGTCGTCTGGCGGTACGACACGATAGTCTTCTCGTCCCTTACGCCGGCGGATTTCCACCGGAGAAATTTCGAGGTGTTGGCCCGCGCCCTGGAAGGCGCAACGGACGAAGCGATCGTCTCGTTCGCCCAGATCTACAAGAAGACGCGGCGAAACATGGACGCGGCGGCGCGGAAGTTCGGGTTCGTGTGGGAGGATCCCGTGGACGACATCAAGCTGGCTTTGGCTTCGGACCTTGTCCGGATCGCGACGGGTTGCGGGATGAGACTGTCCGTTTGCGGCCAGCGCCAGTACCTGGTCCCGGGGGCTTTCGATGCGCGGTGCATCGATGCCGATCGGCTCTCGATCGTTTCCGGTCGGCCCGTCTCCTCGGCCGCGAAGGGCCACAGACCGGAGTGCGGCTGTTTCGCCTCCCGGGACATCGGCGAGTACGACACCTGCCCGCACGGTTGTGTCTACTGCTACGCCGTGCAGACGCCCGCCCTCGCCCGGCGGCGGCACAGACAGCACGATCCGAATGGGGAGTTCCTCGTCCCGCCGGCGGGGGTGTAGGGCGGGTCACCGTACCCGCCCAATCGGTGCGCTGGGCAGGCGCGGTGCGCTGCCCTACGGGGTGGCAGGCAGGGTGTTGGGCAGGCGCGGTGCGCTGCCCTACGGCCGGGTGATTGGACGAATCTCGTAGGGCGGGTCACCGAACCCGCCCAAACTGGGCTGGACGATGAGGCGGAAAAACATTCGCCTGCCAGGAGAAGCGTACCGCCAACCTGGGCGGGTGTTCTCCATCACTGGGCAGGCGCGGTGCGCTGCCCTACGGGGTGGCAGGCAGGGTGTTGGGCAGGCGCGGTGCGCTGCCCTACGGCCGGGTGATTGGACGAATCTCGTAGGGCGGGTCACCGAACCCGCCCAAACTGGGCTGGACGATGAGGCGGAAAAACATTCGCCTGCCAGGAGAAGCGTACCGCCAACCTGGGCGGGTGTTCTCCATCACCATCTGCACGGCGCAGAGGCGAAGGCTCTTCCTCGATGCCACATTGGCCGAGACTGCCGTCAGGTCTCTACGAAGCGGGCCGTTCGGCGTTGGTGCAAGCTTGCTTGTGTACTGCCTTATGCCCGATCACCTGCATTTGCTGATCGAGATCAAGAACGATGATCTTGTGAAGTTGATTGGCAATTGGAAACGATTCACATCCAATATCCTGAGGAAGCAGGGAATCAACGGTCAGGTTTGGCAGCGGGGCTTCTTTGATCACGCGTTGCGGAAGGAGGAAGATCTTCGCATTGCGGCGGAATACATTTTGATGAACCCGGTTCGTTCAGGATTGGTTGAACGATCCGAGGATTATCCCTACGCATGGCACCGATGGGTTGGATAGCGAAAGGGCAGGCGCGGTGCGCTGCCCTACGGGATGCAGACGGGGTGAATTCTGTGGGGCGGGTCACCGAACCCGCAAAGTTAGGCAGGCACGGTGCGCTGCCCTACGGGGTGGCAGACAAGGCGTTGGGCAGGCGCGGTGCGCTGCCCTACGGCCGGCTGATTGGACGAATCTCGTAGGGCGGGTCACCGAACCCGCCCAAGTGGCAGACAAGGTGTTAGGCAGGCGCGGTGCGCTGCCCTACGGGGTGGGGGTGTCGCCCGGAGTTGGGCGCTGGACACCCGCGCGGGTCAGGCGGAGATCGGCCCACTCGAGGAGCGTTTCCGCGCGCTCGGCTTCGGGCCCCTCGGGGTTCTTGGCGAGAAGCTCTTCCGCGTAACGGCGCTCCTCCTCGGCGTGGTCCACGTCGATCTCGCCCTCCCGCTCGGCCCCTTCGACGAGAACGATCATCCGGCCGGGGCTCACCTCGGCCCAGCCGTTGGCCACGACGTATGTCGTGCGCGCCGATCCCTTGCGCGTCCAGATCTCGCCCACGCGGATGGCCGACATGAACGGCGCATGGCCGGGGAGAACGCCGAAATCCCCCATCGCTCCGGGGGCCACGGCCTCCTCCACATCGTCCCGAATAACAAGCCGGGAGGGAGTCACGATCTGGATTTCGAATGTCTCAGCCATGTTTTCCAGTTCCCGCCATCAACTCATCAACCACTACCCCACCTCTGTTGCGATGCGTTCCGCCTTTTCCATGGCTTCCTCGATCGTGCCGACCATGTAGAAGGCCTGCTCGGGGATCTCGTCGTGCTTCCCGTCGGCGATCTCCCGGAAGCCGCGGATCGTGTCGGAGAGTTTCACGTATTTCCCGGGCATTCCGGTGAATGCCTCCGCCACGTGGAAAGGCTGGGAGAGGAACCGCTGGATCTTGCGGGCGCGCGACACGATCAGCTTGTCTTCCTCGGAGAGCTCGTCCATTCCGAGAACGGCGATGATGTCCTGGAGCTCCTTGTACCGCTGAAGGACCGCCTGGACCTGCCGAGCCACCCTGTAATGTTCCTCGCCGAGAATCCGCGGATCGAGAATGCGCGACGTGGAGTCGAGCGGATCGACCGCTGGATAGATCCCCAGCTCCGCGATCTGCCGGGAGAGGACGGTCGTGGCGTCCAGGTGGGCGAACGCCGTCGCGGGCGCCGGATCGGTCAGGTCGTCGGCCGGGACGTAGATCGCCTGGATGGACGTGATCGAGCCCTTCTTGGTCGTTGTGATCCGTTCCTGGAGCTCTCCCATCTCGGTCGAGAGCGTCGGCTGGTAGCCGACGGCCGAGGGCATCCGGCCGAGAAGGGCCGAGACCTCGCTCCCCGCCTGGGTGAAGCGGAAGATGTTGTCGATAAAGTAGAGAACGTCCTGCCCTTCCTCGTCGCGGAAGTACTCGGCCGCGGTGAGGCCGGAGAGTCCGACGCGCAGGCGGGCGCCGGGCGGCTCGTTCATCTGACCGTAGATGAGGGCCGTCTTGGCGATGACGCCCGATTCCTTCATCTCGGCCCAGAGGTCGTTCCCCTCGCGCGTCCGCTCGCCCACCCCGGAGAAGACCGACACGCCGCCGTGCTCCTTGCCGCAGTTGTTGATCAGCTCCATGATGAGAACCGTTTTTCCCACCCCGGCGCCGCCGAAGAGGCCCGTCTTGCCGCCGCGCGAGTACGGCGCGAGAAGGTCGATAACCTTGAGGCCGGTCTCGAACATCGTCGTCGTGGGTTCCTGCTCCTCGAAAGTCGGGGCCTCGCGGTGGATCGGCATCCGCTTCTTCGCCCGGACCGGACCCATCTCGTCCACCGGATCGCCGATGACGTTCAGGATGCGGCCGAGCGTCTCCGGTCCGACGGGAATGGTGATCGGTCCGCCCGTGTCGACGACGTCCAGGCCCCGGACGAGACCGTCGGTGGACGACATGGCGATCGTCCGCACTCTGTTTTCTCCCAGGTGCTGGGCGACTTCCAGCGTCAGGTGACTGGCCGGCCGGCCGGCCGCCGGGTCGGCCGGGGCTTCGACCGTCAAGGCGTTGTAGATGGAGGGAAGAGAACCCTCTTCAAACTCAACGTCCACGACGGGACCGATGACCTGGATGATTTTTCCTGTGCTCATGCGCCGGGCTCCCCCTTGAAAAAGTTCATCATTGAAAATTGGAAATTGAAAATTGAAAATTGGAAATTGAAAATTGCAAGTCCAGATCGAGATGCAATTCCCCAGGTTGAGATCATTCAGTTCTTGATTTGCGATCAAGAATTTGAAATTTACAATTTCAAATTTACAATTTTCAATTAGTCATTTCAGCGCTTCCGCTCCCCCCACGACCTCGAGGATCTCCTTCGTGATGGCCGCCTGCCGGGCCCGGTTGTACTGGAGAGTGAGAGATCCGATCATCTCCTTGGCGTTCTTCGTGGCGGCGTCCATCGCCGTCATCCGGGCGCCTTCCTCGGAGGCCGCCGACTCCAGGAGCGCCCGGAACACCTGGATTTCCACGTCCCGGGGGAGCAGGTCCTCGAACAGGACCTCCGGCGCCGGCTCGAAGAGATAGTCTGCGCCAAACCCCGAATCCGAGGAGCTGTCCTCGTCCAACTGCCGGATCGGCAGGAGAGGTTCGGCGACCACCTGCTGTTGGATGACGGATTTGAACTCGTTGTAGATCATCCAGACTTCGTCCACCTCGCCTTGCGCGAACCGCTCGATGAGGTTCCCTGCAATCTCGGCGGCCCGCGGATACGTGACCTTCCCGGAGAGGCCCGTCCAAACCTTGCGCGCGGGGAGGCCCCTGTGCCGGAACGCGTCCCGGGCCTTTCTTCCCACGACGGAAAGACTGTAGGGCGCGCCCGCCTCCTCCCGGTCCCTGACGAAATGCTGGGTCCGGCGGATGATGTTGCTGTTGAACGCGCCGCACAGCCCCCGGTCCGTGGAAAGAACGAGTATTTCCACGCGGTGTCCGCTCGGCCTGGCGAGGAGGGGGTGAATCTCGGTCCCCGTCCCGAGGGAGAGGCGGGAGAGGACGCGGGCCATCTGGCGGGCGTAGGGGCGCGCTTCGAGGATCCGTTGCTGGGCCCGCCTGAACTTGGCCGCGGCGACGGTCTTCATCGCCTTCGTGATCTTCTGAGTGCTCTGGACGCTGCGAATGCGCCGCCGTATGTTTCTGAGGCTAGGCAAGTATCACTCCCGGGCCTGCTTTGTCTTCGGACTCCGGACTCCGAACTCCGAACTCTGCGCTTCGCACTCCTACGCCGTGAACCCTTTCTTGAACTCTTCGATGGCCGCCTTGAGCTTTCCTCGAACGTCGTCGTCGATCTGCTTCTTCCGGCGGATTTCTTCCAAGAGCGAGACCTGCCGGTGTTTCATGAAGTCGAGGATCTCCTTCTCGAACCGCTTGACGGCGTTGATGGGAAGGTCGTCGATATACCCGTTCGTTCCGGCGAAGATCAGCACGATCTGCTCCTCGATGGGAAGCGGCAGGTACTGGTCCTGCTTGAGAAGCTCCACCATCCGCTGGCCGCGGTTGAGCTGTCGGAGCGTTGCCTTGTCCAGGTCGCTTCCGAACTGGGCGAACGCGGCGATCTCCCGGTACTGGGCCAGGTCCAGCCGGAGGGAGCCCGCGACCTGCTTCATCCCCTTCACCTGGGCCGCGCCGCCGACGCGGGAGACGGAGAGACCGACGTTGATCGCCGGCCGGACGCCCGAATAGAAGAGGTCGGAGTCCAGGTAGATCTGGCCGTCCGTGATAGAGATGACGTTCGTCGGAATGTAGGCCGAGACGTCCCCGGCCTGGGTCTCGATGATCGGCAGGGCCGTGAGCGATCCCCCGCCCCGCGCGTCCGAGAGCTTGGCCGCCCGCTCGAGGAGGCGGGAGTGGAGATAGAAGACGTCGCCGGGGTACGCTTCGCGTCCCGGGGGACGACGAAGCAGAAGCGAGAGCTGGCGGTAGGCCACGGCCTGCTTGGACAGATCGTCGTAGACGATGAGAGCGTGCCGTCCGTTGTCCCGGAAGTACTCGCCCATGGCGCATCCGGTGTACGGGGAGATGAACTGGAGCGGAGCAGGCTCCGAGGCCGTGGCGGCGACGATGATCGTGTAGTCCATCGCGCCGTACTCGGAGAGCGTCTTGATCACGCTGGCCACCGTCGAGCGCTTCTGGCCGATGGCGACGTAGATGCAGACGACGTTCTGTCCTTTCTGGTTGATGATCGTGTCGACCGCGACGGCCGTCTTGCCCGTCTGCCGGTCTCCGATAATGAGTTCCCGCTGGCCCCGGCCGATCGGGATCATGGAGTCGATTGCCTTGAGCCCCGTCTGGAGCGGTTCCCGGACCGACTGCCGATCGACGATCCCGGGCGCGATGACCTCGATCTTGCGGGTCTGCTTGGCCGCGATCGGCCCGTGGCCGTCAACCGGCTCGCCGATGGCGTTCACGACCCGGCCGACCATCTCGTCTCCGACGGGGACCTCCGCGATCCGGCGGGTCCGCTTGACGAGGTCGCCCTGCTTGATCTCGTTCGCCTCCCCCAGCAGAACGACGCCGACGTTGTCTTCCTCGAGATTCAGGACCATTCCGGTCACATGGCCGGGGAATTCAAGGAGTTCTCCCGCCATGGCGTTCTCCAGCCCGTACACCTTGGCGATCCCGTCTCCCGCCGAGATGACCGTGCCGGTCTCGGCCACCTCCATGGCCGTCTTGAAGCCCTGAATCTGCTTCTGGATGAGTTCGCTGATTTCCGCCGTCTTGATTTGCATTGTCTACCTTTCCGTCAGATGTTTGTCCAAGCGGTCGAGCTGACCGCGGAGGCTTCCATCGTAAACGACGGAGCCGATCCGGACGACGACGCCGCCGAGAAGGCCGGGATCGACCGTAACGTTCAGACCGACCTTCCGGCGCGTGATCCGGCCGAGCGCGGCGGCCAGGGCGTCCGTCTCGCCCGGAGAAAGTGGCCTCGCCGACGCGACATCGGCCGTGGCCCGGCTCTCCGCTTCCTCAAGGAGGTTCCGGAATCCCGCGGCGACTTCCGGGATCTGGTTCATTCGGCCCCGCTCCAGGAGGCTCATCAGAAAACGCTGGCAAAGCTCACCCGCGCCGCACTGGTCCAGGACCGCGGCGAGAATCTCTTTCTTGTTGGAAATGCGGACCTTGGGATTGCCCAGAAACCGGCCGAGGACGGGATTGTGGACGTATACCTGGGCCGCGCCGTCCAGGTCGCGGCCGACCGCCGGGGCCTGATCGGCCGCAAGGGCCATCTGGAAAATCGCCCTGGCGTAACGCCGGGCCAGAGGTCGAACTACGCTCATTCGAGTGTCTCCGGGGGGAAAAGCCCGCAAACGCTACCATGCGTCCTTGAAGCGGTCAAGGAGGATTTCTCTTAACAGGATGATTTCTCTGAGGGAAGAGCCCATGCACCCCCCACCTGTATCCTCCCCCGCCAGGGGGGAGGATAGGAACCAGTGGGTGACCCAAGAAATCCCCTCCCCCTTGAGGGGGGAGGCCAGGGTGGGGGTGGACTTACTCCGTGAGGAACTCCTCGA
This sequence comes from Nitrospiria bacterium, assembly GCA_919903025.1. Taxonomy (GTDB): domain Bacteria; phylum Nitrospirota; class RBG-16-64-22; order RBG-16-64-22; family RBG-16-64-22; genus RBG-16-64-22. The sequence continues at coordinate 23,604 of CAKKSE010000104.1, read as the reverse complement.
CGTCGGTGCGGGTGACGAGGGACTCGACGGTGTACCCGACGGCGCGGAGGAGATCGGGGCCGCCTTCCTCGCGGTCCACGATGACGATGACGTGGTCCACGCTTCCCCCGGCGGCTTCCACCTCGCGGATGGCCCGCAGGGTGGATGTCCCTCCCGAGATCACGTCGTCGACAAAGACCGCCCGGGCGCCGGGATCCAGGTTCCCTTCCACCTTCCGGGCATTGGGGATCGACTCAACGTCCTTCCGGACGAAGAAAGCGTTGACGGGCCAGTTGGCTTCGTCCGAGAGGGCGGCGATGACCGAGACGATCGGGATCCCGCCGATCGACATTCCTCCCACCGTATGACAGTCGAGTTCCTTGAGCCGCTTGAGGATGAGCTGACCGATGCAGTACGCGCCCCGCGGGTGGAGGCTTACGAACTTCGTGTCGATGTAGAAGTCGCTGTCCCCTGTCGACACGCCGGGCCGGCGCCGCTCGTAGGCCCTCTGGGCAATCAACTGGACCAGTTCGCGGTGAAGGGTTTCGGCCGAGTCGATCTGGCTCAAACGGACAGCCTCCGTTTCTGTGAAGGTGGTTTCGATCCGGCCCGGGCAGGCATGGTCGGCCCTTTCCGGCGCCGGCGCTATTCTAACAGAAGGCGTTTTGGGATTAAACGGGGAGAAAAAGGAGGGCTTTCCAGGAAGTGTCGTTGCCGGCCTGAGACGGCGCCTGCGGAAACCCTGACGCCATCTCAGGCAACGGTTCGGCCGCTCTCCTTACGGGGAGGGCGGGTTTTCGGCCGCCGAGGAGCGTCCGGCCATCTTCCGGTGGTGCATCCCGCGCCCCTTGTGCTGAGGCAAGAGCGCCTGCTGTTCGGGCGTGAGGACGCTCCGCGCGTCCAGGCGATAGATGAGGGACTTCTCCCCAAGTTTTGCCCGGAGGTCGGAAACCTCCCTCTGCTTGGCGAGGGCCTTCTCCCGGTCGGGAGTCCGGGCCGCAAGCACGGCGTGGAGCTCGGCCTTCTTCTCCCTGAGCGCGAGCTTCCACTCGGATGTCTCCTTGACGAATGCCACGCGAAATCCCTCGATCTGCTGGCGCTGATCGGCCGTAAGCTCGTGTCCCGTCCCGTTCAGCGCGGCGAACGGTTCCGCCGCCAGGCCGCCGTGGCCGTGGACGCGCGCAAAGGCGACGGCCGCGGGGATGAGCAGAAGCGCGGCGGTGATTGCGATTGTCTTCTTCATGTTGTTCACCTCCTTCCTTTCGAGTCTTGTAAATTCGACCCCGTGCGGGCGGAAAGGTTGAAATTGGAGGGTTCCGAGCAGGGTTGTCTTGGGAACCAGGCGGCGAGAAACCGGCCTCTCATGGAGGCCGCGTCTCCCGGCGCTCCGCATCTTCGAAGAAGCGCCGGGAGAAGATGGGCGGGGTTCAATCTCTAGTGACCGCCGTACCCGCTATGGTGGGGCTGGTGATGACGGTGGTGGTCGTGATGATAGCCGTGCCGATGCGCATCGAATTCGCAGACCCATCCGACGTCGCGGTAGTGGTGGTAGTGTCTATGCTCCCGGACGTAGACGGGGGCCGGCACGTAGACCGGCGCGGCGGCGACAACCGGGGCGGCCTGGACATGGCGTGGAGCGAGGATGTGGTCGAGAAGAACGAGGCCCCCGATGGCGATGGCGGCCCCTTCCCACCTGTGGCGGACCTTGTGATCCCCCGCCCAGGCTTGGGGTACGACGGCAAGAACGATGAGTGCTGTGACGACAGCGAGCGCGATCTTCTTCATGGCTGACCTCCTCCCGGTTTGGGGTTCTCCCCGTTTTGCCCTTAAGACGGACGGGCGGGAGGTTTATTCAGCGGGGAAACCCCACGGCGACACTGACCGCTTGCGACCTCCTATCCATGTGACTCGGGTTTTCAGCAAAGGTTGAACCTGGAAACCGAAGTTCATTTACCGCGGAGGACGCGGAGGAAATGTTTTGCGGGCGGTCTTGATTCTCACCGACCAAGTGAGGTCAATGTTTCTTCCAACCCCCCGAAATCCTCTGCGTTCTCTGCGTACTCGGCGGTTCAACTACTCTTTCCAGGCCAAGTCAGCAGGACAGGCCCAGGGAGGCGAACATCCGCCGGTCGGCGGCGGGATCGCCTCCGGCTGTCGTGAGATACCCGCCGACGATCGCTCCGCGGGCGCCGGCCCGGACAGCCTCGGCCTGGAGGGGGCCGAGGTTTGCCTCGCGACCGCCGGCCAGCTTGAAGACGGGTTTCGGGAGGACGAGGCGAAAGACGGCGATCGTCCGGATCATCTCCCAAGGATCGGCGGCGGGAACATTCTCAAGGGGTGTCCCGGGACGGGGATTCAGAATGTTGATCGGGACGATCTCGGGATTCAGGTCCCGGAGGGCGAACGCGAACTCGATCCGCTGGCTGGGCGTCTCGCCCAGGTTGAGGATCCCGCCGCAACAGGCGTTGATGCCGGCCTCCTTCAGGATTCGAACGGTTCGGACGCGGTCTTCGAAAGAGTGGGTGTGGACAATCGAAGGGAAGAACGAAGACGCCGTTTCGATGTTGTGATTGTACGTGGAGACGCCGGCTGACTTCAGAGCAACGGCTTGTTCTTCCGTCAGGGCGCCCAAGGCGCAATCGACCGAGAGGCCGGTTTCATTTTTGATTTTCCGGACGAGGGAGAGAATCCGCGGAAAGTCATGTTCGGACGGCGAGCGTCCCTGCGAGACGATGCAGAATCGTTGAGCCCCGATCTCCCGGGCACGCCGCGCGGCGTCCATGATCGCTTCATCCGAAAGGAGAGGGTGGCTGGGGGCGTCTGTGGCGTGGTGCATCGACTGGGAGCAGAACGAACAGTCCTCGGCACAGCTCCCCGTCTTCGCGCTGATGATGGCGCAGAGGTCGGCCTTGCTCTCATGAAAGGCGGCGGTGACGCGGGCGCCGGCCTCGACGAGGTCTGGCGCGGGGATCCGCGCGTCGGTGAGGAGCGTCAGGGCCTCGTCGAAGGAGATCTCCCGGCCGGAAAGAACCTTCTCGACGGCTTCCCCGACGAGAGGGTGCACGGCGGCATTGCTGGTGAGGGTCCTTGTCTCGGCCATGGGTCGGGTCATCACGCTTGAAAGGAAAATATCATGGGCTGGCGAAGAGGCTCGTTCTTCCCGTGAATCCTTCCGCCAAGCCACCCCCACCCTGGCCCTCCCCCATCGAGGGGGAGGGGATTTCTGGTCCACCCACTTGTTTTCCTCCTCCCCCCTTGCGGGGGAGGATTGAGGTGGGGGGGATTCATCGATTGACCGTTATTCTACGATATCCCCCGGCAGGTCCTCGACCTTCACGCCGCGCTCGACGAGATAGGCGATGCCCTTGTCGAGGGACTGCTGTTCGCCCACGAGCTCCAGGACGACCTCGCCCACGGTCTCTGTCACCTTGGCGCGGCGGATGTTCGGCATGATGTCGAACCGCTTCGCCATCGTGTAGATGACCGGTTCGGTGATGAGCTCCTGCGGGAACGTGAGACGGACTCTTCGGCTCGGCACGGTTAGCTCCTCAGGCTGCAGAATTCTTCGTAGTCGATCAGCTCCGTGATCGTCGGATGCGGCCCGCAAACCGGGCATTGGGGATTCTTCGGCACCTTGACCGTCCGGAACTTCATCTCGAGCGCGTTGTAAACGAGGAGACGCCCGATGAGCGGGTCGCCGATCCCGATCAGGAGCTTGAGGACCTCCGTCGCCTGGGCCACGCCGATCGTTCCCGCCACGACGCCGAGGATCCCCGCCTCCTGGCAGGAGGGGACGAGCCCCGGCGGCGGCGGCTCCGGGAAGAGGCACCGGTAGCAGGGGCCTTTGCCCGGCACGATCGTGGTGACTTGGCCGTCGAACCGGAAGATCCCGCCGTGCGAGAGGGGCTTGCCCGAGAGGACGCAGGCGTCGTTGACCAGGTAGCGCGTGGGGAAGTTGTCGCTCCCATCGACGACAATGTCGTAGTCGGCGATGATCGACAGGATGTTCTCCGAGGAGACGCGCGTCTTGTGGACCGTGACCTTGATGTCCGGGTTGAGCGCCTCCATCTTTTCCCTGGCCGAGTCGGTCTTGTGCTTGCCGATGTCATGGGTGAAGTGGATGATCTGCCGCTGGAGGTTGCTCACCTCCACCGTGTCTCCGTCCACGAGGCCGATGTTCCCCACACCTGCGGCGGCCAGGTAGAAGGAGATGGGCGCCCCGAGGCCGCCCGCCCCGATGACGAGGACGCGTCCTTCGAGGAGCTTTCTTTGCCCCTTCCCGCCGACCTCCGGAAGGAGGATGTGGCGGGAGTACCGCTTGACCTGATCGTCGTTCAGCTCGAGTTTCTTCATTCTCGGGTTCTCTTGGTGATCGGAGCGCACTTCGCCTTCCGGCTGTGCAACAGGCCAACCATTATATACGCCTGATCGGGGAAGTTGAATTCGAAAGAACGCCCGCCGCTCTACGCTCCCCCGGCAATGGCCGGGATGATCGAGATCTCGTCCCCGTCCTTGAGGGGGGTCGTCTCGCCCTGAAGGAAGCGGATGTCTTCCTCGTTGACGTAGATGTTCACGAACCGGCGGACCTTTCCGGCCTCGTCGCAGATCCGCTCCTTGAGTCCGCCGTACTGGGCTTCGAGGTTGTCGATCACTTCCTGAATCGTCCCCCCCGCCGCGACGACTTCAGCGTTGTTCCCCGTGAGGGCCTGAAGGGGAGTTGGAATCCTGACCTTGACGCCCATCTTTCCGATCCTCCTATTTCTTTTCCCGCTTCCGGATGTAGATTTCCCAGGCGCGCTCCTCGATCTGCTTGATGCCGATGACCTCGTTTCCCTCGTTGGCCGCGCTCTGGGGGACGTTCTTGATTGCCGGGGGGTAGTCCACGATCACCCTGAGGACCTGCCCCTCGTCCATGTCTTCGAGCTTGAGCTTCGACCGGACGAACGTGTAGGGGCACACCTCGCCACGAATATTGAGCGTCTCGTCGAAGGGCGGTGTTTCGTCCGCGGATAGATTCTTCATCTGTTCCTGCGCCATTGCGTCCCCCGCGCCGAACTCCGAACTTCGAACTCCGAACTCCGAACTCCGAACTCCGAACTCCTACCCCACACCCGCCGTCTTCTTCTCCAGGGCTTCCTCAAAGGCGGCCAGGTTCGGGCGGATGTGGACCGGCTCGCCGATCTTGCCGGCGACCGCCTCCTGGGTCTTGAGGCCGTTCCCCGTGACGCAGATGACGAGCGACTCGTTCCGTCCGATTTTCCCCGCCTGGGCGAGCTTCCGCGCGACGGCCACCGTGACGCCTCCGGCCGTCTCCGTGAAGATCCCCTCAGTCCGCGCCAACAGCTTGATCGCGTCGACGATCTCGTCATCCGTCACGGCTTCCGCGTCGCCGCCCGACGCCCTCAGCATGTCGATCGCGTAGTATCCGTCGGCGGGATTCCCGATGGCGAGGCTCTTGGCGATCGTCTTCGGAATGACGGGCTTGATGACGTCGCGCCCGCTCTTCCACGCCTGGACGATCGGCGAGCACCCCTCGGCCTGGGCGAGGTGGACCTTTACGCGCGCCCCCGAGATGAGCCCCAGTTTGTCGAACTCGGTGAAGCCCTTCCATACCTTCGTCGAGAGGGAGCCGGACGCCGCGGGGACGACGATATGATCCGGGGTCCGCCAGCCGAGCTGTTCGGCCACTTCGAAGGCGATGGTCTTCGATCCCTCGGCGTAGTACGGGCGCAGGTTGATGTTGACGAACCCCCAGTTGTACTTCGATGCGATCTCGCTGCAGAGGCGGTTGACCTGGTCGTAGTTCCCCTCCACGGCCACGACCTGGGGATCGTAGATGAGGGAGCCGATGACCTTCCCCGTCTCGAGATCCGCGGGGATGAAGACGACCCGCTTGAGTCCGGCTTGGGCGGCCTGGGCGGCGACCGAGTTGGCGAGGTTCCCCGTCGAGGCGCAGGCGACCGTATCGAACCCGAACTCCTTCGCCTTCGTGAGGGCGACGGCGACGACGCGGTCCTTGAACGAGAGGGTGGGATGGCAGTTGGCGTCGTCCTTGACGTAGACCTCTCTCAGGCCGAGCTCCCGGGCCAGGTTGTGCGCGGCCACGAGGGGGGTGAAGCCGGAGTAGAGGCCCACCGTCGGGTCCCCGTCGATGGGGAGGAGCTCCCGGTAGCGCCAGATCGAGGGGGGACGGGAGGCGATCGTTTCCCGGGTCAGCGTCTTCCCGATTGCCGCGTAATCGTAGACGACCTCGAGCGAGCCGAAGCAAAACTCGCAGACGTAGATCGGCGCCTTGGCGTAAGTTCGCCCGCATTCGCGGCATTTGAGACCTTTGACGTGCGACACTCTATTCCAACCTCCGCTCTACCTGAAGTACGGCTCCAGGCTGAAGTACCGTTCCCCTCCGTCCGGAAAGACCGTGACGACCCTTTTCCCCTTGGGGAGTCTCTCGGCTACCTGGACGGCCGCGAACGCCGCCGCTCCGGCCGAGATTCCCACGAGGAGCCCTTCCTCCCGCGCCAGGCGCTTCGCCGTGCGGTAGGCGTCCATGTCATCCACGGCGATGATCTCGTCGATCACCTTCCGGTTGAGCGTCTTCGGGACGAATCCCGCGCCGATCCCCTGGATGCGGTGCGGTCCGGGCGTCCCCCCGGAGAGGACCGGCGAGCCCGCCGGCTCCACGGCATAGACCCGGACGCCGGGCACTTTCTTCTTGAGGACCGAGCCGACCCCCGAGATCGTGCCTCCCGTCCCGACGCCCGCGACGAAGGCGGCGATCCTTCCCCCCGTCTGGGCCAGGATCTCCCGCGCCGTCGTCCGGACGTGCGTCGCGGGGTTGGCCGGGTTCTCGAACTGGTGCGGCATGAACGATCCCGGCAGGCCGGCCGCGATCTCCCGCGCTTTCTCAACGGCCCCCGCCATTCCGTCCCGGGCCGGCGTCAGAACGATCTCGACGCCGTAAGCCGCCAGGATCTGCCGCCGCTCCTCGCTCATCGACTCGGGCATCGTGAGGATGAGGCGGTACCGCTTCACGGCCGAGACGAGGGCCAAGCCTATCCCTGTGTTTCCCGACGTCGGCTCGACGATGACCGATCCCGGCTTGAGCAGGCCGCGCCGCTCGGCGGTCTCCACCATCCCCAGGGCGATCCGGTCCTTCACGCTTCCGCCCGGGTTGAACGACTCGACCTTGGCCCAGATCTCGGCGCCCCGCGCCGGAACCACGGCCCTGAGCCGGACCAGAGGGGTCCGGCCGATCAGCTCGAGGACGCTGCGTCCGACCGGGCCGGCGTTACGATCCTCCGCCCATGAAGTAGAGGAACTCGACCGAGTCGCCCTCTTTGAGGCGGACCTGGTCGTATCGGCCGCGCTCGATGATCGCGTCGTTGACTTCGACCGAGACCATTTCCGGGCGGATCTTTCTGTCCTCGAGGAGCGCCGCGATCGTGGCGCCGTCATCGCACGTTTCCTTCTGTCCGTTGAGCGAGATGATCATGATCTTCGAACCCCTTCCTCATGCCGCGGACAGCTTCCGGCTCTTCTCCCCGGCTCGCCGGGGCCGGACGACGAGCGGGATGGGCGTCACGCGGTCCTCCGCGATCCGGTAGGCGCGCGCCTCGGGTTCCGCCGGGTCACGGAACGAGACGATCACCGTGGCGGCCTCCGGATAGAACGCCAGGTCCCTGTCCTTTCGGGAGGGATAAGGCGTCGTGGCCGGGTGCGAGTGGTAGATGCCCACGAGAGAGAGCCCTTCCTTCCGCATCTCCTTCATCACGGCGAACTGTTCCTTCGGGTCCATGAAGTACGAATAAGGCGTCGGCTCGACGTTCGTCATGGGATAGACGCGGACGACCCGCCCGTCCGTCCCGGCCAGGATCCCGCAGGCCTCGTTCGGGGCGTGCGCCTTCAGGTGTTCGATCATCTCCCGGAAGGATTCAGGCTCCATCTCGATGTCCCGCGGCTCCTCGTCCGCCACCTCCGCCTCCAGCCCTTGAAACAAAAAAACCCCGTGCCAAAAAGACGCACGGGGTTTGCGTAAAGCTTGACCCGGCCTTTTAGCACTTTTTTTAACGTGGTTGCAATATGCCGCAAATCAATCCACGTGTATTCAGTTGTGGGTTCCACGATAAGGAATACGCCCGGAAGCTGTCAAGAAGTATTTCGAAATTACCCCCGGTCTACCGCACGACGAGGACGGAACACGGGGCGCGTCGGGCGACGTCGGCCGAGACGCTTCCGAGCAGCGTCTTGACGACGCCCTTTCTCCCCCGCGATCCGACGACGACGAGCGTGGCGCCGACTTCCGCCGCGAGGGCGACGATCTCGCTCGCCGGGTCGCCCTCCCGAACCACGAGGCGGGGGCCGACGCCCCGGGACCGGCAATGGGCTTCGGCCCGCTCCAGGACGAGGCGGGCGTCCATCCGCGCCGCGTTCCGGAGGGCCTCGTGGTCCAGCTCCTCCATCTCCACGCTTTCCCCTGTAGTGGCGCAAACGGAAACGAGGACGATCTCCCGCGTCTCGGAACAGGCCCGGTCGATTGCCGCGTCAAGGACCTTCCGGACCGTTGTTTCCGCATCAAGGCCGACGACGACGATTTCCGGCTGGGGCATCATAGGCTCCTTCCGATGAGCGATCGGAACCATCCGCGGACGGTGTCGCCCAAGCCCGGGGGCTCCATCCTTGCGGCCCGCGACGTGAGCGGGACGGTAAGGGGGTTCCTGAGAGACCGGGCAAGATCCTCGGCCTTCTGGAAACGGGCGGCCGGTTCTCTTTCGATCGCTCTCAAGATCAGCTCTTGCCAGGCGGGCGGCAGGTCTGGCTTGAAAACGCGGGGGGGGATCGGATCGAGATGCAGGCGCCGCCGGGCGCGCGCTTCCGGCGTCCGGCCGGCGAAGGGAAGGCGCCCCGTGACCGCTTCGAAGAGGAGCACGCCGAGAGAGTAGATGTCGCTCCGGAAATCGGCCTCCTTCCCGGCGACCTGTTCGGGAGAAGCATAGTCCGGCGTTCCCTGTGGAAGGCCGGCTGTGGCGCGGTCCTCGATGATCTCGCGCTTTCCCTCGGTCCTCGCCAGGCCGAAGTCGACGAGGACGAGTCGCCCGTCCACTGTCCGGACGACGTTCTCGGGCTTGAGGTCGAGGTACGCGATTCCTCTGCCGTGAAGATAGGCGAGGGTTTCGCACAGGGCGAGGCCGATCTCCGCCGCCCGGGAGAGAGAAAGGGGCGCTTCCCGGCGAAATATTCCCCGCAGGTCCAGGCCGTCCAGGAACTCGAGAGCCAGGTAGTGCCGGTCCGGGCCGTCCGCCCCCTTGAACCGGACGATGCCCGGATGGTCGAGCTCCTTGAGGAGAGCGGCCTCCCGGCGGAAGGCGTCGTAGAACTGAGGCCTCGCGCCGAAGGAAAGGTCGGGGATTTTCAGCGCCACGGTCTCGCCGGTGGACGTGTCCGTGGCTTTGTAGACGGTCGCCATCGCCCCGCGATGGACGAGAGAGGCGATCTCGAATCGATCGATGCGTTCCCGCACGCCGGTCTGCACGCTGGTCCCGGGGTTCGTCACGTCGATCCTCCGGCAGGGGTGTGCAATTTACCACATCTCGTCCGGATGGGATAGGTGGAGGGTGTCCAGGGTTCAAGGTCGAAAGTCAAAGGTTGAATGTCAAGCGGCGGGCGGCTTGACCGGCGTGGAACAAGGGTGATACGGTCAATTAAG
>CAKKSE010000104.1:1867-13822 GCA_919903025.1 Nitrospiria bacterium | reverse complement strand
GTCAAGCGGCGGGCGGCTTGACCGGCGTGGAACAAGGGTGATACGGTCAATTAAGATGGAAACCACGCCGGAGATCACGCTCGTCACGGGCGGCACGGGATTCGTGGGCAGACGCCTCTTGCCGCTCCTGGCCGATTCCGGCAGGGTCCGCTGTCTGGTCGAAGGGAAGACAAGCGTCTCCCAGCTCCGCCACAGCCACGTCGAGTACGTTCACGGAAGCTTCCTCGACCGGGACGCGATCAAGCGCACGCTCCGCGGCTGCGGCCGGGTCGTCCACCTCGAAGGCGTTCCGCAGGAGAGCCGGCGGGTCGTCTTTCGGCGGATCGACGCGGGGACGAAGCTCCTCGCGGAGGAGATGAAGAACTCCGGCGTCCGCCGCCTCGTCATGCTGTCCCTCGTCGGGGCGGCGGCGGACGCGCCCTATCCGTTCCTCCGCGCCCAAGCGAGGGCCGAAAGCCACCTCCTGGGATCGGGCGTTCCGGCGGCGATTCTGAGGACGACGATTCTCTACGGGCGCGGGGACAATTTCGTCGAGAGGATTCTCGACTGGTCCCGGTTCCTTCCCTTCATCCCGATCCCGGTCTCGGGAACGCGGCGGTTGCAGCCTCTTCACTCAGCCGATCTGGCTTTCGCGCTCCTCCGGATGTTGGACGAGGATGAGACCGGGGTCTGGGAAGTGGGGGGACCCGAGATCCTGACCGTGGACGAGGCGGTCGCCATGGTCGCGCGGGCGTCCGACCGGCACGGCTCCCTCGTGCACCTCCCCCGCCCCCTGATCCGCGCGTCGGCCGTCGTCCTGGAAGCCTTCTCGCGCTGGCCGCCGCTCACGCTGGCGCAAATCGATGCTTTCCAGGCCAACCATCTCTGCCCCCGGGACTCGTTCGAGAGGCGGTTCGGACGCCCGGCCAGGACGTTCGAGGAAGGCCTGCGGGACTTCCATATTCGCTCGTGATGCCCCGGAGAGCGCTGACCCTCCTAGCGGTTGTCCTCGCCGTCCTTTCGGCCGCCGTTCCGGCATCCGGCCTCGAGCGGCTGAAGAGGGTCACGGACCGGTTCTACTTCTTCCAGGGCGATTTTGGAAACCCGAACAGCGGGGTGATCGTCACGCCGGACGGCCTCGTCCTGATCGACGCCCAATGGTCCACGGCGGCCGCCGCCGATTTCCTCCTGGAGATCCGCGAAGTTTCCGACCGGCCGATCCGGTTTCTCGTTTACACGCATGCCCACGCCGACCACATTTCGGGCGCCCATGTCCTGGCGCGGGGGGCAACCGTTGTGGCGTCGGCGTCGACCGCCCGGGAGATGGAAGAGCGCGGCCGGGAGACGATCGAGACGCTGAAGGAGCGGATCCGCAACCAGGCCGACGACCTTCCGCTCGTCCTTCCCGCGCTCACGTTCACCGAGCGCGCCGTCATTCAAGTCGGCGGCGTCGAGGTCATCCTCATTGACGCCGGCAGGGGCCATTCATGGGGGGACACGGCCGTCCACCTGCCGGCCGAAGGGATCCTCTACGCGGCGGACCTCGTCGCGACCAATCGGTTTCCCTGGATCCGCGACTCCTCTACCCGCGAATGGCTCGCGGCGCTGTCCCGGCTTTCGGCGGGAGCCGGCGGTTCGATCGAGAGAGTATTCCCCGGGCATGGCGAACCGGGCGGCGCGGCATCGATCGAGAAGACGAAGCGGCTGCTCAAGGCCCTCCGGCGGGAAGCGGGCGCGGCCATCGAGGCCGGGCTGTCTTCGGTCGAAGCCCAGCGGAGGGTCCGGCTGGCGGAGTTCTCTTCCCTCGACAACTACGAGTTCCGCCTTCCGCCCGCCGTGGGGCGGGTCTACGACGAGATGGAGAGCGAAAAGGAGGGGATCGCGCCGGGGCTTCCCGCGCCGGCCCCGCCGGCCGAGCGGCCCGCGCCTTGAACCGGTCTGGGGTGTGTGGTAAGGTCGAGCCGGCGGTTGACTTCCGTTCCGGGTCCAGCAAAGGGTTTCTCCCAATGCCTTCTCTCATTCACCATGCCGAACTTCTATCCCTCCTCGCCGAGGGAGCCTCCCTTTTAGGCCAGACTCCCGACCGGGAAAAGATCCGGACCCTTCGCGACAGAATCGCCGACGCCCGGCACCTCCATGGTCCGGAAGGATTGCCCGCCGACGATGGGACGGTCGTCTGGCTCACGGTCCTGGACGCCCTGGTAGAGCGGCTCCTGCACGATCAGGAGGCCATGGCGGCCCTCTCGACGGTCAAGGCGTTCTACGAAGACGTGCTGGCCTCGCTCATCGAGGGGGTCGTCGTGATCGACCCGTCCCGCCGGATCACGCTCGTCAACCGGGCGGCGGAGGAGATCGTCGGGATCACGTCGGAAGAGGCCGTCGGCCGGTCTCTCGATGAGGTCTTCCGGGACCTGACGGAGATCGCCTCCCTGGTGACGCAGACGTTCGAGACGGGCCGGTCCTTCTCCAACAACGACGCGGTCCTCAGGCGTCCGGGGGGAGAGACGCGGATGATCGGCGTCATTACGTCGGTCGTCGCCGGGTCAGGCGGCGGTGTTACGGGAGTCGCGGCCGTGCTGAGGGACCTCACGAGCGTCCGGGAGATGGAGGAACAGGTCCGGCGGGCTGAGCGGCTGTCCGCCCTTGGCGTCCTGGCGGCCGGGATCGCCCACGAGGTCCGGAATCCGCTCGCCGGCGTGAGAGGCGCGGCCCAGCTCCTGGGGAGCGAGATTCGGGACAACCAGGCCCTCGCGCCCTACACGGACGTGATCGTCCGGGAGGTCGACCGTCTCGATCGGATCGTCACGGGCCTTCTCCCCTTTGCCAGCCCGCGGACCTTCTCCTACGGCCCCGTCAACATCCATTCGGTCCTTGACCGCGTCCTCCTCCTCGAACAGCCACGCGCCGCCGCGGCGGGCGTCGGCTTCCAGCGTGAGTACGATCCGTCTCTTCCTCCCGTCCGCGGAAACGAGGAACAGCTCACGCAGGTCTTCCTGAACCTCGTTCGGAACGGCGTCGAGGCGATGCCGGCGGGCGGCCGGCTCACGGTGACGACCCGCGTTCCCGATCCGTTCATGGCGATCCGGCGCGGCGGGGAGAGGACGCGGATGATCCAGGTCCGGGTCGCGGATGACGGCATCGGGATTCCGCCGGAGGCGGCCTCCTCGCTCTTCACCCCGTTCTTCACGACGAAGGACCACGGGACGGGACTGGGCCTCGCCCTCTCGCACCAGATCGTCACAGAGCACGGGGGGGCGATCAGGGTCGAGAGCGAGCCGGGTCGCGGGAGCGTTTTCTCCGTCACCCTCCCAATGATCCAGGAGGAGACGCCCCCTGAGAAGCCGGGCCGCGGCGCCGCCCGGCGCAGAAGGGAGAAGGCGGGGTGACGGTCATTGCGCCGCGCGTTCTCGTCGTGGACGACGACGAGTCGATCTGCTGGGTCCTGTCGAAGGCGCTGGACAAGGCCGGGTTTGCCGTCACGGTCGCCCACTCGGGGCCGGAGGCGCTCGAGCGTCTGGCTCTGGATCCCCCGTCGATCGTCCTGATGGACATCCGGATGCCGGGGATGAGCGGGCTCGACGCCTTGGAGAAGATCCGCTCGGAGCGCCGCGACGTGCAGGTGATCATCATGACGGCTCAGTCGACGATGACCCACGCGATCGAGGCCATGAAGCGGGGCGCCTACGACTACGTTACCAAGCCGTTCGATACGGACCAGGTGACGGCCCTCGTGGCGCGGGCCGCGGGCGAGGCCGGGCTCCCGCCTCCGGCGGAGGAGACGGCCGAGAAGAGCGAGGTGACGCCGATCGTCGGCCGGTCGGCCCAGATGCAGGAGGTGTTCAAGGCGATCGGTCGGGTGGCGGGCAAGGACGTCACCGTCCTCCTGCGGGGGGAGAGCGGGACGGGGAAGGAGCTGGTCGCCCAGGTCATCCACGCCAACAGCCGGCGCGTGAGCGGGCCTTTCGTCACCGTGAACGCCGCGGCCATCCCCCGCGACCTCCTGGAGAGCGAGCTGTTCGGCCACGAGAAGGGCGCGTTCACCGGCGCGGCGGCGCAGAAGAGGGGGAAGTTCGAGGTGGCGCACGGTGGGACGATCTTCCTTGACGAGATCGGGGACATGGAGCTCTCCCTCCAGGCGAAGATCCTCCGCGTTCTCCAGGAGAAGACGTTCGAGCGCGTGGGAGGGAACGACACGATCAAGGTGGACGTCCGGGTGATCGCCGCGACGCACCAGAACATCGAGGATCTCGTGGCCGCGAAGCGGTTCCGGGAGGACCTCTACTACCGCCTCAACGTGTTTCCGATCTTCCTCCCCCCCTTGCGCGAGCGGATGGAGGACCTCCCCCACCTGGTGTCCCATTTTGTGGACGCGTTCCGCCACGAGCTGGGGACGGGCCGGATGCACGTTTCGCCGAGGGCCATGGATCTCCTCAAGGGGTACGACTGGCCGGGGAACGTCCGGGAGATGGAGAACACGATCAAGCGGGCGATGATCCTTTCCACGACAGGGACGATCCTCCCGGATGCCCTCCCGGACCACCTCCGCGGCCGGGCCCGCCGTCAGCGCGTGGCGAAGGACGAATCGCTCGAGAGATTCCTCGAGGAGAAGCTCGGCACCTTCGTCCGGCAGATGCGGTACGTCGAAGGGAGCGATCTATACCACATGGTCGTGTCGAAAGTGGAGCGGACGCTCATCGCCATGGCCCTTCGCGCCACGGGGGGGAACCAGATCAAGGCCGCGGAGACGCTGGGGATCAACCGGAACACCCTCCGCAAGAAGATCAAGGAGCTCAGGATCCCCGTCGAGAAGGGGAAGGCCGAGGCGTAGGCGGGGATCTCTCGATGTCTCCCGCCTCCGGAAAGCAGCCGTTTTTCCTTGACGAGAAATCCGGACAATGTGTATCAATGAGTGTATGGAGGTGTGTATGAGAACTAATCTCGTGCTCGATGACGATCTGGTGGAGAAGGCCGGTCGGCTCACGGGCATCAAGACCAAACGAGCGCTCGTTCGCGAGGCCCTCCGCCTCCTTGTCGAGACAAGGGAGAGGAGAAGCCTTCTCGATCTCGCGGGGAAGATCGAGTTTGCGCCGGGCTACGACCACAAGGCTCTCCGAGATGGGAGACGCCGCAAGGGGGGCCATTGATCGTCGTTGATACATCGGTCCTCATTCCCTTCCTCAAGGGGAGCCGACTCGGCCCGGCCCAGCGTCTCAGAGAGATCGAGCATGACGGCCTGCCGGTGGCGATTCCGGCCGTCTGCGGGCAGGAGGTCCTGCAGGGCGCAAAGGACGAGCGCGAATGGGGCATGCTTCTCGACGCTCTCTCGACGCAGAAGATCCTCCTTCCAGCCGATCCGCGGCAGACTCATATCGAGGCCGCCCGGATATTCTTCGATTGCCGCCGGAAGGGGATCACGATTCGGAGCACATTGGACTGCCTGATCGCCCAACTTGTCCTTGAGAACGACGGGATCCTTCTTCATGACGATGAGGATTTCGACCGGATCAAGAAGGTCCGTCCGCTTCGGACCCTGCGGTAAACGAGTCGGTGATTCGCACGAGGAAGGAGATTCGAGATGCCATCCGCCGATCGTCCCGAAGATTCTGCGCAAAGTGAGCGGAAGACCGCCTCTGGGTCGGCGGCTGTTGACCGCGAGATCGAGGCGTTTGTGGACGCCGCAAGCCGGGTTCTCGGGTCGGATCTCCGCTCCATCGTCCTCTTCGGAAGCGCGGCGGAGGGCAAGCTCCGGGCGACGTCCGACGTGAACGTTGTTCTCGTCCTCTCCGCGTTCGATCCAGCCAAGGTCGATTCCCTCCGTGAGCCGCTGAGGACGGCGCACGCGGCCGTCCGGCTATCCCCCATGATCCTGCTGGAAAGCGAGATTCCATCGGCGGCCGAGGCGTTCGCCGAGAAGTTCTCGGACATTCTTCGCCGCCGGCGCGTCCTCCACGGGAGCGATCCGTTCGCGGGCGTCTCCATTCCCCGGTCTGCGGCGATCGGGCGGCTCAGGCAGGTCCTGCTTAACCTGGTCCTTCGGCTTCGGGAGCAGTACGTCCTCAAAAGCCTTCGGGAAGAGCAGACCGCCCACGTCGGTTGCGGACAGCTTCGAGGCCGAGGCCGCGTGCGCCGAGTACCGGGCGGAGCTTGAACGCCAGGGCTTGCTCCCGGACGGGGAGACGAGGAGGGCGCGGTTCCGGCTGAACGCGGGCGCCATCCTCATTCTTGTCGGAGTCGCGCTCACGAAGGTCGTGATCGCGTTCGCGCGGGGCCGGACCAACGTCGAGTTCCTGGCGGCGTTGATGATTGCGTCCGTCATCGCGGTCTGCGTCGTCGGCAACGCGACCCGCACGGTCCGCGGGGATGCCCTGCTCAACCAGCTCAAGACGCGGTTCCGGTGGCTCGAGAACAGGGCGGCGTCGATCTTTCCGGGAGGGGAGACGAACGAGCTGGCGATCCTGGCCGCCGTGTACGGGCTCGGGGCGGTTCCCTCCATTCTTTTTCCGTACGTGGGAAAGCTCCAGCCGAAGAAACGGACCTCGGACGGCGGCGGGTGCGGGTCCTCCTGTTCCTCGTGCTCATCCTGCGGCGGGGGCGGCTGCGGCGGCGGGTGCGGCGGTTGCGGGAGTTAGCCCATGCTTCGAGATCGCTGGATCTTCGGGCGGAAGACGGGATCGTTCACGCTTCAATGGCACCTGACGAACGCCTGCGATCTCCATTGCTCCCACTGCTACGACCGGTCGAAGCGGGCGGTCCTGGGCCTCGACGAGGCAGAGAAAGCTCTCGACGGCTTCACGGCTTTCTGCGACCGGCATCGCGTAAGCGGCCAGATCTGCCTGACGGGCGGGAATCCCTTCCTGTATCCGGGATTCGCCTCTCTCTACGGGAAGATCGCCTCGGCCGGACACGCGATCTCGATTCTCGGGAACCCGGTGAGCCGACAGCAGATCGCCGAGATCTCCGCGATCCGGAGGCCGATCTACTATCAGGCCAGTCTGGAAGGCCTTCCGGAGTACAACGACCGGATCCGTGGGGCGGGGAACTTCGAGCGCGTTCTCGGTTTTCTCCGCGTCCTGCGCGAATTCCGCATCCGGGCCCACGTGATGCTGACGCTGACGCGGGACAACCTGGACCATGTGATTCCGCTGGGCGGGCGTCTCCGGGGCCTGGCCGACCGGTTCACGTTCAATCGGCTGTCTCAGGTGGGCGAGGGGGCGGAGATGGACCTCCCTTCGCGGGAGGAGTACGTCTCGTTCCTGAAGGATTACATAGTTGCCTCGCGCTCCAACCCCATCCTCGGTTTCAAGGACAACCTCTTCAACATCTTCCGCCATCACTACGGACGGCCGCTCCTGCGGGGATGCACGGGCTTCGGGTGCGGGGCGGCGTTCAACTTCGTCGCTCTTCTTCCGGACGGCGAGGTCCACGCCTGCAGGAAGTTCCCGTCGCCGATCGGGAACATCCGCGACTCGAGCCTGCGCACGATCTACGACTCCGGCGAGGCGAAGCGCTACCGCCAGGGATGCGGGGACTGCCGCGGGTGCCCCGTGCGGAGCGTCTGCGGCGGCTGCCTCGCCGTCTCTCACGGCCACGGGCTCGACGTGTTCAGCGAGCGCGACCCGCACTGCTTCATGTCCGAGCGGCAGACGGCTCTGGCGGGATTCCGATCCATTCTCACCGACCGATCGACGGGTTGACGGCTGGTCGGCATTGTAGTACGCTTTTGTAGTACACGGGGAGATACAAGATGCCCACCAGCGTGAGACTTGACGAGCAGACAGAAAATCTTGTACGTCGACTCGCCAAACGGCGGGGTGCGACTAAATCGGAAGTTATCCGGGAGGCTTTGTCGGGGCTGGCGAAGGAGGCGAAGGCGTCCACTCGGCCCTACGACGCCATTCGACACCTTATCGGGTGTGTGGACAGCGGGGGCATGAAGCTGTCCGAGAGGACGGGGGAGAAGTTCCGAAACCTGCTGGCGGGGAAGAAGACGCATGGACGGCGTGCTGGTTGACGCGGGGCCGCTGGTTGCTCTCCTGGATCGAAGCGACCCATACCATGCTTCCTGCCAGGGGGCCCTGAAAACCTTGAGGGGGCCATTGCTGTCCGTGTGGCCGGTTGTGACGGAGGCGATGTATCTCCTTGGTTTCTCCTGGAAAGCTCAGGAGGCGCTGTGGGAGATGCTTGCGAGCGGGGGCGTAGGTCTGTTGCCGCTGGGCGACGCCGATTTTTCCAGGATGCGGGATCTGATGGAGAAATTCAAGGACCTTCCCATGGATCTGGCGGACGCCGCTCTGGTTCGGGTCGCCGAACGGGAACGGATCCGCCGGATATTTACGGTCGATCGTCGGGATTTCAAGCTCTACCGTCCGGCCGGCATTGGGTCTTTTTCGATCGTTCCATAGTTCGGATTGCGCGGCGGCTATTGCAGGCTTCGAGCTCCGCTTGACACCCCTCATTCCAGCCCTTATAGTCTTGCGCCATGTCCCGGCGACCCCTTGTTGCTGCCAACTGGAAGATGTACAAGACCGCGTCCGAGGCGGCCGCGTTCATTCGGGAGCTGATCCCTCTCCTCAAGGGGCGGGACGGGGCTGATGTTGTCGTGGCTCCGGCTTTTCCCGCCATCGAGGCCGCCGCGAAAGAAGCCTCGGGGACGCGAATCGGCCTCGGCGCGCAGGACCTTTTCTGGGAAGACGAAGGGGCTTTCACCGGGCAGGTGTCTGGCCGGATGCTGGCGGCCGTCGGGTGCCGGTATGTCATCATCGGCCACTCGGAGCGGCGGCAGTTTTTCGGCGAGACGGACGAGACGGTGGTCCGGAAGGTCGAGGCCGCCTACCGGAACGGGCTGACGCCCATCGTCTGCGTCGGCGAGACGCTGGAACAGCGGGAAGCCGGCGAGACGGAGTGCACCCTTCTCCGGCAGTTGAACGGCGGGCTCGGATCGCTTGCGGCCGACCGCGCGCGGACGCTCGTCCTGGCGTATGAGCCGGTCTGGGCGATCGGGACGGGGAGGACGGCCACGCCTGAGATCGCGGGCGAGGCGCACGCGGTCATCCGAAACTGGCTTTCCCGGCGGTTCGAGGGCGCCGCGGAGGAGATCCGGATCCTCTACGGGGGAAGCGTCAAGCCGGACAACGCCCGCGTGCTCTTCTCTACTCCCGATATCGACGGGGGATTGATCGGAGGCGCGAGCCTCAAGGCGGAGAGCTTCGCCGCCATCGTCGCGGCCGCAAAGGCCTGACGGGCGGCGAGGGTTTTCGGGAACTTTTGAGAAAGGGACAAACGAAATGATCACGGCACTCACGATCCTTCACATCTTTCTGTCTTTTTTCATGATCGCGGTCGTCCTTCTGCAGCAGGGAAAGGGGGCGTCGATCGGCGCGGCGTTCGGCGGCTCCAGCCAGACGCTCTTCGGAGCGCGGGGCGCCACGACGTTCCTGGCCAAGATGACGGTTGTCTTCGCGGCCTTCTTCATGGTCACGTCCCTCTCTCTTGCCTACATGGCCTCGAAGCGGGGCGTCTCCTCCGTCGTCCTGGACGAGGCGAGGGGGGGAGGCCCGGCCTCCGTCACGGCGCCCGTCGAGAAGAAGGAAGGGGCCGCCTCAGGCGACGCGCAATCCCCGGCGACGAAGACCCAAGGAGCCGCCGTTCCCGGAACGAAGACGCCGGCGGGCGGCGAGACGGCTCGATAAGGCGGGCTTCCCCCTGGTCTGCCTTGCAAGAACGTCAGAAATCCAAGCGCCGTTTCCGGCGAAGAACCGTACGACGACAAATTGATCTTTCAGGGAGGTTGGGAATGGAAGAAGCCAGCTACAAAAGCGGAACGGTCATCTTCAGCGAGGGCGACCCCGGCGCCTCGATGTACGTCGTTTTGTCGGGCAAGGTGAAGATCGTCAAGAAGGCAAGGGGCGTGGACAAAACGCTGGCCGTCTTCGGCCCGGGCGATTTCTTCGGCGAGATGGCGATCATTTCCGGAAAGCCCCGCTCCGCCTCGGCTGTCGCGGAGGAAGACTGCCGGCTCCAGGTCCTGGAGCGCCCCGATTTCCTCAGCATGGTCCAGTGCAACCGGAAGGAAGACCGAATGACCCTCTCGGTCATGGAGAAGCTTTGCGATCGGCTCCGGGACACCGATCTTCAGATCGAGAACCTCCTGATCGGCGACCACCTCAACCGCGTGGCCGACGCCTTGGCACAGATGAAGCCCGGCGTGTCGGTCGGAGACGTCGCAGGGCGGGTCGGACTCCCCAAGGAGCGGGTCGGGGGGATCGTGGCCAAGCTCGCGGCGGCGGGGGGAGTCTCTGCGGCGGGTGAGCGGATCGAATCCCTCAACGAGGAGAAGCTCAGGAAGTACCGCGACATCCAGACACAGGTCGTCGACCTCCGAGGCGAGGACGATACCCTGCGGATTCATCGCCTTCTCAAGTCCGCCAGACCCGGAACGTGGCTCTCCATCCTGGGAGACAGCAACACTCTCGAGACGCAGACGCGGAAGATGGCCGAATCGATGGGATATCGGGTGATCGAGTCGGTGGCAACGGGAGATGGAGAATGGCAGGCCACCGTTGAGGTCTAGACCGGTGCCGGAACAGGTTCCTGGAAGCGGTCATTTGCGGCTCGCACCGCTTCCCCCCGATCGCCGTTGACAGGCGGAAAAGGCGGGCCGTATGATTCCCCTTGACGCTGGGGGTGTCCTGCGCGGCAAGGACTGAGAGTTCCGGGAGAGCGGAGCAACCCCTTGCACCTGATCCGGGTCATGCCGGCGTAGGGAAGCGGTCAAGAACAGCGAATTGGCGCCGCGCCATCTGGTGCGGCGTTTTGTTTTTTGGAGGCATATTGAGAGCAGACCGTCATGCATTCAATCTCGACGCGGCCGCGGTCGAAAGCCTCGCCCGGAGATCCGGACCGGATCGCGCCCGGCTTGAGGAAGTTCTGGAAGGGACGCGCGCTCTGGGCGGGTTGACCGTTCCGGAGGCGGCCGATCTTCTCGCCGTGGAAGACCCGGAGGGACGCGCGGCGATTCTGCGGGCGGCCGCGGGCGCGGCCCGGCAGACGTTCGGCCGGCACCGCCTCCTCTTTGTTCCCCTCTACCTTACCAATCGTTGCGCCAACGACTGCCTCTACTGCGGCTTCCGGCGCGGCGCGGGCTCCGACCGCAAGTGGCTCGGCGGCGAGGAAGTGGAGGCGGAGCTCGATGCCCTGGCGCGGGCCGGTCACACGAGACTTCTCATCGTCGCGGGGGAAGACCGCCACGCGGCGGGCGTCGAGGAGGTCGGTTTCACGGTGGAGGCCGCAAGGCGGCGCGGCTTCGTCGAAGCGGCTGTCAATGTGGCCCCGCTCGATGTCGAAGGATTCAAGCGGCTCAGGGACACGGGAGCCTCACGGTACCAGTCGTTTCAGGAGACGTATCATCCGGAAACGTACGTCCGGGTTCACGTCGGCGGGCCGAAGGCCGACTACACCTTCAGGCTGGGCGCGATGGACCGCGCGGCGGAGGCCGGGTTCCGGCAGATCGGCATGGGGACTCTGCTCGGCCTGCACGACTTCCGGTTCGACGTCCTTTCCCTTCTTTCCCACGTTCTGCACCTGAAGGAGCGATGGGGCGAGGAGATTGCCGCTTCGGTCTCCGTCCCCAGCTTGAGACCGGCGGAGGGGGCCGCGCTGACGCAGGCCCCGCGCCCCGTTTCCGACGATGACCTGCTCAAGATCGTCGCCGTCTGCCGACTCGCCCTTCCGTGGTCCCCGATCTCGATCTCCACGCGGGAGGTTCCGGCCATGCGGGAGCGTCTCGCGCGCGCGGGCGCATCCCACTTCTCGGCCGGCGTTTCCACGTCGCCGGGAGGATATGCGCGGCCCCATCCGCCGATGGACGTGTCTCAGTTCGAAATCGCTGATCACCGCTCCCTGCGGGAAGTTGTCGAGGATATGGCGGGGCAAGGGTGGATCCCGAACCTCTGCCGCCGTTGCGACGAAGAGGAGGCC
>CAKKSE010000104.1:0-1767 GCA_919903025.1 Nitrospiria bacterium | reverse complement strand
CGGCCGGATCGTTCTCTCGGAAGGCGACCGTGTCGAGGTCGTCTCGTTCATGGGGGGAGGGGTATAAGATCATGAAGCGGGGAGGGGGAGAAACGGAGAAGGGGAGAAACGAAACGATGCCGGTTGGAGTTATCGAGGTCGATTCCCTCGTCATCCGGGGAATAACGTTCAAGTCCCGGCTCTGGGTCGGGACGGGGAAGTACAAGGACTTCGACGAGACGAGGCGCGCGATCGAGGCTTCCGGGTCCGACTGCGTGACCGTCGCCGTCCGCCGGGTCAACATCACCGACCGGACGAAGGAGAACCTCCTCGACTTCATCGACCCCAAGGTCTACAAGATCCTCCCCAACACGGCCGGATGCTACACCGCGGAGGAGGCGATTCGGACGGCGCGGCTCGCCCGCGAGGCCGGCGTCTCGGACCTGGTGAAGATCGAGGTCATCGGCGATCCGAAGACGCTCTTCCCCGACAACGAGGCGCTTCTTGAGGCGACGAAGGTCCTCGTGAAGGAGGGATTCATCGTCCTCCCGTATGTGAGCGACGACCCCATCATGGCCAGGAAGCTCGAAGACGCCGGCGCGGCGGCGGTCATGCCGCTCGCGGCGCCGATCGGCTCGGGCCTCGGGATCCGGAACCCGTACAACATCCGGATCATCCTCGAGCGCGCGAAGGTTCCCGTCATCGTGGACGCCGGCGTCGGCACGGCGTCGGACGTCTCGATCGCGATGGAGCTCGGGTGCGACGGCGTCCTCCTCAACACGGCGATCGCCGGGGCGAAGGACCCGGTCATGATGGCCTCGGCCATGCGCCACGCCGTCATCGCCGGACGGCTCGCCTTCAAGGCCGGCCGCATCCCGAGGAAGCTCTACGCCTCTGCGTCGAGCCCCCTGGAAGGGATGATTGAATAGCCTCCCTCGTCTCTGCCTCATCACCGACCGGCGTCTCGTCCGGAAGGGAACGCTGACCTCAGCCGTCAAGGCCGCCCTCGACGGCGGCGTCCGGATGGTCCAGCTCAGGGAGAAGGACCTCCCCATCCGCGATCTCCTCTCCCTCGCCGAAGAGATGCGGGAGTTGACGCGGATGTACGACGCCCTCCTCTTCATCAACGATCGTCTCGATGTCGCCATCTGCGCCGAGGCCGACGGCGTCCACCTTCCCCAGGACGGCTTGCCGGTGGAGGGGATCAAACCCGTTCTGCCGGCGGGGATGCGCGTCGGCGTCTCGACCCACTCCCTGGCCGAGGCGAATGAGGCGGAAGCGGGCGGCGCCGACTTCATCACGTTCGGCCCGATCTACGAGACACCCTCGAAGGCCGCTTACGGACCGCCGGTTGGACTCGCCGCGTTGAAGGAAACCTGTGGATCGGTTAAGATCCCGATATACGCTCTCGGAGGGATCAAGGCCGGGCGAGTCGAGGAAGTTTTGGAAGCGGGGGCATACGGCGTGGCAATGATCTCTGCCATTCTGGCCCAGGACGACATCCAGGCCGCAACGCGTGAACTTTCGGTGCTGGTTGAATAATGATGATGGCGAGGGTGGGTTTGGGAAAAAAACGGGGCGCTTCCCGGTTTTGTGTGGGTGGCCCCGATATCTTGTGGGTCGTCGTCACGCCTCCTCACCCCCACCCTGGCCTCCCCCGTCGAGGGGGAGGGGATTGTTTTCTACAGGCGCCTCGCAAGCCCCAGCAAAAGCGGTTTTCCCGCCCACGTCTCCTCCCCCCTTGCGGGGGAGGATCAAGGTGGGGGGTGAAACAGGCCGAGCAAGCAA
>CAKKSE010000103.1 GCA_919903025.1 Nitrospiria bacterium | reverse complement strand
AGCCCGCGCGTGTACCCGCTCACGTACTTCCGGAACAGTCTCGCCGCGTGGACCTCCCCGCGAAGCTCGGCCAGCATCTTGAGGTGCCGGAGCATGACGTCCCGGCGCTCGACGATACCCGGCGGAGAGGGCGCATTGCAATGCGCCCCTACGCAAGCCAAAGCAATGATCTCCCTGTAGATCCACGGGTTCCCGATCGCCCCGCGGCCGATCATGATCCCGTCGCAGTCCGTCTCCTCGAACATCCGCCGGGCGTCCTCGGCCGAGAAAACGTCGCCGTTCCCGATCACGGGAATCCCGACGGCCTTCTTGACGGCGGCGATGATCCGCCAGTCGGCCTGTCCGGAGAATCCCTGCGACCGCGTGCGGGCGTGGATAGTCACGGCAGCAACTCCGGCCTGCTCGGCTTCCCGAGCCACGGCCAGGGCCGTCTTCGTCTCCGCATCCCAGCCCGCGCGAATCTTGATCGTGACGGGCACGCGCGACGCCGCCACGACCGCTCTCATGAGCCTGCCCGCCTCCCTCGGATCCTTGAGAAGCGCGGCCCCACTGCCGCTTCGCACGACCTTCGGGACGGGACACCCCATGTTGATGTCGATCAGGTCGATCGGCTTTTCGGACAGGATCCGCGCCGCCTCGGCCATCGCCTCCGGGCGGGCGCCGAATATCTGGACGGCGAAGGGACGCTCCTCCGGACAGGTCTCGGCCAGGGCGAGCGACTTCGCTCCGCTCCGGACGACCCCCTCGGCCGAGATCATCTCGGAGACGGTCAGCCCCGCCCCGAACTCGCGGACGAGGAGACGGAACGGCAGGTCCGTGTATCCCGCGAGCGGAGCCTGGACGAGGTTGTTGGGGAGAATCACATTTCCAATCGAGAGTTGGCGGATCATGGGTGCCGAGCGATCAGCAGTCAGCGGTCAGCTTTCAGCTTCTTGATAAAGGCCGAAAGCATTCGTTTGACCTCGACGACTTCCTTCGAGAGATCCCTGAAAGCGTGCGCTTTCAGCAGACCCAGATCGTGAACCAACAGCAGGTGATACTCGAGTTCGCTCGCCGATCCCATTGCAATCTGGAGGAACCGAGCCATCTCCGAATCGCCTTTCCGCCCACAACCTTCAGCGATATTTGCTGGAATTGACGAGCATGACCGGCGGATCTGGCTTGTCAATCCGAACATCTCTTCTCTTGGAAACGACGCCGTCGCCTTATACACAAGCAACGTCAACTCATGGCTTTTCGCCCAAACCTTCAGATCCCTGAAGTCTTTCAGGTCAAGCCCTCCCCGTTATCGACAACCAGCCCGTTTGGTTGCTGACCGCTGGCCGCTGATTGCTGAACGCTCAAAGCGACCACCTTATCGGCCGAGCCATTTCGACATCTGCCTCTCAACTTCCCCGTGCGGGATTCCTTTTCCCTCGTTCAGTTCTCGCAGGCCGGCATCAACCTGCATCTTGAAATACAGCTCCGCCATGACATCGTCCACGGTCGCGTTATCGGGCATAGCCCGCACCATACGAATGACCTCCTCCTTCACGTCCGCCATCACGCCCACCTCCTTTGGCCCCTGAACTATACACCAATAGCAGTCAGCTTTCAGCTTTCAGCAGTCAGCTTGCAGCTTTCAGAAGAAAAGATCTTCGTGTTTCGTTCTTGCTGATCGCTGACCGCTGAGTGCTGACCGCTGAAGGCTCAAAGCGGCCACCGATCCCGCGGGTTGAGATCGAGTCCCGCTGTCCGGCCCATGGCCAGGTACCGCGCGCCCAGGACCGCCACCATCGCGGCGTTGTCCGTGCAGAGGGCGGGCGGGGGAATGAAGAGGCGAAGGCCGTCCGAGGCGCAGGCCCCCTCCATTCCTTTTCGGAGCGCGCTGTTCGCCGCCACGCCGCCCGCGACGATGACGTTCCGGACGCCCGTCTCCCGCGCCGCGCGGATCGTGCGGTCAACGAGGACGTCCACGGCCGCCGCCTGGAAGGAGGCGGCGATGTCGGCAATCCCCCTCACCCCTTCAGCTTCGCTCAGGGCAGGCCTGTCCCTCTCCCCAGAGGGGAGAGGGGAAAATTGGGGGCTGGCCTCTCCCTCGGAGGGGAGAGGGGAAGACTGGGGGCTGACCTTTCCCCCGGATGAGAGAGGGGGGCGAAGCGATATTTCCCTCCCCCCCTCGCGGGGGGAGAATAGGAGGGGGGGGCGTGCGACGTACCTTCGCACGGCCGTCTTGAGGCCGGAAAAGGAAAAATCGAAGGGGGCGCCTTCCACCCGGGGCCGGGGAAACGCAACGGCGTAGGGATCTCCTTCCCGCGCGAGCCGGTCGACGGCAGGACCGCCCGGGTAGCCGAGCCCAAGCAGGGCCGCCACCTTGTCGAACGCCTCGCCGGCCGCGTCGTCCCGAGTCCTCCCCAACAACCGGACCCGCCCCGGTCCCTTCACGTCATAGAGGTGCGTGTGCCCCCCCGAGACGACCAGCGCGACGGCGGGAAAAACGCCGTCGTCGTCGTGATCCAAGAGGACGGCCGCGATGTGCGCCTCGATGTGATGGACGGCAACGATGGGAACATCCAGCGCGAAGGCCATCGCTTTCGCCTGGGAGACGCCGACGAGCAGGGCGCCGATGAGGCCGGGACCGGCCGTGACGGCGATGGCATCCAGATCGTGGATGCGGACCCCCGCTTCATCCAGGGCTTGCCGGGTCATGGGGGCGAGGACGTCCATGTGCGCCCGGCAGGCCAGCTCGGGAACGACGCCGCCGAAAGGAGAATGGATCTGGTTCTGCGACGAAACCAGGCTAGAGAGAATCCGTCGCTCCCCGCTCAGGACGGCGACCGCCGTCTCGTCGCAGGATGTCTCGATGGCAAGGAGAAGCATTCGGCGATCAGCTTTCAGCATTCAGCTTTCGGCTGTCAGCGAAGGCATTTGGAGCCTTGGATGTCTCAATCTGCGACCCGCTATCGAGGCTTGCGCTTTCCGTTCTTCCAATTTTCAATTTCCAATTTTCAATTTTCAATTCTTCCCTCTCTCTTCGCCCGCTGACCGCTGAACGCTGGCCGCTGACGGCTGGTTCACAACCTCCGATATCTTCACGAACTCGATCCCCGCCTCGCGCATCCGCGGGACCCAGCGGTCGAGCGCGTCCAGCGTCTCCGGATGAGGATGGCCGATGGCGATCGCCGTCTCGCGGTTGGCGACCTGGCGCGCCAGCTCGACGAACTGCCGCTCCAGGATCCCCTCTCCCTCGTCCGGATCGAGAAAGACGTCGCGGCGGGCGGCGGGAACGCCGTGCCGTCTGGCCGACCAGTACCCCGCCGACCGGGGGGCTGTCACGGAGTCGAGGAAGAGCTGGCCGCGCCTCCGAAGCTCTTCCATCACGCGATCGACGGCCGGCCGGTCCCGCATGTAGGCCGACCCCATGTGGTTGTTGATCCCGATCGCCTCCGGGAGAGAATCGAGGTTCTCGCGGAGGATTCTCATCTGCTCCCCAGGGCTCATTCTCTTGAGAAGGGCTCTCGGCCCCGGGTTCGATCGCGGAAAATCGGCCGGCTCCATCGGCTGGTGCAGAAGAACGTCGTGCCCGCGGAGGGCCGCCTCGCGGGAAATCGTCCGAGAGTGAGGCTCCCCCGGGAGGACGGCAATCGTCAGCGGAATCCCGAGACCGAAGAGCCGCTCGGCCGCGGAAAGGTGTCCGCCCAGATCATCGATCACGAGCGCGACCCGTCCGATCGTCTGCCCGGGAGCCCCGCCCAGCGGGGGCAGATCGAGATCGGTCTTCGTCTCCTGCTGGGGAGGCGGCGCCGGAGGAAGCGGCCCCGCAGGGCGGGGCGCGGATGGAATCGATGATTCCAGGACGTGCGTACCGAGGACGAACGCGCCGAGGAGCGCCCCGCCGATCCACGCGCCGAGCGGCCGGCCGCCGCCGGACGATTTCCTGGCATGGTCCAGGTGCTTCGGTGGGATGCGGCGCTTTGGCCGCCGGGGGGTCTCTTGGCGCATGAACTGCATGCTACCACAGAGAGGGCTTGCTTTCGAGAGACCCTTACGACTTCTGTCGGCGTCATCCTAACACGCTGTCGATTGCTTGTTCGGCCCATCGCTCCCCCCACCTCGATCCTCCCCCTCAAGGGGGGAGGGAGGATCCACGGCGGGAAGGGCATTTCTCAACCGGCTTGGAAGAGCCTTGCAGAAGAAAATCCCCTCCCCATCGACGGGGGAGGGCCAGGGTGGGGGTGATCGAATGGGGCAACACTTTCCCCAA
>CAKKSE010000102.1 GCA_919903025.1 Nitrospiria bacterium | reverse complement strand
GGTCGAGCGGGGCAACGCTTCCCCCAAGATATGGGCCACACCCACACAAAACCCGATGCGCCTTCTTGACAAAGCCCCCTTGTGATACGATCAGGCCCGGACCGATATCGATCAAGGTTCTCTTCTTAATCGTTCCACTTCACCAACGCGGGATCGGGCGGTGAAGTTCTTTCAGCCGAAGTTCTTGTTTCGTAAGACGATCGGGGAAACCAGCCCGTAAAATCAAGCCCTTGACAATTGCCCCTGGAAAATCTGAGAATCCCGTGTCGGCGGTTCAATTCCGTCCCTCGGCACCAGTAACCGAACGATCGGCAATTCCCTCCTGATCTCACTTCGGCCAACAGCCGCGGGTGTAGTCGCATCCTTTTCGCGTGGAGACCGGCTTGAGCGGTCGCGGTAGGGTTCTCCGCAAGCTCTCGGGAAAATCAAAACCGTCCAAGAACCGCGCCGGACGCACCCGGAGCGCGACGCCCAAGGGTCCGGGCGCCGAAGACTGCGAAAGAACGAACGCTCTGTTCAAGGGGATCCCAGTCCCCACGTACGCGTGGAAGAGGTCCGGAGAGGACTTCGTGCTGGTGGATTTCAACGACGCGGCCGACGCGTCGACTCACGGCCGGATCGGTGCGATGGTCGGGAAGACGGCCTCGGCCCTCTATCGCGAGAACCGCCCGGATATCTTGGAAGACTTCTCGCGGTGCTTCCAGAGCCAAATCTCATTCCAACGCGAGATGAAGTACCGCTACACAACGGGAGAGGACAACGACTTTCTCGTGACCTATACGTTTGTTCCCCCGGACTTCGTCATGGTCCACACAGAGGAGATTACGGAACGGCGGCGTGCCGCGGAAGAGCTTCGCCAGAGCGAAGCGCGCTTCCGCGCCCTGGTCGAGAACAGCCAGGACGTCATCTTCATCGTCAGTGCCGACGGGGTCGCCCGGTTCCTGAACGCCTCCATGGAGCGCATCCTGGGTTATCCGCCGTCAGAAATAATTGGCCGAAATGTTTTCGACTTGATCCATCCCGAAGACCTGCCGGGAGCCCGGAGTTCCTTCATGCGGGCCTTTCAGAGCCATGGCGTCACCGTCTCGGCGCCGTTCCGGGCCCTCCACGCCGACGGATCATGGATCTACGTGGAAGTGGTCAGCCACAACTTCACGGAAGACCCGCGGATCCAGGGCATCCTCGGCAACCTCCGCGACGTGACGGACCGAAAGCGCCTGGAAGACGAGCGCCTCAAGACCAGCAAGCTGGAATCCCTGGGCGTTCTGGCGGGCGGAATCGCGCACGACTTCAACAACATCCTCACGGCGATCCTCGGGAATATCTCCATCGCCAGGACGCTCGCCCGGGACGACGACCCGATTGCCAAGAGACTCACCGAAGCGGAAAAGGCCTCCCTCCGCGCCCGCGACCTCACTCAACAGCTCCTCACGTTCGCCAAGGGCGGCGCCCCGATAATGAAGCCGGCTTCCATCGCGGAGATCGTCCGCGACGCGGCGGGGTTCGCATTGCGCGGGTCGCCGACGCAGTGCGATCTTTCCATCCCCGAGGGGCTCTGGCCGGCGGATGCGGACGAAGGCCAGATCAGCCAGGTCATCCACAATCTCGTACTCAACGCGGATCAGGCCATGCCCGAGGGCGGAACCATCCAGGTCCGCTGTGAGAACCTCCTAATGGAAGCAGAGAATGGCAAACCTCGCCTTCCCCTCCCCCCGGGAAACTACCTGAGAATCTCCGTGGCGGATCACGGCATCGGCATCCCTGAAGAGCACCTGAAGAGGATCTTCGATCCCTATTTCACGACCAAGCAGCGCGGGAGCGGCCTTGGCCTCGCCACGGCTTACTCCATCATCCGGAATCATGGCGGATACATCGCCGTGGAGTCCCGGCTTGGCGCGGGGACGACGTTCCATGTCTGTCTCCCCGCGTCGAGCAGAGAGATCCCCCTCCCCCGGCGTGCCCGGGCGGGGGAGAACCGCCTCTCCGGAAATGAAAGGGTCCTCGTGATGGAGGACGAAGAGGTTGTCAGGGACGTCGCGAGCGATATCCTCACGTCCCTGGGTTACGAGGTGGCCGTCGCCCCCGAGGGAAGCGAGGCTGTCGACCTTTACATGAGGGCGGCGGAATCTGGCCGGCCGTTCGACGCCGTCATCATGGATCTCACGGTGCGGGGCGGGATGGGAGGAAGGGAGGCGGTGCGGAGGCTGATCGAAATCAATCCCGCCGCCAAGGTCATTGTCTCCAGCGGGTACTCGGAAGATCCCGTCATGGCGGACTTTCGCAAGTATGGTTTCAGCGGCGTGGTGGCCAAGCCCTACAGGATCGACGAACTCGGCGCGGCCCTGGATCGGGTCCTGCGAGAAAAAGAGTAACTCAGCGCAGACGGCGCTCCAGACGCCTTCACGAACCCCCGATCTGTAATCGCCCAGGCCGGCTCTACGCGCCGTCGATCGAGACGGTGAACGATTCCTGAGCGGGAGGGAGGCACGCGTCGTCGGTGCACGCCTGGTATCGCAGGATCCCCGCAAGCCGTCCCCCGGCTTGGGCGGGAAGATCCTTGAACATGACTCTGATCACGAATTCCCCTTCGTACACGCGCAGGGCCTTGGGGGAGAAGCCGAACCGCTTTTCGGCGGCGTCGGGATAGGTAACGGTGGTCAGGTGAGCGAGGTCCTTCCTCTCGAACGCAACGACAACCGGAATGAGAAACTTCTCCGAGGCGGGGTTCGCTTGAACGTGGAAACCTTCAGCCAGCCGAACGGTCAACACGAGCTCCGCCCCTCCGCCCGCGCGGACGAGTTCGGCCCGGACGGACTGGACCGCCTTGGGCGGCGAATCGATCTGCGCCCCGGCCGGCGCGACAAGGGCCAGAGTCAGGAACATTCCCGGGACAAACGCGCTCATTTCTTCTCCTTCAGCAATTCCTCGACGGCTGTTACAACCTGCTTCACGGACGCGTCGAACGTGGCGACGTTCAGGTAGTCGACGTGGCGGACCGTGAGGTCCGAGTCGAGCACCCAGTGCGAGTTGATGATAACGACCTCCGGAGGAAGCCCGCCCCGGCTCGAACTGAAGCGGGAAGGAAGGGTCCCTTTCTCATCGAGGACGATCGGGAACGTCCACGCGTGCTGGTCCCTGAAGCCCTCGACGGTCAGCGGGCCTTCCTTGATGTCGATCCCAATGACTTGGACGCCCCTGTCCTTGAACCTCTGCCAGACGTTCTTCTCGACCTGCGGAGCCTCCGCAGTGCAGTACGGTCACCAGGATGCGAAGAAGACGAGGACGACCGTCTTTCCCTTGTGATCGGAGAGCCTGAAGGTCTTCCCGTCCACCGTCGGGAGAGAGAAGTCCTCGACGACGTCGCCGACCTTGTACGGCCCCGTCCGGCCCTCGGCCCAGGCAGACGCCGCGCCCGCCAGCAAGAACAACGTGCCAGCCAGAAACGAAATTCCTCGACGCATCTTTTCTCCTCGCGGGGGGAGGTCTCCCAGAGCGGGTCCAATCGGCCCCTGTCTCGCGGACGGAAGTATAACCCCTCATCCTGTTCGTCCGCACCCGCAAACTCGGTCCGGCCTGCACGGGTGGTTGACCGACCCCGCGCAAGACCACGGCCGCCAAGAAACAGCTTGACAGTCTCATACTTAGTTGCTACTTAGTTATAAATGGGCAGGAAGCGCTCCGGCCGGATGACGGCCGAGGAAAGACGGAACCTGATCGTTCGGACGGCTATCGGCCTGTTCGCCCGGCAGGGGTTCCGGGGAACCCGCGTCAAGGACATAGCCGACAGGATGGGCACGAGCGACGCTCTGATCTTCCAGCACTTCCCCACGAAGCGGGAGCTGTACGACGCCATCCTGGACGAGATTTCCACCCGCCGCCACTTCAAAGACGTGGAGGAAGTCCTCTACTACGCCCCCTCGTACGACCTGGAGGACGTCCTCATCCGGCTCTCGCTCTGGTTCCTCCGCAAGGACAAGGACGAAGAGACAATCCTCCGGATCGTTCTCTACGCCGCGCTGGAGCAGGACGACTTCCTCCAAGAGCTTGTAGACGAACACTACAGCCGCATCGTCGGTTACGTCGCCTACGAGGTGGAAGAAGGACAGAAAACCGGCCGGTTCCGGCCGGGCGATCCCCGCGCTTTCGCGCGCGACTTCTTCGCCGGCCTTTTCGGCCTCGCCGTAATGCGGCAGATCGTCCGCGACTCGGATTACGGACGCGAAGAGGCCGAGACAGCCGCAAGGAACCACGCCCAGCTCTTTCTTCGCGGGCTGGAGAAGAGATGATTTCTTCGCCGTTACTTAGTCATCACTCATAACCAAGGAGGAACCGACATGGAAAAGACTCTCGATTGCACCGGCCTCGCCTGCCCTCTCCCAGTCGTCAAGACGAACCAGGCCATGAAGGATCTCCAGTCCGGCGAACGCCTCCGGCTCATCTCGACGGACCATGGTTCGGCCAACGACATCCCGGCCTGGGCAAGAAGGACGGGACACGCGATCGTCTCCGCCCAAGAGGACGGCGGGAAGTTCGTCTTCCTCATCGAGAAAGCCGGCTGATCGGTGGTGGAGGACACACTCATGACCGTTCAAGAAGCCATCCGGGCGCGATTCAGTGTCCGGCAGTTCGCGAACACGCCGGTCTCTCACGAGATTGTCCGCGAGATTCTCGAAAGCGCCGTCCTGGCTCCAAGCAGTGTCAACATCCAGCCCTGGCGGTTCGTCGTCGTGCGCGATCCCGAGAGAAAGAAGCGGCTCCGGGAGGCGGCCCACGACCAGGCGCACGTCGAGCAAGCGCCCGTCGTCATCGCCGCCTGCGCCGACACGCGAGCGTGCGACACGCTGGCCGACGTCGTGGAGAACTGGATCGAGAACCTGGGTGACCCGGCGGCCCGCATCTCGGATCTTTCCGCCGGCTTGCGAACCGATCCCTCGCTTCGCCGAAGCGTCGCTCTCCGCAACACATACATCGCAGTCGAGCACGTCGCCCTCGCGGCCACATCGTTAGGATTGGGAAGCTGCTGGATGGAAGGTTTCGATCCGAACAGGGTGCGCGAGATTCTTCGATTGCCCGACAAGGTGGTCCCCGCCGTCCTCATGCCCATCGGCTGGACCGACCAGCAGGCGCCCCCGAAGGACCGCTTTCCCGCCGGGAAAGTGAGCTTCGCCGAGGAATACGGGAGGCCGTTCGACGGCTGTTGACCGCCTCCTTTTGGCCTTGTCCAACTCCTGCCATATATGGTAAATATATTGCATTATCATTGCCCCATTCCACGCGGAGGTTTCCGGCATGAAACCAACCACGGTCTACATCGAAGAGGGAAACCGCCGTGCGCTTTCCGCCCTTGCGAGAAGGCGCCGTTCCACCATGGCGAGCGAGATTCGCGCGGCCATCAGGCATCACCTCGCAACCCCATCCGCCCCCACATCCGAAGAGACGCTGGACGCCATCCTTCGGGAGGCCGAGAGCGCGGTCGGCCGCATCGTCGAGCGGCTGGACAAGGCTCACGCCAGGAACCAACTTGTGAAAAGGCGTCTGGCTAAACTGGGGGTGTCGGTTTGAGCACCGCCGAATCCATTTCCAAGGTTCTACGGCTCCTCCTAACGGCGGACGAAAAGATCTCCAAACTTGCTCGGGACCAGGAGGATCAGGGCAAGTGGATACAATCCCTCGCAGAGCGAATCGTCAGAATGGAGACGAAGTTCGAGATGTACGAAAAGGCTGCAGCCCAACGGAAGATCGCGTCTCCCGACTGACGAAACCGCCCATCCGTTCTCAGAACCACCCCTTCCGCTTGAACCAGCAGAGCATCCCCCCGGCGAGGGCGGCCATGAGGCCGAGGGTGAAGGGGTATCCGTACGTCCATTGAAGCTCCGGCATGTTCTTGAAGTTCATCCCGTAAATCCCGGCGATGAGCGAGAGCGGGAGGATGATCGTCGCGATCACCGTGAGAACCTTCATCACCTCGTTCAGGCGGTTCGACACCATCGAGAGGTGCGCTTCGAGCGTCGCCGTCAGGTGCTCGCGGTAGCTCTCACCCAGGTCAGTGATGCGGACCAAGTGGTCGTAAACGTCCCGGAAGTAGATCTGGACGCGCGGGTCGATGACGGCGAACGGGTCGCGGCTCAGGCGGTGGAAGACCTCCCGCTGAGGCGCCGCCACGCGCTTCAAGTGCATGACGTCCCTCTTGAGCATGAGGATCCTGTCCAGGACGCCGTGGTTCGGATTCTCCAGGACCTGCCGCTCGATCTCCCCCACCTGCTCGTCAAGGTCGTCCAGGATGGGCAGATAGTTGTCGATGACGCCGTCCAGGATCTCGTGGAGGAGGGAATCCGACCCGTGCGCGAGCGTGGGCGACTCTTTTTCCAGCCGGCGGTATACGTCGGATATCGTCCGCGACGGTTCGTCGTGATACGTGACCAGGTAGCGCCGGCTGAGAAAGCAGTTGAGCTCGACGGTCGAGAACGTCCCCGGCTCCTCGACCGACCGCGCCCCGTGGTGGATGACCAGGAAGAGGTACTCGCCGTAGTCGTCCAGCTTGGGGAGATGGGTCTCCTCGATGCAGTCTTCCACGGCGAGCGGGTGAAACCCAAACACATCCGTGAGAATCATCTGCTCAGCGACGGTCGGCGCCTCGAGATCCACCCAGAGACGGGCGCCGGGGTCCTCGATGAGCGCGGGCAGCTGCCCCACCGGGACGTCCGCCCTTAGCCCTTCCACTTCCGTATAGGCGCTGATTCTGAGCACTCCCTGGTCCTCCGCCGAAGCGGGCGCGACGGCCCGCCTCTATGATCCGAGTGTTTCCATCACCTTCCTCAGCAAGCCGCCGGCCGAGAAGGGCTTCTGGAGGAAAGCGACGCCCGCGTCCAGGACGCCGTGGTGGACGATCGCGTTGTCCGTGTAGCCGGACACGTAGAGCACCCTCACGTTCGGACACACGCGCGCCAGGTGCTCCGCCAGCTCCCGCCCGCTCATCCCGGGCATCACGACGTCCGTCACCATGAGGTGGATCGGGCCCTCATGTTCATCGCAGACGGCAAGGGCGCCCTCTCCGTCCGCCGCCTCCAGGACCGTGTACCCATGCTGACGCAGGGACTTGGCCGAGAAAGCGCGGACGGCCGGGTCGTCCTCGACGAGAAGGACCGTCTCGTTTCCGCCTTTCTCAAGGGCCGGCTCCTTCCGCCCCGCGAGAGCGCCGGCCTCCTCTACGGCCCGCGGGAAATAGATCTTGAACGTCGTCCCGCGCCCCGGCTCGCTGTAGACCCAGATGTACCCCGCGTTCTGCTTGACGATTCCGTAGACGGTCGATAGCCCGAGCCCAGTCCCCTTTCCCTGCCCCTTCGTCGTGAAGAACGGCTCGAAGACTCGCTGGAGCGTTTCGGCGTCCATCCCGCACCCCGTATCGGAAACGGCGAGCAGGACGTACGGGCCCGGCGGAACGGCAACGACGTGCTCTCGTGCGTACGACTCGTCGATATCGACGTCCGCCGTCTCGATCGTGAGCTTTCCCCCGTTCGGCATGGCATCGCGAGCGTTGACGGCCAGGTTCATGATCACCTGCTCCATCTGCCCGGGATCGACTCGGACCGTCCCCAGGACCGGGGCGAGGATGGTCACGAGCTCGACGTCCTCGCCGATCAGGCGCTTGAGCATCTTGTCAGTCCGGGAGACGACCGCATTCAGGGAGAGGACTTGAGGGGCGACGACCTGCCGCCTGCTGAATGCGAGGAGCTGTTGGGTGAGTGAGGCGGCCCGCTCCCCCGCCTCGCGGATCGCCGCAATCTCTGGCCTTGACGGATCGTCCGGCTTCATCCTCCCGAGAAGCATCTCCGCGTAGCCGTTGATGACCGTCAGCATGTTGTTGAAGTCGTGCGCCACGCCCCCTGCGAGGCGTCCGACCGCCTCCATTTTCTGGGCGTGGCGAAACTGCGTCTCCAGGTTCTTGCGCTCGGTGATGTCGCGCGCGATCGTGGAGAGGAATTCGACGGACCCGTCGGGCGCCTTGTGCGCAATGATGACCTGCGAGACGGGAATCTCCCGCCCATCGCGGGAGAGGAGGGCCGTCTCGCCGCTCCAGACGCCGTCGCGGATCGCCGTCGGGAGTCCTTCCCCCAGGACCACTTTGTTGGCCCACGCCGGGTGAGTGTCGGGGATCCGGATCGCCCTGATGTCCTCGTCCCCGCCGATCCCAAGCATTCTCCGGGCCGCCGCGTTGTAGTAGAGGACGAGCCCCTCCGCGTCGGCCGTCGCCACGAAATCCGTTGTCGCCTCGAGGATCGCGGTCAGCCGCGCCCGCGCCGCCTCGGCCGCTTCCTGGGCGGCAAGGCGCCCCGATGCCAGGTTGAGTGCCCGCGTCAGCATCTCGATTTCGACCGAGCCGCGCTCCACGGGAATCTGCTCCCCGTGCCGGGCGTCCAGCGTCTCGGCGAAGTCGGCCGCCCTCCGGATGGCCCTGGCCGGGCGCCGGGTAAACACAACGAGAAGCGCCGCGCTCGCCAGGATCGCCAACACCCCGGCCGCGAGGCTCTCCATCCAAATATGCCTCCGGATGGCGGCGATCTTCTCCAGGGAGTATTCCACACGCGCCCAGCCCACGAGCGTTCCCGCGACGATCGGATGCCAGGCCTGCAGACGGCCGCCCTTGATCTCTGTCGCGGGCAGCGCCGCGGACGGAAGCGCCAAATCCTCCGGATCGAGCCGGACCTCGGGCGGTTCGTCTCCCCGGCGAACGACGTGGGCCAGCACCCTCCCCCGGCGATCGCTCACCCATATCCCGATCACACCTGGGAACGCGGCGGACCGGACGAGCACCTCCTCTACAGAAGCGTAGTCCTCGGCAAGAAGACCGTCCGCGGTCACGGCCGCGATGTTCTGGGCCAGAGCCTTGGCCTGGAGCTCCCTCTCCCCCGCCGCGTCGGACGAGAACTCTTCGGCGGCCAGCAGGGTCAGAACCGCGATGACGCCAGCCAGGACGAGCGCGGTAAGAAGCGCCAGCCGCGTGGAGAGGCGCCGAGTCCACTGGAAGAACGCCGGGGCCTCCTCCGGCCCGCCTGCGGCGGATTCGGACTTCCTATTGTAGTGATTCATAAGTCCATTTGCCTTGGACTGTCATTCCGGGCTTGACCCGGAATCCAGTTGTTTCGGTCTGGATTCCCGCTTCCGCGGGAATGACGGCATTTTTCCTACGTAAAGGGCTCCCGACTTTGGTATGGGTTACCCCAATATGCTGTCGCTTGTTTGCTCGGCCTCTTTCTCCCCCCACCTTGATCCTCCCCCGTCCCGGTCCGGGATCTCCGGACAAGGGGGGAGGAGAAAATGAGGCGGGGACGCCGCT
Organism: Nitrospiria bacterium; assembly: GCA_919903025.1. Taxonomy (GTDB): domain Bacteria; phylum Nitrospirota; class RBG-16-64-22; order RBG-16-64-22; family RBG-16-64-22; genus RBG-16-64-22. The sequence goes on along the minus strand of CAKKSE010000102.1, from coordinate 6,725 downwards.
TTTCCATGGGCTTGGAGGGAGTCCGCAGAAAACAATCCCCTCCCCCTTGATGGGGGAGGGTTGGGTGGGGGTGGCGAGGCGTGACGACGACCCACAAGATATCGGGGCCGCCCACACAAAACCCGGAAGCGCTGCGTAAAGAAGCGTTGGAATCACTGGACTAGAAGGGTCCATGGCTCAGGTATTTTTCCAGGTTGAGCTGTTCGAGATGCTGGTAGTCCCGGGCGTAGTCGGCCGGGACCGGCCGAGAGAGAGAGAGACCGCGTCGAGCAGGCCCCGGCCGGCTTCATCCGCCTGGAGCTTGAGGACAACATCAATGATGGACCGGCGCACCGCCTCGGGGACGCGCGGGTGCGCGGCCAGCGGGTGCGGCGCCGCGCCGGGGATCTCGTAGAGGACCCTGAGCTTGCCGCGGATTTCAGGCGGCTCCCTGCCCAGGGTGTCGCTCACCCCGCCGCCCGCCGCGGCCTTACCCAGGATGACGTGGCGGTAGACATTCGAATGGGAGCCCACGTACCGGGGATTGAACCGGATCTTCTCCTTCTCGGTGAGAAGGGCCCTCAAGTAGAGAGAAGCTCCGAAAGCATTCGGCGAGGGGAACACCAGATCCTTTCCGTCCAGATCGTGGACGCTTCTGGCGGGGCTGTCGCGGCGGACGACCAGAATGCCGGTCAGGAGCTTCGCGCTGTCGCGGATGAGCGGAATGTAACCCTGGGCGCGGCGGGCCCTGACGGAATGGTACGGGCTCATGAAGACGAAGTCGGGAATTCCCTTGAGGAGGTCGGCGTCGAACTCCTCGTACGACTGGTAGACCTTGAGGCGGATCGTTCCGCCGTGCGGAATCTCGCGCGAGAGGCGCTCGGCGAACGGCGCCCAGTCGCGGTGAATAGCGATCGGCGTCGTCCTCGGCACGACGGCGAGCGTGTATTCGTCCGCCTCCCCGCCCCCGGCCGGAGAAGGGCCGAGAAAGACGAACAGGAAAAGTCCGATGGAAACGAGATGGAACGCCCGGGGAGGAACCTTGGCATTCACCGCCTTGTCCTCTTGCTCCATGCGTATTCCGGAACAAACAAGGGCCGCTCGTACATGAAGGCCCGCGCATCTTCGGCTTGCTTAGAACCCGTCCTTCTTCATGACGGGTTTCAAGGACTCTCCAGACCGCGCTCCAGGATCCGCACCTGCCGGAAGTGGCCGGGACTCGCCACCGTGAAGAACCCTCGAAGCGCCGGGCGGGACTCGAAAAACGCCTTCAGGAACTAAAGCATCGCTTCGGAAGGAAGCTGTGCCAAACGAAAGAGAACGATGCCGGGAGCCGGCGATTGCCGCCTGTGAAACACCGTCTAGCCGAAATCCCGATCGAAGGTCAATAAGACCCTGTTTCCTCTTACCGCCTCAATGAGGATGATCTCGTCGGACGCGCCCACGAGGGACTCCGCCGCATAGACAACGTCGCATCCCCGTGCACGGAGACTTCGGACAATTGCGGCGGGGAAGTTCTCGTTTGCCAGAAAGCGCTCATTCACGCCGCCGATCCTGCGGGCGGAAGAAGGTAAAACCTCTCTTCCCTGAAAGTCTCAGCCGCGTATGCCAGCACAGCTCGAATTCGTTCCGCGGTCAGGTTCGGATAGTTCTCCTGAAGCGATCCCTGACTCCACCCCGCTGCCAGGAGCTCGAGTACGAACTCCACGGACAACCGAGTCCCCTTGAGAATCGGCTTCCCTCCAAGGACAGCCGGATCCGATACGATGTAGTCACGCCATTCGATGGCATCCATATCGCTCCTCCCTCTCGGACAATAATACCACGATTACCTGTTGCGTTGAACACCGCCCGGACGCGCGCCGCGCAGATCGTCGAGAAGCGAGTAGACCACGGGCGTGATGAGGAGCGTGAGGACCAGGGCCAGCATCTGGCCGCCCACGATCACCATCGCGGTGGACGCCCTCGATGCCGCGCCGTCTCCCCGCCCCAGGGCGATCGGGAGCATTCCGGCCACGACGGCGAACGTCGTCATGAGGATCGGCCTCAGCCGCGTGTGGTTCGCCTCGATGATCGCCGCGTCCCGGGGAACGCCCCGCGCCCGGAGCGTGTTCGTGTAGTCCACCTGGAGGATCGAGTTCTTCTTGATGATCCCGAACAGGAGGAGCATCCCGATCATGCTGTAGACGTTGAGCGTCATCCCCGCGAGCATGAGCGAGAGAAAGCCGAACGGAAGGGAGATCGGGAGGCAGGCCATGATCGTGACAGGGTGGAGGTACGAGTTGAACTGGGCCGCGAGGACCATGTAGATGAAGATCATCGAGGTCAGCGTCGCCCAGAAGAACCCCCAGATCGCCTGCTCGTAGATCTTGCTCCGGCCGATGAAGACGTGGTTGTAGCCCGCCGGCAGGCTGAGCGCCCGGACTTTCTCGGCGAGAAGGTCCTGGCCTTGCTTGAGGTGAATCCCCTGGAAGTTCGCCACGACCATCACCTGCCGGGCGCGGTTGTACCGGTCGATCTGGGCGGGCGAGCGCTCCTCCGTGAGCCGGACGAGGTTCTCGAGCGGGACGGGCGGGCCCTTCGTCGACGGAACTGACAGGCGCGCGATCGTTTCCCGGTCCTTCCGGGATTCCTCCTGGAGTCTCAGCCTGACCGGATACTGCTCGTCCCCCTCCTTGTACTTCGTGACCTCCTCCCCGCCCACCATCGTCCGGAGAGAGCGCGCGATCGCCTCGACCGATACGCCGAGGTCCGCCGCCTTCGGACGGTCGATCCAGACACGGACTTCCGGCTTCTGCATCTCGAGCGTCGTGTCCACGTCAACGAAGCCGGGGATCTTCCGCCCTTCCTCGACGAGGCCATTCGAGATCCGGTCCAACTCGGCGAGGTCCGGCCCCTGGAGGACGAGCGTCAGGTCTCTCTGGCTCCGCCCCCCGCCGGAGATCCGCGACACCTGGGAAACGCTCGCCCGGAGCTCCGGATAACCCGCAAGGACCTTCCGCGCCTCCTTCATGAGCGCGAACTGGCTCGCCTTCCGCTCCTTGATCGGGACGAGCCCCACGTAGACGCTCGCCGCGTTCACTTGGCCGCCGATCCCGCCCTCGCCCAGGCCGATGGTCGTGAAGACCTCCTGAACGCCGGGGATCTTCGCGAGCTTTCCTTCGATCTCGCGGATCGCCGCATCGGTCCGGTCGAGGGAGTACCCCTCAGGCGCCTTGATGTCCGCCTGGAACTCGCTCTGGTCGTCCGCTGGCACCAGCTCCTTGCCGATGGCCGGGTAGAAGTAGAACAGCGAGCCCACCGTCAGGAGGGCTCCGGCGACCATGACGGCCCGGTGGGCCAGCGACCAGCGGAGCATCCGGCCGTAGACCGAGTCGATCGCGCGGTAGAACCCTCCCTCCTTCGACGCCCCGTGTCCGCCGCCTTTCCGTATCAGCTTCGAGGCCAGCATCGGCGTGAGCGTGAAGGAGACGAGAAGCGAGATCATGATGGCGAACGTGGCCGTGATACCGAAGTAGTACCAGAACCGGCCGGGGATCCCGGCCATGAAGGCGACCGGCAGGAAGATGACGACGAGCGAGAAGGTCGTGGCCATGACGGCGAGGCCGATCTCGGCCGTGGCCGCCTTGGCCGCCTCGAACGGCCCCACGCCCTTCTCCTCGACCCAGCGGTAGATGTTCTCGAGGACGACGATCGCATCGTCAATCACGATCCCAGTGCAGACGGAGAGCGCCAGCATCGTCATGTTGTTCAGCGTGAATCCCAGGTACTTGATGACCGTAAACGTGGCGATGATCGACGTCGGGATGGCGACCGCCGCGATCAGGACGCTCCGCCAGTTCCGGAGAAAGAGGAAGACGACGGCGCTGGCCAGGATCGCGCCCAGGATCAGGTGGGACTGGACCTCTCCGAAGGAGCGCTTGACGAAGCGGGACTGGTCCCGGACCTCGGCGATCTTGATGTCCGGAGGAAGCGTCTTCGTGATCCGCGAAAGGTGCTTCTTGAGCCGCTCGACCACCTCGACGGCATTCGTCCCAGACTGGCGCCGGATGAGTAGGGAGACGGCGTTCTCGCCGTTCAGCCGCGAGAGGGTCCGTGACTCCTCGACGCCGTCTTCCACGCGCCCCAGATCGGCGATCCGGATCGGGGCGCCGGCCTTGACGGCCACGACGATCTCCGCGAATTCCCCCGGCCTCTCCAGGCGGCCCATCGTCCGAAGGACCTGCTCCCGCTCCCGGTACGTCACCCGGCCGCCCGGGACCTCCAGGTTCTGCTGACGAAGGGCCTCGCGGACGTCGGCGATCGTGAGACCGTAGGCCTCGAGCCGCCGCGGGTCGATTACGATCTGGACCTCCCGCTCCCGGCCGCCGACCATCGTGATGGAGCCGACGCCCGGGACCGTCTCGAGCGGCTCCTTGATCCGCTTTTTCGCGATCTCCGTGACCTCGCGGGGAGACCGCCTGCCCGAAACTGCGAGGGCAATGACCGGCGCCGCGTCCGGATCCAGTTTCTCGATGAGCGGCTGGTCCGTCCCCTCGGGAAGGAGGGGCAGGGCCGCAGCAACCTTCTCGCGGACCTCCTGGGCCGCCGTATCGACCGGCTTCTCCAGGAGGAACTGGACGTAGACGCGCGAGACGCCTTCGAGCGATACGGAGCGGAGCTCGTCGATCCCGGCGATCGTGTTGACGGCCTCCTCGATCGGCTTGGTGATCCGGGTCTCGATCTCCTCCGGGGAGGCGCCTTCGAGGGTCGTGATGATTGAGACGTTCGGGAAGTCGACCTTGGGGAAGAGGTCCACGCCCAGGTCCTTGTAGGCCATGACGCCGAAAGATGTGATGAAGGCAATGAGCATCGCCGCGAACACCGGCCGGCGAACGCTCGTATCAGCAAGCCACATGGGAACCCCCAGACGGAGGACTCACTCGCCCGACATCACTCCCGAGCCAGTATGTCCGAGAGAGGTTCGATTCGCAAGAGGTCTATGCGGTCCTTCGGGGGGCCCAGGTCATCCCCTGGACCCTTTTCAAGAGGGGGGTGGATGTGATATATGTTGACCATATCCAGCACGTTCGCTTTCTCTGACCAATATCCGACAGGGCCGTTGGACGTAACTTGAGTCCTCCCGTAGGAGGTTCCGGTGTCGACGAGCTGTCTTCCCGTTCACGGCCCGCGCGGGTTGTCCAGACCTCACCCTGCCCCGGAAAACCCCCGGACCGCCCGCCAAGCCGACCAAACCAGCGAGGGGCATTGTCCATGAATGGAATCTTCGTGTCGAGAATTTCGAGAATCGCCGCTGTCGGGCTCCTTCTCGCCGCGTCCTGCGGGTCTTCCCCCAAGGTCGACAGGGGCGAGATGCTGATGCCGGACGGGTACAAGGACGTCAAGGCGTCGATTTTCGTCAGCCCGGTGGCCGGCCAGAGAATATACCAGAAGGTCGCCGTCCTTCCGTTCAAGGCCCCGACGGAGCTCATCGGCTCGAGCATCTCGGACCTCTTCGCCACGGCTCTTCTCAAGACGAACAAGTACAACCTCGTTGAAAGAAGCCAGATGGAGCAGGTCCTGGGCGAGCAGGCCCTGGGCCTCAAGGGCGTCACCGAGAGCTCCCTGGCCATTCGCGTGGGAAAGATGCTGGGGGTCCAGGGCGTCATCGTCGGGACCGTCCCGGAGTACGGCTCCAAGGCCTCCGGCGCCGCCGAGCTCTCGGCGATCGGAATCAACGCGCGGATGATCGACGTCTCCGACGGCGGAGTCGTCTGGAGCGTCTCGGACTCGGCCATCTCGCCGTCTCCCATCGGCCTTTCCTCATTCGCAAAAAGAATGGTGGACAACCTTGTCTCCGCGCTCTTCCAGGAAGCGATCAAGGCCGGCGATACCGTCGCGGCGAACCTGCCCGTCCCGCAAATCGCCTCCTCCCGGGGCGGCGTTCGGAGCGTGTCCATCGAAATCGTTCCCGATTCGCCGGAGGCGGTCGAATCGTATACGATCCTCCGCGGGAGAACGGAAAGCGGGTCCTTTCAGGAGGTCGGGAAGGTCGAGAATTCCTCCCGACACGTTTCCTTCGAGGACCGGAACCTGCTCGACGCTGAGACGTATCATTACAAGGTGGTCGGACGGAACCGTTCGGGAATGACGACCGTGCCGAGCCAGCCGATCCGCGTCTCGACGGCGGGGCCGCCTGACGCCGTGACCGGCCTCTCGGCCCAGTCCGGTCTCATCCGCAAGATCGTCCTCCAGTGGCAGGCCTCGTTCGACCCGAACGTCAAGGGGTACAACATCTACCGCCGCACATCCGGCGACACATGGGCCAAGATCAAGTCGATCGACGGACAGTCCAAGGCCGCGTACACCGACGAAGGACTGGACGACGAGAAGACCTACTCGTACCGGATCGCCGCCTTCAACGTCGTCGAGACCGAATCTCCTCCTTCGAAGACGGCCCAGGCCGCGACGAAGGGCCCTCCCTCCATGGTCACGGGGCTCAAGGCGGCGAGCGGCGAAGCCAGAAAAGTCTCCCTGTCATGGAACCCGGTCAACGAACCGGAGGTCAAGGGTTACGCCGTCTATCGGGCAAGCCAGGGGGCGGGACCGTTCGAGATGATCAAGTCGATCGAGGGAAGGGAGCAAACGCAATTCGTGGATGGAGGGAAGAAGGGCTACTTCAGCGATGACGCCGCCCTCCAGGACGAAACCCGGTATTACTACAAGGTCCGGGCCGTCAACGTCGTGGACGTCCAGAGCCCCGACTC
>CAKKSE010000101.1:18833-22684 GCA_919903025.1 Nitrospiria bacterium | reverse complement strand
TGGCGGCTCGTCTTTCGATTCGAAGAGAAGAATGCCGTGGCTCTCGATTACCTCGATTACCATTAGACTCGGAGGAAAACGATGTCCCGTATGTACAACCCCGCCCATCCGGGCGAAGTCCTTCGGGAATATCTCCCGAAGAGCATGACCGTAACCGAGAGCGCTCGGCGTCTGGGCGTAACCCGCCAGGCTCTCTCCGCGCTCCTGAACGGCCGAGCCGGCGTGAGCGCCGACATGGCGCTTCGGCTCTCCCAGGCCCTCGGGACGAGCGCCGACATGTGGCTGTCGATGCAGGTCGCCTACGATCTGTGGAAGGCCGAGCGGCGCCCGCGCCCCAAGATCAGCCGCCTTGCGGCCTGAGGAGCTGAGGAACTGAGGCCAAACAGCCTGCTCCCCGCGGGCAGTCGGGGTTGCACGCCTTGATGTTGACCTTTATGTCGACCTTCCCCCGGCTATCGAGCCCACCGATATCCTCTGTGGAGCGGATTGCCGTCGGCAGTCCGACCGTACAATAGCATCACGGACCCCCTTGGCCGGAACGCCGGTTTCGGATATGATCTGGCTGGGTGGGAGCGTCGCTCACCGCCCTGTTAGGCGAGAGACACGACTTGCAGGATCGTTAGTTGCCGACAATACTGAGAAAGGGTCCTTATCGGTTTTTCTTCTATGCGGGAGATCGCGATGAGCCGATGCACATCCACATCGAGCGGGACGACAAGGTCGCGAAGTTCTGGTTGGAGCCGATAAGATTATGTTCGAGCGGGGGCTTTTCTCGGGCAGAGATTGGCCGGATTCAAGAAGTGGTGCGAACGCACGCAAATGATCTGAAGGAGGCATGGCATGCGTATTTCAACGGTTGAGGTCGAAGTACCGGTCGCGGAGGACGTGAAGGTGACCGAAGATACGCTCAGCGTTGATTTGAGCGATGGGAGGACGATCTCCGTGCCTTTGGCTTGGTTCCCGCGACTCGTGCACGGAACACGGAAGGAACGAGATCACTGGCGATTGATCGGAAAGGGACATGGAATTCACTGGGAGGATCTGGACGAGGACGTTAGCGTTGAGAACTTGTTGCGTGGGCACGCATCGGGGGAAAGTCAGCCGTCCTTCAAGAAATGGTTGTCGTCGAGACAGCGGCGCGCGGCAACCGGCGCCCGAGGCCGCCGCTGACGCGGCGGGCGTTGACGGCGGTGCGGGTTCCTGACAAGTTCTCACCATCGCCGCGCCAACGACGGGGTTTCATTCCTTCAAGGTCCCTCAAGGAGTCCGGATAGCGATGCGGTCAGAGCCCCTTCCTTCTGATCTCTCTCCCCCCTCGCGAGACCCCCGCGGGCCGTGGTGGAATCTCCTGCGTTCCGCCCTCTTTCATTCCCACGACCTGCCCGTGCATGGCAAACCAAGCCCCGTGCGACCAGGGCTACCCCCTGGCCCAGCCATCGAAGGCCTCAACTCCTCGCCGGCTCGTTCCTCAGAATGCGTCGCAGGAAACAGCTTTCATAGAGCCCTGGCAAATAACTTAGCAAAACTAGCAACGTCCCGTCCGGCGCGTCCCGTCCGGCGGCCCCGTCCCGTCCGGCGGCCCACATGCGATTGGCAAGGACCAGACTGCCACGGGCCGGATAGCGACCACCCGGATGATTGGCAAGGGGTGCCTGGACCAGTCAGGGCCATCTAGCTCTGGGAATGGGGGGTTGTTCAAAGAGATGGAACCGTTCGGATTGCCCGGTTCGTTCTGGTCCGCGATTGCAACTGCTTACTGGCGCGCTCCGGTCTATGTGCGGCTGTTTCTTGCGGGAATTGTTGCCTTTGTGGTGAGTGATAACGTGTTTCTTTGGACTGTCCCTGAATACCGAAGAAGCAGTTCGTTTTATGAGCTTGGGATCGTTTTTCCAGGCGCTTTCTTGTCCCCAGCGGCCTTCCGCTTGTATGGTATTGCGATTGAAGGAATTGAAATTGCGTTCAGGCTTGTCAGATATCCACTTCCTGCGGATGTCTGGGAGGTTGTTGTTTCCTATTGGGCACACGTTGCAATTGTTCTGGGCACTCTTGTGATTCCAGCCCATCGTTTGCCCTTGATCCGATATAAGGCGCAGGAAAACAGGACGGTGGCTCTGGAAACGGCAGAAAAGTCCCGCCGGTATTGGGGTGGGGAGAATGCGGCCCGGCCATTTGAGACGACGAAGGAGAAGTCGTTCCACAAGCGTCTTTCTCGGAGTTACTTGCCGTGGGCATTGGCGATGGTTGTTATAACGGCGTTGGTCGCGTTTATTGCCAATTTTATGGTTTCCCGGGGCACTCCTGTCAGCGAGATATGGGGGGCCATATGGGCAGTCGCGGCAGTGCTATTCGTGGTCATTATCGTTTTTCGGGTTTGGTTGATGAGACGTAATTGACGGTCCGTGAACGATGGACAATAGGGACGAGCCAGACGGGACCAGGCCGTTTTGATTTATTTAAGGCGCAGTCCTCCTATGTCCCGCCCGCCTGCGCGCGAGTTGCCTGCCCGCGCGCCTGCTTGCGCGCGACGCGCAGGCGGGCGGGCAGGCTGAATGCGGGGTTGGAATTTCCAGTTCGCTCCCAGCGGAATGTGAAGGTTCACCAGCGGCAACCGGCCGGGACGTTGTTTCTTACGTTGCGTAACTCTTCACGGCGGAGAGAAGGACAAAGCAACGGCTTCGTAGTTGACTAGGTTGACGTGTGGGGCAGAGCGGGAGATCGAAGCCCTGGAGGACGCTGGAGCGTCTGCCCCGAGGCGATTAGATCCCGCGACCGAAACAATCCTCGAGTTCTATCCATCCCGCCGAGGTTCTTTTTGCCTGGTTCCTCGAGACGGCGACCCGGCGGGGGTCTTGACTTTCCAGAGAAACCGATAGAGCGGGGCGGCGAGGCGGAAGGCGCGGATGAGGTCGGCGACGAGGCGGGAGTCGAAGAAACGCGTCTCGATGACAGATGGGGTCACGGACGGTCTGAGGATTCTGGCGTGGCGAGCATCCATTCATAGGCGGGCTGGACGATGACGCCGGCGGCCGCGTCGGGCGGCATTGCGTCCGCGGTCAACGGGAGCAACCGCCGCTGGAGTTTCCATTCCGGCCCGATTTCGGGTATCCTTGGTCTCAGGAGTCCGGCAGGGTGGATGAGACAGTTCAAGGAAGAACCGGGTGCAGATTTCGGACATCAACGATGCGATCCGGGAAAACAGGGTCCGGATCACGGATCACGCCGATGAAGAGGCGCGAGAGGATCGCCTGACGATAGGGGATGTGTTTTTCTCGGTTCTTCACGGCGAAATAATCGAGGACTACCCAACAGACAAGCCCTACCCCAGTTGTCTTGTGTACGGACGGACCGCCGACGGAAATCCGGTCCACACCGTTTGGGCGTATAATGAGGCCAATTCGTGGGCGGTTCTTATAACCGTGTACCGTCCGGATCCCAGCCGGTGGATCGGCTGGCGAGAAAGGAGAAGGATGCAATGATGCCCTTTGAAAAGTGTCCGGTGTGCGGGGGCGAGTTGGCGAAGAAGGATGTCGAGAAGATCGTACGAGGCGGGGCCGACACGGCAGTCCTCACAGTGCCCGCGGAGGTCTGCCTCCACTGCGGAGAGCGGTTGTACTCGCAGGAAACTGTCCGCCGCTTTGCGGAAGTCCGGGAGAAGCTCGAGCGCCGGGAGACGAAGGGCATGGCGGAAATCGGACGCTCGTTCAAGGTTGCGTGATTCCCTGGCCTTCCCGGCACCGCGCTTTCAACTTCTCGCCTGCATGTCCTAACCCCTCGCCAAAACCGCCACCGGTCAACACCCGGGTCCCCGTTTGTTTCCCGTATCACCGTGACGGTTCGTTTCCGAATCCGCG
>CAKKSE010000101.1:0-18733 GCA_919903025.1 Nitrospiria bacterium | reverse complement strand
GGAGGTCCCGATGCGCATTTCGGATTTCAGGAAGTCTGGTCACGTTCCAACGCTCGTTAGCGCCTTTCTCTACTTCGACGTGAGCTTCATGATTTGGGTGTTGTTGGGCGCGCTCGGCGTCTTCATCTCCCAGGAGTTCGGTCTCACGGCCACGCAGAAGGGGCTCATGGTGGCGATCCCGATCTTGAGCGGCGCGCTCCTCCGGATCCCGGTCGGCATCGCCGTTGACCGGTTCGGTCCAAAGCGGGCTGGGATGATCGGAATGGCGGTCACGGCCGTTCCTCTCCTTTGGGGATGGCTTGGCGCGTCGAGCATGTCTGAGATTAATCTCATGGGGATCCTTCTGGGGGTCGCCGGCGCGAGCTTTGCCGTGGCCCTGCCGCTCGCCGGCCGGTGGTTCCCGCCGCGCTACCAAGGGCTCGCCATGGGGATCGCGGGGGCCGGGAACAGCGGGACGGTCCTTGCCGCGCTCTTCGCGCCGAGACTGGCTGAGATGGCGGGATGGCACGCGGTGATGGGCCTGGCGCTCATCCCTCTGGGGCTCGTCTTTCTCGTCTACGCGTTCCTGGCGAAAGATTCGCCCGATCAGCCGGCGCCCCAGAAGCTCAGCCGCTACCTTCTCGTGCTCCGGGAGAACGACACCTACTGGTTCTCATTCTTCTACAGCGTCACGTTCGGCGGGTTCGTCGGCCTGGCTTCGTTCCTCGTGATCTTCTTCCACGACCAGTACGGCCTCTCCAAGGTTATGGCGGGGAACTTCACGGCTCTCTGCGTCTTCGCCGGCTCCATGTTCCGGCCGCTCGGAGGGGTTCTGGCCGACCGGATCGGCGGCGTGCGGGCCCTCACCTTTCTCTTCGCCGGCGTCGTCCTGGCCATGGCGGGCGTCAGCACGCTTCCGCCTCTTCCGGCCGCCACCGCTCTCCTCTTCCTGGGGATGATGGCGCTCGGGATGGGGAACGGGTCGGTCTTCCAGCTCGTGCCCCAGCGGTTCCGGAAGGAGATCGGCGTGATGACGGGGATCGTCGGCGCGGCGGGCGGAGTCGGCGGCTTCTTCCTCCCGACGTATCTTGGCTACTTCAAGGACGTGACCGGATCTTACGGAACTGGGTTTCTGATCTTCGCGGGAATTACGGCCGGCGCGTTCGTGACGCTCCGCGTCGTCCAGCGGCGCTGGAGGACGACGTGGGGCGCGCCGGAGGTATCGGAAGCGGTGATTTGAAGGATGGTTTGGAGTTCGTGGTTTCGGGTTTGGAGACACGACGAAGGCGCGGGCGAAAAGACGGCGGAGGGCAAGACCGGATCGTCTCAACCCCGAACTCCCAACTCCGAACTCTTTCTCACGTGAGGGCCTGACCGATGCTGCTCAGGGAAAAGGGATCCAAGCCCATCGCGATCCCCCGCAAGGAGATCGACCGCTGGATCTACACGACCTGCGGCTACTGCTCGACAGGCTGCGGGATCGAGGTGGGCGTGAAGGACGGACGCGCGGTGAGCGTCCGGGGCACCGCCGACCATCCCGTGAACCGCGGCAAGCTCTGCCTCAAGGGGATCCACGAGTTCGAGGCGATCAACGCCCCGGACCGGGCCGGACACCCGATGATCCGGGATGGGGCGGACGGGCCGCTACGGCGGGCGTCATGGGACGAGGCGCTCGCCCGCACGGCCGGCGAGTTCAAGCGGATTCAGGAGCGGTACGGCCGCGACGCCCTGGCCGTCGTGAGCACTGGACAGATCTACACGGAAGAATTTTACACGCTGGGGAAGCTCGTCCGCGGCGGACTCGGGACGAACAACTACGACGGGAACACGACGCTCTGCATGGCCTCGGCCGTCTCGGGCTACAAGCGCTCGTTCGGGAGCGACGGGCCGCCCGGCTGTTACGACGACTTCGACCGGACGGAATGCCTGATCGCGTTCGGTTCGAACCTCTCCGAGTGCCACCCGGTCCTCTACTACCGGCTCAAGACGGCCCTGGAGAGGCGCCGGTTCCCGGTCATCGTCGTCGACCCCCGCGTGACGATGCTGGCTCAGCTCGCCGATATTCATCTTCCCATCCGGCCGGGAACTGACGTCGTTCTGCTGAACGCCCTTGCGAACGTCATCCTAGCTGAAGGGATGGAAGACCAGGCGTTCGCCCTGGCGCACACGACCGGCTTCGAAGACTTTGCCCGGACCGTCTCGCGCTTCACGCCGGAATACGCCGAGGGGATCACCGGCATTCCCGCCGGCCGGATTCGCGAGGTTGCCCGAATCTACGGCCGGGCCGGGGCGGCGATGGCGATCTGGACGATGGGGATCAACCAGTCCACGCACGGCTCGGACGGCGTCGCGGCGATCAACAACCTCGCTCTCATCACGGGGAACGTGGGGAAGCCGGGCGGATCGTCCCTCTCGATCACCGGGCAGTGCAACGCCATGGGGACGCGGGAGTTCTCGTCCGCCTCCGGCCTCCCCGGGTACCGCCAGCTCGAAAACCCCGCGCATCGTTCGGAGATCGCCCGGTTCTGGGGCGTGGACGAGACGTTTTTCCCCGAAAAGCGCGGCCTCGCCATGACCGACATCTTCCCGGCCGTGGAGCGGGGCGAGATAAAGGGGATGTGGGTGATCGCCACGAACCCGATGACATCCATGCCCGATACCGACCGGGTCCGCGAAATCCTGGGGAAGCTCGAGTTCCTGGTCGTCCAGGACGTCTACTTCCCCGGCGAGACGGCCGCCCTCGCGCATGTCTTCCTTCCGGCCGCCATGTGGGCGGAGAAGACCGGGACGTTCACGAACACGGAGCGGCGCGTCGGCCTGGTCCGGAAGGCCGTGGAGCCTCCGGGGGAGGCGAAGAGCGACCTGGATATCTTCGCCGCGTTGGCCCGCGCCATGGGGCTTGGGCGTCTCTTCCCGGGGGAATGGACGGCCGAGAAGGCGTTCGATGAGATACGCGAAGTGAGCCGGGGAAGGCTCTGCGACTACTCAGGGATCACGTACGAGGAGCTGGCGGCGCGAGGCGGCATCCAGTGGCCAAGCCCCTCCGGCTCACACGGAACGCCGCGCCTTTACGCCGACGGCCTGTTCCAGCACGCGGACGGGAAGGCCCGGCTCATCCCGCTCGAGTTCGTGGACGACAACGAGAGGCCGGACGAATCGTACCCGTTCCTCCTCAACACGGGGCGAGTGATCGAACATTGGCACACCCGCACGAAGACCGGCCGGATCGGGAACCTGGACAAGTTCTCTCCCGTTCTCTACGTGGAGATGAACGGCCGCGACGCCGCCCGGCTCGGGATCGAGGCAATGGAGACGGTGCGGCTCATCTCGCGCCGGGGCGAGGCTGAAGCGGTCTGTCTGCCCACAGAGCGCGTGGGGCCCGGGAGCGTCTTCACGCCGTTCCACTTCGCCTGGGGAGCGAACAAACTCTCGCTCGGCCTCCTCGATCCGCACTCGCGCCAGCCGGCGTTCAAGCAGTGCGCGGTGAGAATAGAGAAAACACGGTGAATGGGTGAATGGGTGAATCGGTGAATGGGTGAAAAGCTCTCAGCCATCAGCGATCAGCGGTCAGCAAGAACAAAATGAGAATTATTTCTGAGAGCTGAACGCTGAATGCTAATGACTGAACGCCGAGCGCTGACTGCTGACCGCTATCACTGACGATTGACCATTGACCATTAACGGGTAACTGGCTTACGTATGCCACAGATGGTTTTTCACTTCAACGCGGCGAACTGCATCGGGTGCCACTCCTGCGCGGCGGCCTGCAGCGAGAAGAACGCCCTCCCGCCCGACACCGCCTGGCGGAAGGTGGGCGTGATCGAAGGAGGTCTCTGGCCGGAGACGGTCCGCGTCAACATCTCCATGGCCTGCAACCACTGCCGCACACCGGTCTGCCTCAAGGGGTGCCCGACGCGGGCGTACGCGAAGGACCCGGCAACGGGCGCCGTGATCGTCGACAGCGAGACATGCATCGGGTGCAAGTACTGCACGTTCGTCTGCCCGTACAACGCGCCGGTCTTCGATCCGGCGAAGGGATCCGTCTCGAAGTGCAACTTCTGCATCGACCGGCAGGCCGAGGGGCTTGATCCCGCCTGCGTCGCCGCCTGCCTCGGACACGCGCTCACGTTCGGCCCGCTCCAGGAGATGTCGAACGGGAACGGCCCCCGTGAACACGCCGCGCTCCGCGAGATCCCCGGCTTTCCGTCAGCCGGCATCACCCGGCCTTCCATCCGTTTCGCCCTGGGAGACCATCTGCCGGAGCGGCTTGCGCGGCTCGACTCCGTTCCCCTATCGTATCAACCATCGTCGAACGGGACCGGACCCAAAACGATCGCCGCAATCGCGGCTTCCCCCAAGAAAGCTCGCCTCGCCGGGAGCGTCGTTCGCTGGAAGGAGGCTGAGGCGCCCCTCGTTGTGTTCACGCTCCTGACGCAAGCGGTCGTCGGCGCGTTTCTCTATCTCCTTGCCGCGACCGGGTTCGGGCCGGCGGCGGGATGGGCAAGCGCGGGACTCGTGCCGCTTCTCGGCCTCGGCATGGCCGCGTCGACGGGACACCTGGGGAAGCCGCTCCGTGCCTACAGGGCGATCCGCAACCTCCGGACATCCTGGCTCTCCCGAGAGGTCGTCGCCGTGGGGACGCTGTTCGGGGGACTCGCGGCCGTCGCCGGACTCGCTCTTCTGGCCGAGCCCGCCTTCGCCGATTTCAGACCTCTCTGGATGGCGGCTGTCGCGCCCTTCGGGAAATGGATCGGATGGTGGGTGGGCGGCGTCGGCCTCGCGGCCCTCTTCACCCAGGCGATGATCTACGTGATTCCCGCGCGACCGTACTGGCACGACCGGAACACCGCGGCCCAGTTCCTTCTTTCGGCCGTCACGGCCGGCCCGCTCCTGGCCGAGACGCTCGCCGGTCTTTCGGCGACGATCGGACTGAACCCGGCGGAGTGGGCCGATCCAGGGCGAGCACGGATCGCGTGGACCGTCTCCCTGGCCGGCCTCCTGGCACAAGGTGCGTTTCATGCCGACCATCTCCGGAGGATCGCGAGTACGAGGAACGAGGCGTACCTCTCTCTCTCGGACATTGTCGGGAAGTACGGTCTCCTTACGGCCGCGCGTATCGGCTTGTGGGCGATCGGCGTCCTCGTCCTGGCTCTCGCCCTCGCCGGGTATCCGTCCGAAACAAGTTTCCCCGTCTCGGCGTCGGCTCTTGCGATCGTGGCGGCGGGAGAGATTCTCGGCCGGGGCCTGTTCTACCTGGCCGTCGTTCCGATGACGGTTCCCGGAGGCGCGTTCTTCCGGAACAAGCTTTTCGAGTCGGCTGTGCTTGCGCGCGCGAAGGAGAGATCGAATGGCTTTGCAAGGCCTTGACCCGGTCGAAGAGAAGGTTCCCGGTCTCGCCGTTTTTTCGGGCGGGACGTCGGCTCCCGGCCGGCGGGAGACGAACGAGGATTTCTACGGGGTGATCCTCCCCAAATCGGCCGAGGTCCTCGCCCGAAAGGGGATCCTCGCCGTCGTCGCCGACGGCTTGGGCGGGCACGCGGGTGGCCACATTGCGAGCCAAGTGGCCGTCCGGATGATCCTCGAGGACTACTACGGCACGCCCGACACCTGGCCGGTCAAGAAGGCGCTGGCCGCCGTGATCCGCTCCGCCAGCCGGTGGATCCACGAAGAGGGTAAGAAGAACGCCGGCCGCGGCGGGATGGCGACAACCGTCTCGGTCCTCTGTCTGAGAGGCTCCAAGTACACGGTCGCCCACGCGGGGGACTCCGCGGTCTTTCTCGTCAGAGGCGGCGCGATCGCCCGGCTCACGGAGCCGCACGTCTGGTCGAAGTCCGGAGGCGGCGAGCGGGTCGTGACCCGGGCAGTCGGTCTCGAGGATGACGTCAGAATCGATTTCCAGGAAGGGGACCTCGCCGCTGAGGACGCCTTTTTCCTTGCGACGGACGGCGTCACGGGGACGGTGGACGCCCCGGAGCTTCTTCTCCTCAACGACGCCCACGCCGACCCGGAGGAGTTCTGCCGGGCCGTGACCGGCCTGGTCGGCGAAAGGGGCGGAGAGGACAACGCGACAATTCAGAAGATCGTCGTGGCCTCCGTCCCTTCCCCTTTCCAGGAATCGCTTTCCGGCCAGGCGGCGAGCCTCCCGTTTCTCCTCTCGCTTCGGGAGGGGCAGGTCGTGGACGGATACAGGCTGGAACGGAAGATTGCGAAGGGGGGAATGGGGTCGGTCTACGCGGCCCGGGACATTGAGACCGGGCAGGCGGTAATCATCAAGTTTCCAAATCCCCTGTACGATGAGGACGCGATATATCGGGAGTGCTTCCTCCGTGAAGCGTGGCTCGCGCGTCAGGTGAACTCCCCTTGGATCGTGCGTCCAGCAGGCCCGGCCGATCGGCCGCGGACCGCTTTCTACTCGGTCTTCGAGGCACTCGAGGGGAAAACGCTCCGGCAGGCGCTCTCCGAAGGGGGCCGGATGTCCGCGGACGAGGTGTTGGATGTCGCCGAGCAGGTCTGCTTCGGCCTCATCCACCTGCACCGAAAGGAGATCGTCCATCTGGACGTGAAGCCGGACAACATTTTTCTTCTGGACGACGGCGGCGTGAAGCTCCTCGACCTCGGCCTCGCGTGCGGCCCCGGTCTGCCCGAAGCCCCGGGGAGGACGCGGCCGGGCGGGGAAGCGCTTGCCGGCGCGCCGGGGACGGCCAACTACATCGCGCCGGAGCGTTACCGGGGGGAGCCGGGAGATGCCCGTGCCGACGTCTTCGGGCTCGGAGTCACGATGTATGAGATGCTCACGGGCCGGTATCCGTACGGAGACCTGTTCGACAAGCCTCGGCCTCGCTTCGGCGAGCCGGCCCCTCCAAGCCGGTACGTCCCATCCCTGCCGCTGGCCCTGGAGAAGGTCGTTCTGAAGGCCGTGGCGGCGGACCCGGCGCTCAGACACATGGACGCCTCCGAGCTTCTCTTCGAGATCAAGAACATGGACCGGGCGCCGCTCTATGGTGTTCCGGCTTCGGGAACGCGGAGGGACGGAACCCTTGCATGGAAGATCGCGTTCTCAATAAGCGCGGGGCTGTCCGCCCTCTTGCTTGCCCTGCTCATTTGGAGATGAGGATGAAACTGATGAAGGAATCGCTGGTCGTCATTGGAAACGGAATGGCGGGGATCGCCGTCGTCGAGGAGATTCTCAAGCGGGACGCGGACCGCTATTCGGTTACGGTCTTCGGCGCGGAGCCGCGGCCCAACTACAACCGTATCCTCCTGTCCGACGTCCTGGCGGGGAAGGCGAGCGCCGACAAGATCGTCCTCAACTCCCCGGCCTGGTACGAAGCGAATGGAATCGTTCTCCACGCGGGCGATCCCGCCGTCAAGATCGACCGGACGGGCAAACGGGTCGTTTCCGCCGCGGGACGGAGCGTCGCTTACGACCGGCTCCTCGTCGCGGCGGGGAGCGTTCCGTTCATCCCGCCGATCCCCGGGGCCGACCGGGAGGGCGTCTTCGCATACCGGACGCTCGACGACGTGGAGAAGATCAAGGCCCGCGCGGAGAAGAGCGCCCGCGCCGTGGTGATCGGCGGCGGGCTCCTTGGGCTCGAGGCGGCGCGCGCGCTCGCCCAGATCGGACTCGAGGTCAAGGTGGCGCACCTCGTCGGCCACCTCATGGAGATGCAGTGCGACGAGGCGGCGGGAGAGATCGTCCGCCGGGCGTTCGAGAGGATGGGGATCGGCGTCCTCCTCCGCCACGCGGCCGAGGAGATCATCGGCGGGAAAAACGGCTCCGTGGAGGGAGTCCGGTTCTCGAACGGCGACGCCTACGAGGCGGACCTCGTCGTCATCTCGACGGGCATCCGCCCGAACGCGGCCCTCGCCCGGGACGCGGGCCTTGCCGTGAATCGCGGGATCGTCGTGAACGACTATATGGAGACGATCGACCCCGACATCCTCGCCGTGGGCGAGTGCGTCGAGCACAGGGGCAAGATGTACGGCCTCGTGGCGCCCCTCATGGAGCAGGCCCGGACGGCCGCCGTCGTTCTCTCTGGCGACAGGAGCCTCCCGTACAAAGGCTCTCAGACGTCGGCCAAGCTCAAGGTTGCTGGGATCGACGTCGTCTCGATGGGGAACTTCATGTCCGACGGCGCTGGGTGCGAGGAGATCGTCTTCTCCGACCCCGGCGCCGGCTTGTACCAGAAGGTCGTCGTGCAGGGGGGGCGCGTCGTCGGCGCGATCCTCGTCGGCGACATCCGCCCGGCCGAAAAGCTCAAGGCTCTGCTCCGAAGCGGGGAGGACGTGACGCTATCCCGCGCGGCCCTCCTCCGGGGAGACAGCGCGCCGATTGCCGTCGCCGACCTTCCCGACGATGCGCTCGTCTGCGGATGCATGGGGGTCGCGAAAGGAACGATCGTCGATGCGATCGAGGCGGGGTGCGCGAGCCGCGAGGCCGTGGCCGAGAAGACCCGCGCCTGCACCTCCTGCAAATCGTGCGGGCCGACGATCGACCAGCTCCTCCAGAACGTCCTTGGCGGCGAATACGTCAAGGCCGACGCCGCGGCGAAGCCGTTCTGCGCGTGCGTGCCCCTCTCCAAGCCCGTCCTCCGGGCGGAGATCATGCTCCGCGGCCTCAAGTCGGTCACGGAGGTGCTTGGCGCTCTCGGAAACGGCGTCGGGTGCCCGGCGTGCCGGCCGGGGCTCGCGTACCTTGTCTCCGAGGTCTGGCGGAACCGGCACGTCGAGGAGCGCAAGCACCGGTTCATCAACGACCGCGTTCACGGGACGATCGACAAGAACGGCGCCTTCTCCGTTGTGCCGCGGATGTACGCGGGCCTCACGACGCCGGCGGAGCTCAGGCGTATCGCCGAGGTCGCCGAGAAGTACGAGGTTTCGCTGGTCAAGCTCACGGGCGGAGCGCGGATCGATCTCTTCGGCGTCGACAAGGCCGATCTCCCGCGCATCTGGGCTGACCTCGGGATGCCATCGGGACACGCGTACACAAAGGCGATCCGGACGTGCAAGGCGTGCGTGGGCACCGACTTCTGCAAATTCGGAGTGGCGGACTCGCTCGGCGCCGCCGTCGCGATGGAGAAGGCGTTCGAGGGCCTCTATACGCCGCACAAGGTGAAGATGGCCGTCTCCGGATGTCCGCGCAACTGCGTCGAGGCGACGGTCAAGGACATCGGCTTGGTCGGAATCCAGGGGGCGTGGGAAATCTACGTCGGCGGCGCGGCGGGGATGAGCGTCCGGAAAGGAGATCTCCTCGCAACCGTTGCCACGCGGGAGGAGGCAATCGAGATCTCGGCCCGGTACCTCCAGTTCTACCGCGAGGAGGCCAACTATGCGGAGAGGACGTACGGGTTCAACGACCGGGTGGGGATCGAGAAGATCAAGGAGGCCGTCTTCGACTCCGTCTCCGGCCCGGCGCTCTGCGCGCGCTACAAGGAGACGAAGGCCCTCGTGACGGATCCGTGGCTGGAGCGGGACGCGCCCGTCCATCCGCGCCAGTTCGAGGCTTTGGAGCCTGTGATGGCGGGGGGAGTAGAGGACGATGGGAGACGGGAGGACGCTCGATGAGAACGATCTGCGTGGGACGGATTGCGGATATCCCCGAGGGTGAGGGGAAAGCGGTCAAGGTCCTGGGCCGGGAATACGCCGTCTTCCGGGACGGGGGGAAGCTATACGCCCTGGAGAACCGCTGTCCGCACGCGGGCGGGCCGCTCGCTGACGGCTTTGTCGGGGGCGGATTCGTTACCTGCCCGCTCCATGGAATGAAGTTCGAC
Organism: Nitrospiria bacterium; assembly: GCA_919903025.1. GTDB lineage: Bacteria > Nitrospirota > RBG-16-64-22 > RBG-16-64-22 > RBG-16-64-22 > RBG-16-64-22. The sequence goes on along the minus strand of CAKKSE010000101.1, from coordinate 8,984 downwards.
CTGCAAACGGGACAGGCCGCTGGCGGAGGCGGGGACAAGGCGAGAAGTATCTCCGTCACCAGGGAAGAAGAGTTCATCTGTCTCGAAGTGGACCTGGCCGACAGGAATCTCCAGAACCACGCCTGCCCGTGCGGCAGGTGAAGCGAGACCAAGGCAGATCAAAACTGCATCGGCCACTTTCTGGCGGCGTGGAATACCCGAAGGATTTCCACGACATTGCCTCTCGCGCGATATGGGATGATGTATGGCGTACCGCTCACGATCAGCTCCCGTGTGCCGGGAACGCGGCCCGGGCGGCCGATCGCGGGTTGCTTTTCGAGTGTGGAAACGGCTTCCAGAATCCGCGAAGCCGCGTCTCGGGCGGCCTCCGGATTGTCGCGCGCGATGTATTCGCGCAATGCTTGCAGGTCATCAATGGCCAGGGAAAACCACAATAACTTCATCCGGGCCGCTTGCGCTCACGCCGCGTTCCCCAGGACGCAAGCCAGGCAGCGACCTTCCCATGCTCAATGAATCGGCCCTTCTCCGCCTCCCGGACCGCCCTTTCGATCTCCTGGATCTGCCATTCATTGTTGTCAACGTAGGCCCGGACTGCCTCGGCGGCCAGAAAAGACCGGGTCCGCGATGTGGCCTTCGCGAGCTTCTTCAGACGCTTCTCCGTTTCCGCGTCAACCCGGATTGTCATTGTTGCGCTAGTGCTCATGCTTCCTCCGGCTCATCGAATATAATGTGTACAACCTAACACGCCCGGCCCAAAACCGTCAATTCCTCAGTTCCTCCGGCCCCGCGGGCGCCGTCCGATCGGAAAAAGAGTTCTCACTGCCTGGGTTCTGTTTGAAGAAATCGGGATTGTCACCACGTCTTCTGAAACGTCTCGTCGTAGACGAAGAGGCAGTTCCCGCCGGACTGCTTCGCTTTGTACATGGCGGTATCGGCGGCCTTCAGGAGGTCGTCCGCGCTTTCGATGGCGGCGTGCGGGAGGCCCGCGATCCCGACGCTCACCGTCACGCCGATCACCGGCTCATCCGCGGCGATGAACGAGCGGCGTAGGGTCGAGAAGATCCTCTCAACGGGCAGGCGGACGTCCTGGGGTCCCGTCTCCGGAAAGAGCAGAACGAATTCATCTCCCCCGAACCGGGCGGCGAGGTCCGTGTTCCGAAGACACGCCCGGACCGCCTTCGCCACCTCCACGAGGACCTTGTCGCCAGTCGCGTGGCCGCAGGAGTCGTTGATCGACTTGAACCGGTCGATGTCGGCGAAGGCGCACGAGAGAGGGGAGCCGTAGCGCCGGAACCGGTTGAACTCCACTTCCAGAAAGTCCTTCATGCTCAGCCGCGAGAGGAGGCCGGTCAGGGTGTCCGTCCTTGCGGCTTGCTCCATCTGCTGGGACATTTTCTTCAGGTCCTCGATCCGCGTCTTGTGCCGCAGAGCCGCCTCGATCCTTGCTCTCAGCTCCCTTGGGTCGAAAGGCTTTCGGACATAGTCGTCGGCTTCCGAAAGAAACCCCTGGACGACGTCATCCACGCCGGCCTTCACGGTGAGCATGATGACGGGAATGTGCGAGGTCTCCTCGTCCCCCTTGAGGAGGCGGCAGACCTCGTAGCCGCTGTAGTCCGGAAGGACGATGTCGAGAAGGACGACGTCCGGCTTGACGGCCTTCGCCCGCTTGAACCCCTGAAGACCGGTCCATTCCCAGATCGCTTCAAAGCCCGCGTCGGCCAGGGCGGGGACGATGGCGTCCGCCTGGGATTTGGAATCTTCGATCAGGAGAATCGTGCGCCGCATCGGCTCTCGCCTGGGCCAAAGGTTTCGCGTTGTCGCGAGGACCCGATCGACGGGCCCCGTCGGGCCTTGGAAAGCAATTCGTGATTCGGGCGGGGGGGCTTCCAGATAAAGTTTAGCGCACGGATGCCGATCCCGCCACTTTCTTATGCAGATGCTTCGCCCCTGAACGACACGTTTGTGCGTTCAAGGACTGACATTTTTGATCGTTCGTCCATTCCCCTTGAAAACACGGCGCTTCCGGGGATGGCCGGAGCCTCCCGTAGTGTGGCAAGGCGGTTGCTCTCTGGCGGTCGGGAAGCGCGGGAAGGCTCCGCGGAGCGATCGGCCTATTGCGAGGAGGAAGCCATGAAGAAGCGGGTGCTGGGGATGTTGTTGGGGGCCGCGATTCTGGGCGCGGCGGCGACGGCGGGAGCGACGCCGTCAACGACCTACTGGACGCCGGCGACGCCGGATATCCAGGGATTCGGCGTCGTCCACCTGGGGATCGACAACTACTTCACGGTCCTGCGCAAGACGAGCAAGGGGGGCGGGGACTTCCCCACGGACGTCGGACTTACCGTCGGGATCCTGCCTTTCGAGAAAATCCAGGCCGAGATCGGCGTTGATCTTATGGAGCCGTCCGATCATCCGCTCTTTTTCAACGCCAAGGTCGGAGCGCCCGAGGGCGTCCTCTTCAAGGGCGCGCCGACGATCCAGCTCGGGGTCTTCAACGTCGGCACGAAGAAGGACGTGACCAACCAGAACATCGTGGACGTGATCGTCGGCAAGACGATTGCGAACGTCGGGCGCGTCTCCGTCGGCTACTATTCCGGGAACAAGAAGGTCCTCGTCGACAAGGACGGGAAGAAGGCAAACACGGGATTCATGGTCGCCTTCGACCGGGGCTTCGTGCCGGCCAAGGAGGGAAAGACCGAGTACAACAAGTTCGTCCTGGCAGCCGACTACGCCTCGGGGAAGAACGCCCTGGGAGCGGGCGGCATCGGCTTGTACTACTACCTTACACCGAGCGCGTCGATCCTCATGGGCCCCGTCTGGTTCAACGAAGAGGCGATCAACGGGAAGTGGAAGTGGACGACCCAGCTCGACGTGAACTTCTAAGGACCGGGACCGTCTGAGGAGGGAACAATGAAAAAAGTCGAATGCATCATCAAGCCGTTCAAGCTTGACGACGTGAAGCAGGCCCTGACCGACCTCGGAGTCCACGGCATGACGATCTCCGAAGTGAAGGGGTTCGGCCGGCAGAAGGGGCACACGGAGCTGTACCGGGGGAGCGAATACACGATCGACTTCGTCCCGAAGGTCAAGGTCGAGCTCGTGGTCGCGGACAGCATGGTGGCCGGCGTGGCCAATGCCGTGATCACGGCGGCCCAGACCGGCAAGATCGGTGACGGTAAGATTTTCGTGAGCCCGGTGGAAGAAGCGATCCGGATCCGCACGGGCGAGCGCGGCGAAACCGCCATCTAGGGGGAGGGAAAGAAAAATGGTGCATCGAAAGATTCGCTTTGTTGCGCCGGCCATCCTCTTCGGATGGCTGGCTCTCGCGGGGTTGAACGGGCCGGCGAACGCCCAGGAGGCGAAGCCGGCCGAGCCGGCCGCCGCGGCGCCGGCGGCTCCAGCCGTCGCTCCCGCTGGGGAGGCCGCGAAACCGGCCGAGCCGCCCAAGCCCAAGATCGACTCGGGCGACACGGCTTGGGTCCTGACGTCGTCGGCCCTGGTCATGCTCATGACGCTTCCGGGCCTGGCCCTTTTCTACGGCGGTCTGGTGCGGAGGAAGAACGCCCTCTCGACGATCATGCACTCCTTCATCATCCTGTGCCTGATCAGCGTCCAGTGGGTCCTCTGGGGGTACACCCTGGCCTTCGGCCCGGATATCAAGCAGTTGATCGGCGGGCTCGATTTCCTGGGCCTCAAGGGGATGAACGGGAGCCCGTCCTCCTACGCCAACACGATCCCCGACTTCGCCTTCATGATCTTCCAGGCGATGTTCGCCGTCATCACGCCGGCCCTCATCACCGGCGCGTTCGCCGAACGAATCAAGTTCAGCGCGTTCATTATCTTCACGCTCCTTTGGGCCACGATCGTCTACGATCCCCTGGCCCACTGGGTCTGGGGCGGCGGTTGGCTCCAGAAGCTCGGCGCGCTCGACTTCGCCGGCGGGACGGTCGTCCACATCAGCTCCGGCGTCTCGGCGCTCGTGGCGGCCATCGTGATCGGCAAGCGCAAGGGGCACGGGAAGGAGATCATGGCGCCGCATAACCTGCCGTTAACGGTCCTCGGGGCCGGGCTCCTCTGGTTCGGCTGGTTCGGGTTCAACGCGGGAAGCGCCCTGGCCGGCAACGCTCTCGCGGCTTCCGCCTTCGTCGCGACGAACACGGCGACGGCGGCGGCGGCCCTTGGCTGGATGATCGTGGAGTGGGCGGAGACGGGGCGTCCGACCGTTCTGGGCGCGGCGTCCGGCGCCGTGGCGGGGCTCGTGGCCATTACGCCGGCTGCGGGTTTTGTCGGGCCGATCTCCTCGATCATTCTGGGCTTCCTGGCCGGCGTCATCTGCTACATCGGCGTGACGAAGATCAAGGCGGCGTTCGGGTACGACGACGCGCTCGACGTCTTCGGAATCCACGGCATCGGCGGGACCTGGGGCGCCATCGCGACCGGGCTCTTTGCCTCCAAAGCGGTCAACGACGCGGGGGCGGACGGCCTCTTCTTCGGCGGCGGCTTCGGCCAGGTGACGAACCAGATCATCGCGGTCGGCGCCACTTGGGCCCTGGCGATCGTGGCCACGTTCGTGATCCTCAAGGTCGTCGATGCGGTCGTGGGCCTTCGCGTCACGGACGAGGACGAGGTGGCGGGACTCGACCTCTCGCAGCATGGGGAGACGGGTTACAATCTGTAGGCAGGAAGAACGCCTCCTCCCCCTTGATGGGGGAGGATTGAGGTGGGGGTGAGGAGACTCGTGCATATTTCACCCCCATCCTGGCCTTCCCCCGTCGAGGGGGAAGGGAACCGGCACTGAACCTGTTCACAGTCGGCTCTTGGTTCTTGACTCGCCCCCCGGCTTTTCGCCGGGGGGCTTTTTATTTGCCCGGTGCCGGCATGAGGGCTAGAATCGCGGTTCATGAAGCGGTCGGCCAACACCCTCCCCCTCCGGATCTCCCTCGTCCAGATGAACGCGATCGTGGGCGACATGGAGGGAAACGCCGAGCGCGTTCGCGCCGGCCTCCGCGAAGCGCGTGAAATCGGCGCGGATATCGCCGTCTTCCCCGAGCTCTGCCTCACGGGTTATCCTCCCGAAGATCTCCTTTTCCGGCGCTCGTTCCTCAAGGCCGCCGAAATCGGCGTCCGCCGCCTGGCCCGGGAGACGGACGGGATCGCCGCGATCGTCGGCTCTCCCGAAGACGCCTCGGAGGGGTTGTTCAACGCGGCCGCCATCCTGGCCGATCGGCGCGTCGTCTCCGCCTACCGGAAGGTCCACCTCCCCAACTACGGCGTTTTCGACGAGAAGCGGTATTTCGTCCCAGGCAAGTCCGCGCCCGTCCATTCCATCCGCGGCATCCCGTTCGGCGTTCTCGTCTGCGAGGACATCTGGATCGCCGACGGCCCCGGGCGCGAGATGGCGAGACGGGGCGCGCGCGTTCTTCTCGTTCTCAATTCCTCCCCCTATCATGCCGGGAAGGTCCGCGAGCGGGAGAAGATGCTCGTCGCGCGTGCCAAGGCGTATAAGGCCTGGATCGTCTACGTGAACCTCGTGGGCGGCCAGGACGAGATGGTCTTCGACGGCCAGTCGCTCGTCGTCTCGCCGGGCGGCAGGACGATCGCCCGCGGGCACGCTTTCCGGGAGGAGATCATCACGGTGGACCTCCCGGTTTCCGAGCGCGAGGTCCGCGGGGCGGTCCCCGTTCCGTTTCGTCCGGCGGCTTCGAGGCCGCCCGTTCCGGCTCCGCCCAAGGCCGCGTATCTGCCGATCGAGGATGAGGTCTTCGAGGCCCTGGTCTGCGGGACGAGGGACTACGTCGAGAAGAACCGGTTCCCCGGCGTCGTGATCGGCCTTTCGGGAGGTATCGACTCGTCCCTCGTTGCCGCCGTCGCCGTGGGGGCGCTTGGGCCGGAGAGGGTGACGGGCGTCCTCATGCCGTCTATCTACACGTCGAACGCGAGCGCGGAAGACGCGACGGCGCTCGCCCTGGCGCTTCAGATCAAGACGCTCACGGTCCCGATCTGGCCGGCCGTCGAAGTCTACATGTGGGCGCTCAAGGAGGCGTTCTCCGGCCGGGCCGCGGACGTGACGGAGGAAAACATCCAGGCGCGCGTCCGGGGGAACATCCTCATGGCCCTCTCGAACAAGTTCGGCCGGCTCGTCCTCACGACGGGGAACAAGAGCGAGATGGCCGTGGGGTACGCGACGCTCTACGGCGACATGGCGGGCGGGTTCGCCGTCATCAAGGACGTCCCCAAGACGCTCGTCTACCGGATCTGCCGGCGGATCAACGAAACGGCCGGCCGGGAGGTCATCCCCGCGCGCGTCCTGACGAAGGCGCCCACGGCCGAACTGAAGCCCAACCAGACCGACCAGGACACGCTCCCGCCTTACGAAGTCCTCGACCCGATCCTCGAGATGTACGTTGAAAATGACCGGTCCGTCGCGGAGATCGTCCGCACGGGATTCGACGCGGAGACCGTCCGGAAGGTCGCCCGGATGGTCGATCGGAGCGAGTACAAGCGCCGCCAGGCCCCGCCAGGGATCAAGATCACCCCCCGCGCCTTCGGCCGCGACCGCCGCATGCCGATCACGAACTGGTTTGGAGGGTAGGTTGTCCGATAGGCCGCGCGGGAACCATACATCAGGGAGGAAACCAGCGGTGGAATTCGAGGAGTTCTGGGGCTAAGCGTTCGAGAAGATCGCGGCCTGCGCGACTCGGCGGCAGTACGCCAAGGGCGACCAGATCTTTTCCTACGGCGAGGTCGGCGACTACGTCTGCTTCATCGAGTCCGGGCAGGTCCTCATCTACGTCCGGAAGTTCACGGTCGAGGAGGAAATCAAGACCCTGGGCCCGGGGGACTGCTTCGGCGAGATGGCCGTGTTCTACAAGGACCGGCGGACGGCCTCGGCCCGCGCCTTGACCGACGTCTCCCTCCTCTCGGTCGCCAGGGGCTCCTTTCTGAATCTGCTCAAGAGCGAACGCGCCCTCGCCGAGAGGATCAACGCCGTCCTCGCGCTGCGGAACGAGGAGCTCATCCTCAAGGAGAACGTGATCGACGCAACCGGCTTGAAGGGCCGGCACGTTCACGTCGGCATCAAGGGAGACCCCTCCCTGCGGGAGTCGGCGTTCACCCGCGAGCGATATCAGAGCGTTGCGGACGAACTGATGCCGCAGCTCACCCCCCGGCTCGAAGACATGCTCCTCCACCGAAGTGTTTACGAGATCGCCGTTCACCTCAACAGCGGCGAGATCCGCGCCGTTTCGGTCTTCGATCCCTTTTGCGACGAAATCCATCCCGCCGACAAGATCGTCGACGAGGCGTACCTGGATCGGCACTTTCCGCGGATCTCCTACGAAGACAAGGTCGGCCTGATCCGGCGCCTGTACGGCGCGATCGGGGACGACGCCGGGTTCAAGGCCTTGCCGGGGCCTTTCAGGAAGATCCATCGGGCGTTTCATGATCGCTGGGAGGCGCTCAGCCCGGACGAAGCGCGCCTGGCGCTGTCGCGCATGGCGATGCTTCGCAATATTCCGTTCTTCTACCTGCGCAATTTCGCGATCAACATGGCGCAGAAGACGATCCGGCTCCAGTTCAACTGCGACGGCACCCACATCGTCAGCGCGGAAGATTACGGACGATTCGTCGAGGAAAACCTGGAGTCTTAGCCGCGTCGACATTTCGGGCAGGGAGGACGGGCCTGATCCGCCCAGGATCAAGATCACGCCCCGCGCCTTTGGCCGCCCCCGCTGCATGCCGATCGGCAAGCGGTATGGGGAGTGAAGAGCGAGTGCCGGTCTGGCGCGAGTGATGCCTTCAGTTGACATACACTTGAGGCACACAGTAGTATGCCTCCATGAGCTGTCTTGATGAGGGGCAAGTCGAATGAGGACGACGCTTACAATCCGGGAAGAGCTTTTGAAGCAGGCCAAGGAGCTTTCGGGCGCGAAGACACAAAAAGACACCGTAGAGATCGCGCTCGAGGAATTCGTCCGGCGGCGCAAGGCGAGAAAACTGCTCGATCTTCAGGGAAAAATCGAGCTCTCCTTCACGCTGGAGGACCTCCTTTCACGGAGAAGACGCGATGTTCCTCGTCGATAGTTCCGCCTGGGTCGAGTACTTGAGGCCTAAGGGGTCGCCAAAGATCAAGCAAAGGGTCCGCGATCTTCTTGTGAAGGAGGAGGCCGCCAGTTGCGGGATCGTGGCTGTGGAGATCCTGCGGGGAGCGCGAAACCGGCGCGATTTCGATCTCCTCCGCGAGACGATCTTCGCCCTGCCGCAAATCCCGATCGACGAAGACGTGATCCAGCGGGCATCACTGTGGGGATTCGAGCTTGACCGTCGCGGGGAGACGGTTTCCACGACGGACCTGCTAATCGCCGCCGCGGCGTACCGCCGCGCAACGCTCTTGCACCTAGACAGCGACTTCGAGAGGATCGGGCAGGCGGTCGATCTGGACGAGGAAAGGCTCCGCGTGTGACATTGTGTACGCCCCTGATCGCCTACCCCACTCTCCCATGTGGGCAGGGGAATGGCCGCTCGTCATGGGCATGTCTCGCGCATGTTTCACAGCGCATGTTTCACGCATTGACCGCAACGCGGGTTCCTGATAAGCTCTCATCATCGCCGCGCCAATGACGGGGTTCCAATTCCTCACGGAGTCCGGATAGCGATGCGGTCAGAGCCCCTTCCTTCCGATCTCTCTTCCCCCGCGCCAGGCCCATGCAGGCCGCGGTGGAATCCCCTGCGTTCCGCCATCTTCTTTTCCATCGACCTCCCCGCGCACGCCAAACCAAGCCCCGTGCGACCACGACGACGCCCCAGCCCAGCCAACGAAAACCCTCGCTCCTCGCCGGCTCGTCCCGCAGAATGCGTCGCAGGAAACAGCTCCCACAGAGTCCCGGCGAATAACTTAGCAAAACTAGCAACGTCCCGTCCGGTGTCCCCTAGGCTCGCTTTATGCCTATGGATACAATGCATTTGAACTCCAGAAACTCTCATTC
>CAKKSE010000100.1 GCA_919903025.1 Nitrospiria bacterium | reverse complement strand
ATGATCTCTCCACCAAACTCCCCGCTCTGAACTCCGAACTCCCGCCCTGGACAGCCGAGTACACCCGGGAGGGGACACCCGGCCCCCTCCTTCCGTTTGCCATGCGACGGTCGGATCGCGTAACATGTCCGCATGCCCTCCCTCCCCCAGGCTGACCTGCCCCTCTCCGCCCTTCTCTTCCTGGCTTGTTTCATCGGCCTCTTCGTGGGGCTCTTGTTCGGCCGCACGGCCGCGACGGCCAAGAGCGAGACGCTTCGGAAGGCGCTTGAACGGGAGATCGAAGAGAGGCGCCACGCTCTTCACGCCCGGGCGGACAAAGAGAAGGAGATCGCCGAAGAGCGGGACCAGACGCGCCGCCTCCTCCTGACCGTTCCGGACGTCATCAAGCGCCTTTCCGCCCAGCTCGCCCCCGACGAAATCCCGTCCGTCCTCCTCCGGCTCGCCGAAACGCTCCTGGGCGCCGGCCAAGTCGGATTCTTCCGGCACGAGGAGGAGACCGGATCGCTCCTCCTTGTCGAGGTCTTCGCTCTCCCCAAGGATTTGAAGGACCGCTGGCGGATCCCTGTGGGGGAAGGGCTCGTGGGATGGTCGGCCGCTCAGCGCGCCTTGATCTCGAACGGCGAGGCCCAGACCATGCCCCCTCTCCAGCGCCAGGCGGTCGGAAAGATCAAGAACCCCCCGGGCGTCCTCCTCCACGTGGCCATCCCGATCGTCGGCGCCGAAGGGTTGTTCGGCGTCCTGGCGGCTGGCAAGATCGCCTCATGGACATCGGACACGCGCCGGTACGCGGCCATGATCTCGGACCTCGGGGGGATCGCCTTCGATCACGCCCATCTCATCAAGCGCGTCCAGACGACCGCCACCCGCGACGGCCTGACGGAGATATACAACAAGAGGTACTTCGACCAGCGCTTCCTCGAGGAGCGGATCCGCTGCGAGAACCACAGCGCGCCCCTTTCCCTCCTCATCTTCGACGTCGACAACTTCAAGCACTACAATGACACCAACGGACACCCCGAGGGAGACAAGCTCCTCAAGGGTCTGGCCTCCCTCGTCCGGTCGAGGATTCGGAAGAGCGACTTTGTCGCGCGGATCGGCGGAGAGGAGTTCGCCGTCGTCATGAGCGGCACGAAGAAGGACGAGGCTTTCGACCGGGCGGATGAACTGCGGCGGGCGATCTCCGAAGCGGGCTTCCCCCACGGGTCCGCACAGCCGCTCGGCGTTCTCTCCATCAGCGGAGGCGTCGCCGCGTTTCCCGAGGACGGGCAGACCTGCCAGGAGCTCGCGCAGTCAGCCGACAAGGCCCTCTACGAGGCCAAGCGCGCCGGCCGGAACCGGATCGTGAAGCACGAGGGGTTCTCGTTCAAGAACTGGAGGGGAGAAGACCGAGAACAACAAGGGGGCCCCGGAAACTTCCCGGGACCCCCTTGAGTCTCTCACATCTTGCCGCGAAGGAGCGGAGAATTTTTCCTAGATATCGTAGTAGAGGAAGAACTCGTACGGATGCGG
>CAKKSE010000099.1:5327-10760 GCA_919903025.1 Nitrospiria bacterium | reverse complement strand
GTAGGGCGGGTCACCGAACCCGCCTGAACTGATGCCTCATGCTCTCCTCCCCCCTTGCGGGGGAGGATCAAGGTGGGGGGAAAGCAGGCCGAGCAACAAACGACAGCATTTTGGGGTGACCCACAGAATCGGCGGAATTGCAGTTCCGGGGCCTCCGTATTCTGCAACCTGAAGCGCTAATTATTGAGTAGGAAGATGGGTACGCTCACCGTTCGTATGCCGGATGACACGCACGAGAGATTGAAAAAGCTCGCCAGGTCCAGAGGAGTCAGCGTCAACAAGCTGATGGAAGAGCTCTCCGTCACCGCCCTCGTCGAATTCGACGCCGAAACCCGGTTTCGTGCCCGCGCCGCGCGAGGAAGCGCAAAGAGTGGCCTCGATCTGCTGAGAAAGCTGGACAAGGCATCCGCCCGGCGGCCTCGATCCTAAGGCCCCGCCAGCCCACATTATCCCAAGAACCTCAGTTCATTCACCGCAGAGGACGCGGAGTCCGCGGAGGAATATCTTTTTCGTAGGGCGGGTCTCCGAACCCGCCTGAACTGATGCCCCCGCATTCTCCTCCCCCCGCTCTCTCGCTTGACATCTCCCGTCCCAAGGGAGTATCACTCCCCCCGCCATGACGACCCGAACCGCGGAACGGACCCCTGAGCTTCCGTCGAACGAGCACGCTGTCCCTCTTCACACGGAAGTCGAGAACCGCTTCCTCACGTACGCCCTCTCGACGATCGTCTCGCGGTCTCTGCCCGACGCGCGCGACGGGCTGAAGCCCGTCCAGCGGCGGATTCTCTACGCCATGGACCGTTTGGGACTCTCGGCCGAGGCGAAGCACCGGAAGTCTGCGGCCGTCGTCGGCGAGGTCCTCGGCAAGTACCATCCCCACGGCGATCAGGCGGCGTACGACGCCCTCGTCCGTCTCGCCCAGGACTTCTCGCTCCGCTATCCGCTCGTCGACGGGAGCGGGAACTTCGGTTCGATCGACGGCGACAACGCCGCGGCCATGCGGTACACCGAGGCTCGTCTCTCGAAGATCGCAGGCGAGCTTCTCGTGGACCTCCCCAAGGAGACCGTCCCCTTCCGCGACAACTATGACTCGACGCTTCTCGAGCCGGTCGTTCTTCCCTCCCGGATTCCACAGCTCCTCATCAACGGCGCGTCCGGGATCGCCGTCGGAATGTCGTGCTCCTTCCCGCCTCATCATCTCGGCGAGACGGTCGACGCCTGCCTCGCGCTGATCGAGAACCCGAAAGCGGACGTGAAGGACCTGATGAAGTCCCTCAAGGGGCCGGACTTCCCTACAGGCGGCCAGCTCGTGAGTACGCGGGCCGAGATCGCGGAGACCTACCGCACCGGCCAGGGATCGTTCCGCGTCCGCGGCGAGTACGAGGTCGAGAGCCGGGACCGCGGGCGGAGCGCCATCGTCATCTCGTCTATCCCCTACACGATCAACAAGGCGAAGCTCCTCGAGAAGATTTACGCCCTCATCCAGGAGAAGAAGCTCCCCCAGGTGACCGAGGCGCGGGACGAGAGCACGGCGGACATCCGAATCGTCCTGGACCTCAAGGCGGACGTCTCGCCCGACGTCGTGATGGCCTACCTCTATAAGCACACGGACCTCGAAGCGTCGTTCCCGGCGAACTTCACGGCCCTCAAGCCGAACGGCGAGCCGGAGAGGATGGGGCTTCCCGCCCTTCTCCGGCACTTCCTCGACTTCCGCCTGGACGTCGTGACGAAGCGGATCCGCCACGAGATCCGTCTCCTGGCCGAGCGTCTCCATCTGCTCGAGGCTTTCGAGAAGATCCACAAGGACCTCGACAAGGCGATCAAGATCATCCGCTCGTCGAAAACGCGCGACGAGGCCCGGACACGCCTCATGAAGGGCTTCTCGCTGGACGATATCCAGGCCGACGCGATCCTCGAGCGGCGCCTCCACACATTGGTGGAGATGGAGGTCGAGAAGATCCGGAAGGAGCGGAAGGAGAAGCGGGAGGAGAAGGAACGCCTGGAGAAGATCCTCTCCACGGAGAAGTCCCGTTGGGGAGAAGTGGCCCGGGAGCTCCGGGAGATCCGTGGGATTTACGCCGACAAGCGCCGGACGAGGCTCGGTCGGGTGGAGGAGGTCGAGTTCACGGCCGACGATTTCGTCATCCACGAGCCTTGCACGGTGATCGTGAGCCGGAACGGTTGGGTCCGCAGAGTGAAAACGCTGGGCGAGACACTCCGGTTCAAGGAAGGAGACGACCTTCTCACGACCGTCCCCGGGAACACGCGCGAGAAGGTTGCCTTCTTCACGTCGGCCGGAAAGGTCTACGTCGTGAAGGCGATGAGCCTCCCGTCCGGGACGGGATTCGGTGAGGCGCTTGGGCATCTCTTCAAGCTGGGCGACGGCGAGCGGGTGATCGGGGCGATGAGCGGAGCGCCGCCCTCGGCAGGCGAGGCCCCCGGTCAAGGGGACCTCTTCGCGAAGCCCGCCCCGGCGCGGGAGTTTCTCCTCGTGACCCGCCAGGGCGTCGGCTTCCGGACGGAGAGCCTGGATGTCTCCGAGGAGACGACGCGGGCCGGGCGAAAGCTCATGAACGTGAAGGCGGGGGACGGCTTGGCCCTCGTCGTCCCCGTCACCGGCCGGGAGATCGTCCTGGGACTTCGGGATGGGCGTTGTCTCCGAATCCCAGCCGGCGAGGCGCCGGTTCTGGCCGGGGCCGGAACGGGCGTCAAGCTCGTCAACGTGAAGGGCTCCGAGGTGGTCGCGGCTGTCACGGGCGGGAAGAAGGAGACGATCGAGGTCGTCCCGGAAGAGGGATCGGCGAAGGAGATGAGAATCGCCGACCTGACCCCCCACCACAGGGGCGCCACGGGCCAGAAAATCGCCCGCTCGATCCGCGACCTCAGGCGTCCCGCCGAGACGGAAGGAGCGTCCTCGTGAGCCGCGCCGGGAAGTCAGCAAAGCGTCCCGCCGGGGAGTACGTCGCGGCCGACATCACGGTCCTCGAAGGGCTGGAGCCCGTCCGCAGGCGGCCGGGGATGTACATCGGCGGGACGGATATCCGCGGCCTGCACCACCTCGTCTGGGAGGTCCTGGACAACGCCGTGGACGAGGCCCAGAACGGCCACTGCACGAAGATCGAGATCGTCCTCGAGAAGGACGGCTCCGTCACGATCGCGGACAACGGCCGGGGAATCCCCGTCGACATCCACCCCAAGACGAAGAAATCGGCCCTCGAAACGATCCTCACGACGCTCCACGCCGGCGGGAAGTTCGAGGAGGGGGCTTACCACGCCTCCGGCGGTCTCCACGGCGTCGGCGCTTCCGTGGTCTGCGCCCTTGCAGAGTCGCTCACGGCCACCGTCTGGCGGGACGGGAAGGAATACCGTCAGTCGTTTGCGCGCGGGAAGGCGGCGGGCCCCGTCAAGACCGTCGGCCCCGCAAGGCGGCGCGGGACGCAGATCTCGTTCAAGCCGGACCCGCAGATCTTCCCGAAGACGCACTTCCACTGGAAGACGATCCTGGATCAGGCGGAGGCGAAGGCGTTTTTGAACAAGGGGCTCGCCGTCGCCTGCGAGAACCGGGAGGCGGGAGAAAAGCAGGCGTTCCTCTTTGCCGAAGGGCTCAAGGACTACCTGGACAGGCTCACGCGCGGGCAGGAGCCTGTCTCCGCCATTCCTTTTTACATCGACCGGGAAGAGCCGGTGAAGGCGGAGATCGCCCTCGCCTGGACGCCCTCGACCGACACCCGCTTTCACACGTACGTCAACTCGATCGCCACGGTCGACGGCGGCTCGCACGAGCAAGCCGTCCGGGCGGGCCTCACGGCCGCCGTCCGCGGCTTCATGGAGAAGAAGAACCTTCTTCCGAAGACAGTCGGAACCCTTACGGCCGACGACGTGACGGAGGGGATGGTCGGCGCGCTCGCCCTTCGGATCGCGAACCCCGAATTCCAGGGGCAGACGAAGGAGAAGCTCAACAACGCCGATATCGTCGCGCCCCTCACGAGCCTGGCGAAGCATTCTTTCGAGACGTTTCTCTACGAGAACCCGTCCGCGGCCGAAGCGATCTCGAACAGGGTCATCCTCGCCGCCCAGGCGCGCGTCGCCTCGCGCATGGCCAAGGAGGCCGTCCGGAAGACGGGGGCCTCCTCGAGGCTCGCGCTCCCCGGCAAGCTCGCCGACTGCACGACAACCGACGTGGAATCCTCCGAGCTCTTCATCGTCGAGGGAGACTCGGCCGGCGGCTCGGCCAAGATGGCCCGGGACAGGAAGACGCAGGCCGTCCTCGCCCTTCGCGGGAAGATCCTGAACGTGGAGCAGGTCGCCTCCCTGGAGAAGATCCGGGGGAACGCCGAGGTGGGGAACCTCATCTCGGCCCTCGGGTGCGGGATCGGCCCGGCGTTCGACTACCAGAGACTCCGCTACCGGCGGATCATCCTGATGACGGACGCCGACGTCGACGGCGCGCACATCTCCGTCCTCCTCCTCACCCTCCTCTACCGCCACCTGCCCGACCTGATCCGGCGCGGCCACGTCTACCTGGCCATGCCGCCCCTTTACCGGATCGAGCGGGGGAAGAAGGTCGAGTACGCGATGGACGACGCGGAGAAGGACCGGATCCTCGCGCGGACGGGGGGGAACGGCGCGACGGTCTCGCGCTTCAAGGGGCTCGGCGAGATGAACGCCGAGATCCTCAAGGAGACGACGATGGACCGGCGGACCCGGACGCTCCTCAAGGTCCGGATCGAGGACCCCGTGGCGACGGACCAGGCCTTCGAGACGCTCATGGGCAAGGACGTCAAGGCCCGCTTCCAGTTCATCAAGGAGCGGGCGGAGTTCGTGAAGGACCTGGATACGTGAAGCGATCTTCTCGGTTGACAGGTCGACGAGGGGCTGGAAAGCAAGCCCTCAAGACGCACGGACAGCACACGCTGTCCACGGCCGACTGGGATGCGCTCTGCAAGGCTCTCGACCAGCCGCCCAAGCCAAATCGCGCACTGAAGGAGGGTTCCCGCTGGTACCGCGGCAAGGCCGCTTGAGGGCAGGGAGTGGCGCTGACGTTCCAGCCTGTCGTTGAGCAAATCGATGCCTTTCTGCGGATCCTCTTTCGCCGCCTTCCAGGCACCCCATCCCATCTCTTCATCACGATAGCTACCCTAAGACTGGCCGCCGAATAGCGGCCCCGTTGAGACGACCCACACCGCCCCAGTCCTGGACACTCCCCCGGCCCCGTGGTACGATTCGGCCGCTCACCGATTCCACGAGGCCCGATGGAGCGACCTGACAACCCATCCAGCAAGGGAATCGACGCTCTCTTCACGGGAGCCGGACGACCCGACGGGGATCGGTATGATCATCGTGTACACAAGGAACTCCGTCCCGATCAGGATTTCGCAGGAGAGGTGGCGGCACATTGCAAGCCGCCATCCCGAAATGGAAAGCCAGAAGGAA
>CAKKSE010000099.1:0-5227 GCA_919903025.1 Nitrospiria bacterium | reverse complement strand
AGACGATCTCGGACCCTGATATGATTCAGGCAGGCGATTTCGGCGAGCTTCTGGCCGTCCGCTTCTATCCCGAAACGCCCCTGACCCGGAAGCACCTCGTCGCGGCGTACAAAGAGGCGTCCGATCGCGACGGTTTCGTCATCACGGCCTACTACACGAGCGCTCCATCGAAGAGGAGGGCCACGATATGGAAGCGTTGAAGATACTGGAGAGCGTTTCGGCGCTCAACTGGGATTACGACGAGGAGGCGGACGTCCTCTACATCTCCATCGGAGAGCCGAGGCCGGCGGTCGGGACGGACGTGGGGGGAGGGGTCATCGTCCGCTACGATGAAGCCAAGAAAGAAGTGGTCGGCATTACCATCGTGGGATTTCGGGCAAGGACGCTCGAAACGATCGCGGCCCGGTGAAGCGGGCAAGAGGCGGTCTAGACCGGACTCGCCGATCTGATTTCTGCTCTTCTTGGGACACGCCGGCCTGAGACAGGCCCGAGAGCAGCGTCCGCCCAGTTCCGCCCGCCCCCGTCTGGACACTCCCCCGGCCCCGTGGTACGATTCGGCACACTCACCGATGCCATGAGGCCCCATGGAGAGACGGGAAGCCCGCGACCAAGTGACGCATGGCCCTTCATCCTGATTTCCCGAAATCGCCGTATGCCGCACTGTTGCCAGACCAACGCTGGTTCCCGGCGGCGGAAGAACTGCGGAG
Organism: Nitrospiria bacterium; assembly: GCA_919903025.1. GTDB lineage: Bacteria > Nitrospirota > RBG-16-64-22 > RBG-16-64-22 > RBG-16-64-22 > RBG-16-64-22. The sequence continues at coordinate 4,520 of CAKKSE010000099.1, read as the reverse complement.
CACAGCCTATGAAAAGTTGCTGCCGCCGCTGGTCGCCAAGATTCGCAACGAGGTCGCGGCGTGGCGAGCCGCGGGATACGCAAGCGCCTCGCCCACCTCGCGCGCGTTGTTGAACTGGTGGTTCGAGACCGAGCATCTGGCCGAGCAGGCGGATGGCACGCGGTCGCCATTCCGCTATTACTTCGCCCAGCGCGAAGCCGTTGAGACGGTGATATGGCTGTACGACGCGCGCAAGGTAAGGGACAAATTCGACCTGCTCCGCTTCGATGCGTCCGGCGCCGTTTCCGCCGGCATGTTTGCCGAGGACTGGCCGCGTTACGTTGTGAAGATGGCCACCGGCGCGGGCAAGACCAAGGTGCTGTCTTTGCTCATGGCCTGGAGCTACTTTCACAAGCTCTACGAGGCCGATTCCGCGCTCGCCCGCAATTTCCTGTTGATTGCGCCCAACATCATTGTCCTGGACCGCCTGCGCGCCGACTTTGACGGCCTGCGCATCTTCTTCAACGATCCGATTCTGCCGGACAACGGCCACGAAGGCCGAAACTGGCGCGATGACTTCCAGATCACCCTTCACATTCAGGATGACGTGAGAGTGCGGCGGGATACCGGGAACCTGTTCCTCACCAATATTCACCGCATCTTTCTCGGCGACGTGCGCGAGCCGTCTCTGGACGATGACGACCTGCGCGACTATTTCTTCTCGCCCTTCGGTCCCAAGCCGGCCGGCAAGACGACCGACAGCAAGGCCGACCTCGGCGAAATCGTCCGGGAGCTGGATGAGCTGGTCGTGTTCAACGACGAAGCGCATCACATCCACGACCCACGCATGGCGTGGTTCAAGAGCATCCAGGACATCCACCACCGGATGCTGCAGAAGGATGGCCGCCTGGCGTTGCAGGTAGACGTGACCGCCACGCCCCGGCATGACAGCGGGGCCATCTTTATCCAGACCGTGTCGGACTACCCTTTGGTCGAGGCCATCCACCAGAATGTCGTCAAGCACCCGGTGTTGCCGGACGCCGCCAGCCGTGCCCGTTTGCAGGAGCACAAGAGCGCTATCTTCACCGAACGTTACGCGGACTATCTACAGCTCGGCATCGAAGAGTGGCGCAAGAGCTATCAGGAGCACGAGGCCCTGGGCAAGAAAGCGGTGCTGTTCGTCATGGTGGACGACACCAAGAACTGTGACGAGGTGGGCGCCTGGTTGGAAAAGACCTGCCCCGAACTGCAAGGCGCGGTGCTCGTCATCCACACCAAGAACAATGGCGAAATCTCCGAGTCCGCCACCGGCAAGAAGAAGGAAGAGCTGGAAGTGCTTCGCAAGCAGTCTAACGAGATTGATTCCTGGGCCAGTCCTTACAAGGCCATCGTCTCGGTGCTGATGCTCAAAGAGGGTTGGGACGTGCGGAACGTTACAACCATCGTCGGCCTGCGCGCCTATTCCGCCGCCGCGAACATTCTCCCCGAGCAGACGCTGGGCCGTGGTCTGCGCCGCATGTACTTCGGTTCGGATATCCCGGAAGCCGTCTCGGTCATGGGCACCCCGGCGTTCATGGAATTTGTCGAATCCATCCAGAGCGAGGGCGTACAACTCGAATACCGCCCGATGGGTGGAGTGGGCGGACGCGAAGAGTCACTCGTGGTGGAAGTGGATGCACAGAACAAGGACAAGAACCTCGATGCCTTGGACATTGAACTACCGAGGCTTACTCGCCGGTTCAACCGCGAATACAAGGACCTCGACGCGCTCGATCCCGCCAGATTGGGCAATTCAAGGCTCCCGCTCAAGCCCTTCTCGCTTGAGCAGACTCGCGAAATCGTCTTCAAGACCATGCTCGATTCCGAAGTCCACCATACGATCCTGCTCGACGGCGCCGGACCGGCCGATTATCGCTCGGTTGTCGGCTTTTTCGCCCGGCAGTTGTTGAAGGATATGCGCCTCGTGGGCGGTTATGACTTGCTCTACCCCAAGGTGCGGGCTTTCATGGCCGAACATCTGTTCGAATCCTCGCCGGTGAATCTCGAAGACCCGGTTGTTCTGCGCAACCTCTCCGAGCCGGACGCCGGGAAAATTCTGTTCGATTCCTTCAAGAAGGCTATCAATGCCCTCACCGTACAGGATACCGGCACCTCACGCATCGAAGACCGCATTCGCCTGCGCGACACCCGCCCCTTCCGTACGGAACACCGGCCTTACTTGGTCCCAAAGAATTCGGTGTTCAACAAGATTGTCGGCGAGCCGCGCGCCGGCGGTTTCGAGCTGACTTTCGCGGCTTTTCTCGACAACGCGCCGGACGTCACCGCCTTTGCCAAGAACTATCTCGCCGTCGGTTTCAAGATCGACTACGTGAAGGCCGACGGCGATCTTTCCACTTACATCCCGGATTTCATCGTCAAGGCCGCCGACGGCACGGTCTGGATTGTTGAGACCAAGGGCCGCGAGGAACTCGATCTGCCGCAGAAGATGGCCCGGCTGAGCCAATGGTGCGCGGATGCGACGCAGGCGAGCCAGGCCGAGGGCGGCCCGGCCTACCGTTTCGTGTACGTGGACCAGCAAGGCTACGAGCGCAACCCACCACAAACTTTTGCCGCGCTTGCTGCCGGGTTTCGGGACTATCAGGACGTGCCATGATGCCCGAGCAGCTCCCGCAGCAGCTCGCAACCCTGCTCGCAAATTGGGAGAGCGAGTGCGTCGAATTCAAGGATGCCAACGATAACTTCTCCACCTCGGACATTGGCAAGTACTTCTCCGCGCTCAGCAACGAAGCCAATCTGCGTGCGCGCGAATCCGGGTGGCTCGTGTTTGGTGTAGACAACAAGACACGGAAAATCATCGGCAGTACCTACCGCGAGAATTCGGAGCGATTGCATAATCTCAAACACCAGATTGCCCAAGGAACCGACCCCTCGGTCACCTTTCGCGAGATACACGAGCTGCAAAATCCGCAAGGCCGTGTCGTGCTGTTCGAGATACCCGCCGCGCCGCGCGGCATCCCCATCGCGTGGAACGGTCACCACTATGCCCGTCATGGCGAAAGCCTCACCGCACTCGACCTCGCCAAACTCGATGAAATCCGCCGGCAAGGCGCGACCGATGACTGGTCGGCTGTGGTATGCCCCAAAGCGACGGTGCTGGATCTCGATCCCGAAGCGTTGGCCAAAGCACGCGAGATATTCATCGCCAAATACGGCGACCGCATTCCGCCGGAAACGATCCGCGCATGGGACGACGCCACGTTTCTCGACCACGCAAAGTTGACGATTCAGGGCGGCATCACGCGCGCCGCGTTACTGCTGCTGGGGCGTACGCAGTCCACGCATTTCTTGAGTCCTTACGTCGCGGAAATTTCCTGGAAGCTGGAGGGTCCGGAACTGGCCTACGAGCATTTCCATCCGCCGTTCCTGCTGGAAACGAGCCGCTTGTTCCAGCGCATCCGCAATCTGCGGCTTTCGTTCCTGCCGCCGGGGCAGCTGATTCCAGTTGATGTGTCCAAGTACGACCAGCGTATCGTGCTCGAGGCGATCCACAACTGTATTGCGCATCAGGATTACACTCGTTGTGAGCGCGCGCTGGTCATCGAGCGCGTGGGCGAACTGGAATTTCAGAACGCCGGGGGTTTCTACGACGGCAAGCCGGAAGACTACATCCTCGGTAATCGTACCCCCAGCCGTTACCGCAATCGTTCCCTTGCCGAGGCCATGACAACGTTGCGCATGATCGACACGATGGGTTTCGGTATCCGCGAGGTGATGTTCCGTGGTCAGGCACGACGCTATCTGCCCTTGCCGGACTACGATCTTGGCGAGAAAGGCCACGTGAAGCTGCGAATTCAAGGCCGCTTTATCGACGAGAACTACAGCCGCGCTCTGCTGACGCACACGGATTTCACCTTGAGCGACATCCTGGCCCTGGACCGGGTGCAAAAAGGCATTGCCCTCGACGAGGCGACGCTGAAGTCACTCCGTAAACGCGGCCTGGTGGAAGGGCGCAGGCCTGCCCTGCATGTTTCCGCCGGCGTGGCGGAAGCCACCGGACATAAGGTCGACTACATCCGCACCCGGCGGCAGGACGATGCGCACTATCGCAAGCTCATTCTCGACTACATCGCGCAATGGAAGCATGCCACCACGCGCGAGATTCGGGATCTGCTCGTCACCAAGCTGCCGGACAATCTCAATCCGGCGCAAAAGGAAAACAAGGTGCGCAATCTCCTGGCCGCGTTGCGGGAGGAAGGAAAGATTCACAACCGGGGTTCCCGGCGCTACCCGCGTTGGGCGCTAGCCAATAACTAGGATGCCGTTGGGAACGATCCGGTTAGCAATAGGGAGCAGCAATGAAAGAAGGTAACTTGTTGATGTGGCGCCGTCGGTTATTGCTAACCCCGGTTGCGAGGAAACGGAAGTATCCAATGACAGCGGTTTTCTGACCATGACCAAACCGACCAAACCCAGCTACGACATCACCGACGCCGAAAAGCGCGACCTGATCCAGCTCATCCAGCAGGGCAAGGCGCTGCCGG
>CAKKSE010000098.1 GCA_919903025.1 Nitrospiria bacterium | reverse complement strand
AACCGGACATTTCTACTTTGGGAGAAAGAGGACATTTCTATCTTGGCTTGACAACGATCCATAACGATGTTGACACCCCCCGCGTTCGAATGTAAACTTGCGGACTCTTCATCCGACGAGGTGGGCCCGAAGGCGGGCCTGGGAGGCAGACATGAACAAGATTGCGCTTATCGAAAACGCTCAACTGAGAAAAGGCCTTCCCGCCTTCTCCATCGGCGACACGGTCCGTGTTCACACCAAGGTCACCGAGGGGGAAAAGGAACGGATCCAGATTTTCGAGGGAACCGTCATTCGGCGAAACGGGGGAGGGCTCAGGGAGACCTTCACCGTCCGGAAAGTCTCGTACGGCGTGGGTGTCGAAAGGATCCTTCCTCTCCATTCTCCGATCGTGGACAAGATCGAGGTGGCGAAGAAGGGCCGCGTCCGGCGCGCGAAGCTCTACTACCTGAGAGACCGGGTGGGCAAGGCGGCCCGGGTCCGGGAGAAGGAAACCGCCGTCCGCGCGTAGCGGGCGATCCACGCCGGCCGATGGCGCGCGCGACGCCTCCGGGGACCGAACAGGAGGAAATCCTGTGGCGGCTAGGCTGCCAAAGCGTCGCCGGCGTCGATGAAGCGGGACGAGGCCCCCTCGCGGGGCCGGTGGTCGCCGCGGCTGTCATTCTCTCTCCGGGAACGGAACTCCCCGGCGTTCGCGATTCGAAGACCCTCTCGCCTGCCGCGCGCGAACGGCTCTTCGACAAGATCCGCGGATCGGCCCGGGGCGTTGGAATCGGGATCGTGGACGCCCCGACCATCGATCGAATCAACATCCTGGAGGCGGCGCGCCTGGCCATGGCCTCAGCCGTTCGGAACCTCCCCGTTCAGCCCGAGCACATCCTGATCGACGCCGTCCGGCTGCCGGACGTGCCGATCCCCCAGACTCCCTTCATCAGGGGGGACGCCCTCATCCTTTCCATCGCCGCCGCTTCCGTCATTGCCAAGGTCACGCGAGACCGGTTGATGAGCGGCTACCATCGGCTCTACCCGGAATACGCCTTCGACCGGCACAAGGGGTACGGAACGCCCGGCCATCTGGCCGCGCTTCGCCGGTTCGGGCCCAGCCCTATCCATCGGCGGACTTTCCGGGGCGTCCTCAGTCCGGCCGCAGACAATACGGCGGATGGACGCCGGGGTCCTCGATGAGCCAGGAGGAACAGGGCCCTGGAGAAGCGCCCGAGTCCACCACGCCCCCGACGCCGCCCAGCCGGACGGGACCCGTACCCGCGTCCGCCGCGCCTTCGCCGGGCGTCGGGAGGCGTCCCGCTGGGACCCGCGCGATCCTCTCTCTCATCTTTGGACTCCTGTCCACCTTCGGGTCTCCCTGCTTCTTCCTCGGAATCCCCCTCGGGATCGCGGCGGTCGTTCTCGGCTGGATGGAGCTCGCGGCGATCCAGAAGGAGAAAGCGGCGCCCGCGGGCCGCGGCTTCGCCATCGCCGGCATCGTCTTCGGCGCCGTCGGCATCCTGGCGAGCCTTGCGAGCATCGTATTCTGCGTTTTCCTTTGGAAGCTCGGCACGCACCCCCTATTCGACGAGATGCGGAGAGGTGTCCCGATCTAGTCCGTTCCATGGAAGGAAACGACTCGGCGACAGCGGCGAGGAAATCGCGGCCCGCTTCCTCGAGAAGCGGGGATACCGGGTCCTCGAGAGGAACTACCGGACCCCCGTCGGGGAGCTCGACATCATCGCCCTACACCGCGGGACCGTTGTCTTCGTGGAGGTCAAGGCGCGAACGAGCGGGTCCTACGGCGCCCCCGAGCTGGCCGTCCACCCGGCCAAACAGTTGAAATTGATCCGGGCCGCCCAAGCCTATATAATTCGCAAGAAGATCGAGAACCGGGCTTGCCGGTTCGACGTCGTGACGGTCCGCCGCCAGGATGGAAGGGACCTGCTCGACATCATCCCCAACGCGTTCGACCTGGGAGACCGTTTCTCATAGGAGCCGCGGACATGGCGATCGAACTTCTCAAGAAGATCCGGCTCTTCGACGGGCTGACGGACGACGATCTCCGGCAGGTTCGAAGGATCTGCCAGGAAGAGAACGCCGCCAAGGGGACGGTCATCTTCCAGGAGGGCACCTTCGGCGACAAGTGCTACATCGTCCTGAACGGGGAGGTGCGAATCTCCAAGTTCATCCCGGGCATCGGCGAGGAAGCCCTGGCGGTCCTCAAGCCCGGCGACTATTTCGGCGAGATGGCCCTGATCGACGATTTCCCGCGCTCCGCCCACGCCATCGCCAACACGGACGTCGATCTCCTGACGATCTCCAAGTCGGAGATGGACGAGCTCCTGTTCTTCAACAAGGAGATCGCCTACAAGATGCTCTGGACCTTCTGCCGCACCCTCTCCGCCCGCCTGCGCGAGACCAACGAGAAGATCGCCGCCTTCTTCGCCATGAGCGCGAGGTTTTAGGCCGTGCCGGGGACCGAGCGGCCGACTGCCTCAGACCTCCAGCAGGCCCGGCAATTGCTGTCATCTTATCTCTCCAATGACCCGAACATCCGCATGGCGTTCCTGTTTGGATCATTCGACCGGGGCAAGGCCTCGGAGGAATCCGACGTGGACGTTGCCGTGTACCTCGACGACGAAAACGCGGAGGGGCCGATCTGGACCGACGTGGAGCGCCTCCTGGGCCGGGAAGTCGACCTCGTGGTCCTCAACAGGGCCGCGCCCGCGGTCGCATGGAGCGCGCTTCGCGGAACTCCTCTCCTCATCCGCGACCGGGGCTTCTTCCTGGACTACCTGCTGGAAATCTCCGAGGAGGCGGAAAGCCTGACCGACTTCAACCTCGACTTCTGGAAGCAATGGGACAAAGCGCATGCCTCTCGGTAAAGAGGAACAGGAGCGGCTCGCCCGGATCTGCTTCTTCCTGGAAACGGAACTGGGAGACCTTCGGGGTTTCCTGGGCACACGCCAAGCCGACTACCAGGGCGATCGGAACCTTCGCAGGAATCTCGAGCGATGTATCGAGAACGTTGTGAACGCCTCGCTCGACATCGCCAAGATTCTTCTTGTGTCGGAGGGGCTTCCGATCCCTCCCACGTACAAGGAGTATTTCCTTCAGCTCCCCGCACTGAGCGGTTTTCTCGACGAAGCGCTGGCGGAGGACCTCGCCCGATGGGCGCGGCTCAGGAACGTCCTCGCCCACGAATACCTCGACGTCCGGTGGCGCAGAATCCGGGAGTTCCTCGACTCGGGGTGGCAAAGCCACGAAGCCTTGCTCAAGGCCACGGAATCGTACCTCCGGAAGTCCACCGGGCCGTAGCCGTGCCTTTCCAGAGGACGGGCGAGAGGCGGGGACTTAGGGACGTTGATGCATTGGGTGCATATCAACGCCTTCCCGGCAAACC
>CAKKSE010000097.1:47016-58045 GCA_919903025.1 Nitrospiria bacterium | reverse complement strand
TTGTTCGCCGTGAACCGGACCCCCGGGCGCGCCCCGCCGAACGGCGCAACCGTCCAGCTCCCGCAGGCCGACGAGGCGCCCGTGTACGCGGCCGTGAACGTCGCGTTCGGCTGGTACATGCAGACGGACCGGAGCGCCGCGCCCGTGCGGTTGGAGAGCGTGAAGGCGAGCGAGAGCGGCGCAGTCGCCGACGATACAGTGGACGGAGACGTCGTCACGACGAGAGAGCCGATCGTGCCGGAGACTGTCGCCGTATTGGAAGTGATCGCGGCCGGAGAAGTCGCCGAGGCCGACGCCTGGAACGTGAACGTCGAGCCCGTCGCGCCGGTGATCCGGTACCTCCACAGGAAGGACGCCGTCACCCCGACCGCAAGTGAAGGGAAGGTTGTCGGCGTCGGGCCGGAAAGAAGCGTACTCCCTCCAGGCGCCGTAATTGTCGGCGTGATATTGCCAAGCGAGACACCCGTCCGGACGATCGTCCCGATCGAGTGAGGACCAGCCGTCGTCCCGTTGACGCCCCGCGTGCATCCGGTGAATGACGCCGCCGTCTTTCCCGTGCAGGCGATCTGCTCGTTCTCGACGTACAGGAGGAAGCCCGCGGCGCTCGCCGGAAAGTTCGACGTATCGGCCACGGGAATCGTCGTCACGCTCGCGTCGATCGCCGAGGTGAGCGTAATCGTGATCCCCCCGTTCGTCACGTCTAGCCGGACGATCGTTTCTCCGCCCGAAATGACGGCCGACGGATCGAGCGAGAGCGCGGCGGAGAGCGCCGCGATCGTCACCGCCGGAGACGAAACGTCGATCGACGTGGCCGTGGCCCCATTCTGCGCCCGCCCGCGGAAGTAGACCGTCCCCGTGCCGGAGCCGGCCGTAAACGTCCAGTCGATAGGATCCTGCCTGCCGGCCGCGAGGTTGAGGCTCGCAGGCGTCGGACCCGTCAGGGAGGAGAGCGACGCGGAGCCTGAGTAGTTGGGACACGGCGGATTCGGGCTCGATCCGCATCCGCCCGTCGGGTTAGCGACAACCGAAGCCGCCTGAGCCGCCGTCGATCTGTTCTCGATTTGCGCCGTCAAGCCCAGCGCCTGGCCGGGACCCAACCCAAGCGGCGAAGGCTGGAACGTGAGGGCTAGCGCCTTCCGCGCCCAGGAGGGGGCAACGCCCGTCTGGTTCGTCCACAAACCGGTATTGTCCCTCGACCGGACGCGGGTGTTGAGGTCGGTCGCATCCGCAGCGCTCCTGGGAAGGTTCGCGTACGACGTCCCCTGGAGCATGACCGTGAAACTGAGAGAAGCCCCGGGCGCAATTCGGGCCGCGGCGTTGTTGGCCCGGAACTCGACGTACGATTCCGCGCCGGCCGCAGGATTGGAGATTGCCGCGACCCGCCAGTTCGTCGGCGCCGTCGTGCCGCGGGCGATGAAGTACTGTGTCCGTGTGAAGTAGAACCGCACTCGGTCGATAAATCGGGCCGGACCGGCGGTTGTGTTGGTAATCGTGAACGTGACCGATCCGGTGGGATCGTCCATCGTCACGGCGCTTCCAGCCGCAGCGGTAGCCGTGAACGTCGCGGCCCATACGGGAGAAGCCACAGCCATAGTTACGACAACCGCTACCGCCGTGGCTATGAACGATCGGACTCCGGATCCGAATGCAACTGCCGCCATCGATGCGACCTGTCGAAGTCTTCCTGCGGTTGCTCCGTTCTCGTCACCCCCGCGAAAGCGGGGGTCCAGGGGGCCGGGATTCATCCTGGATGCCCGCTTCCGCGGGCATGACGGGGTTTCGCTTGAACGAATCCCGACCTCGTTCCGGACTTCGGATTCATTCGACACCCCCATTGATGGGAGGTCGTGTGGGCGTGGTCATGTCGCCCTGGTCCTGCCTATTCCAGCGCCGGCAGGAACGGGACCGGCACGTCGGCGACCGCTGTGCTCCCACCGGCAAACGTCGCCGTCACGCGCAAGAGCGTCTTCCCCTCTTCTCCTCCTTGAAAGAGGTTCTCAAGAGCCTCCTGAGCCGGACGGATCAGACGAACACGGAACACGGCATCCGCACGCGCCTGCAAACCCTTGCGCTCGTCCGCCTTGAAGACCGCATCGAGGTGGCTCGCCCGCTCAACCTGCCAGCCAGGAAGTGGACTCCCCGCCGGGTCAGAGACGTGCAGCCAAGGGTGACTCTGGATCGCGACTTTCGTAATCGCCTCCCCCTTGGCCGACAGATTCCGGACCTCCACGTCCATTTGCACGACGCCCTTCTGGGAGAAGTCGACGTCCATGAGTTCCGCCGCCAGACCGACCTCTTCCGCCCACCCTGTCTGCGTAGTTGCCAAGAAAACCAAGCAGGCTCTCATTGTCAATTGGATGATTGATGAAGGAAGCACGGGCACGCGCGACATCTTCAACACCAATATCTCCTCACTGGAATATCGTCACTTGAACGACTCGTTGAGCAACTCCACTAAGCAGGGTCGCTCTGTTTCCGGTCGAAACCAATGTGGCCTGATTCGTATACGGATATACTGGCTGATTGTTCCCGTGATTCGCCGCTGTCGTCCCATTGAAGCCCCGTTGGCAATTACTGAACGAGGTAGTTGTCTTGACCCTACAGAAGATCTGTTCGCTGTCGATCATGATCACGCCAATGTCCAGAAACTTGTCATTCGGCCAAGTGTTGTCCACGTTTATCGTCGTCTGTGTATCATTAACCACACCGTTTGTCCGTGTTACAGGTCTAACTACTTCTCCAACGGGATGTGCGGGCTGATTCCCGCCCGGACGCGTGCACCCCGTCAACTGGCGAGTAGCCTCGTTCTTTCCGGTACAGTCTATGGCCTCGGTCCCCACTTCAATGCGAATTCCAGCTGTTGGGAAGTCAAGAGCAGTTGCTACATCCAGCGTTACGACGACGGGACCCCCAACCTTTGCCGGCAATGCCGTTCGCAGGACTGTTGTCGGATACCGACTCGTGAGTGTGAATGTACCCGTCCCAAGATCAACACTTGCAAGATTCGGCAACTCAATACCAGTGATACCAGCATTGTCCGACCAACTTGGCGTTCCGTCTTCGTTGCTTGCGACATAACGCATTCCTCGCTCAATTCCTCCATCAGCAGCGTAGAAGGCCTGCGTGGAGTTGAGCTCCCCCACGGACTGGAAGCTCTGCGTCGAGACGAGGGAGACGACGATCGCGCCCAGGAACCCGATTACGACGATCAGGAAGACCGCCGCAATGATCGACCCCCCGCGCTCCCCAAGCCCAAGGGGGACGTTGATAAATTGATAAATATCTCTTCTCACGCCCCTTCCCCTTCGATCAACCGCTCGTACCGCCCGAGGACCTCTGCCCTTCCTTCGACTGACTTCGCAAGAAATTCCTCGCTGACAATCCACCTTGCCCTTTATATCCCATCCGACTCTATCCGACTTTCACCTCGATCTTCGGCTCCGGGATGGGGTCACGCCGGCGCAGCTTCACCACCACGACCGGAGACCCTTTCTCCTCAAGCGCGCGGACGGTCCGAGTGTTCTCGGCCGCCAGTTCCGGGTCGTTCTCCGGAAGAATGACCATCTCCGCCCCCGACGGAATTTGCTCGAGAACTCCCGGGTGCTCGAAGGCGTACTGCATGAACTCATTCAGTAGGTCCAAGTTCCTCCTTGCGATCTCAACCTGTTCCATCACTGCACCTCCGTCTCGTACCCCATCCGGTACCAGCGCCAAGAACCTTTCAGGTCTTGGATGGCAAACGTGAACGCGATGTTGTAATCTCCGAACCGCATCGGCTGCTTGTCCTGCGTTCCGTCCGGGTGAAGAATGTCCTTGTGCGCGAACCCGTGCATCGTATCGAACCGCACGATCGGCCGCCAGACCTCCTTGATATACGCTTCGTATTGCACGACAAACCCCTGAATAACACCCGCTTCCGTCCGAGCCATGACCCGCAGCCTGTCAGTCCCCTCTCGTGTCAGCGGGTAGAGAAACTCTATTTCCCTACTCACTCATGACCTCGTCGCGGCGCCGGACGTTCGGCCCCGGCCGTCCCGCTCGCGGGAACCGCGGCTTCTCAAAATTCCTCCTTATGGACCAGGTCTTTCTCGGCGATGTAGACGCCGTCAATCAGGAACTCGGCGGGCATGTCCTTGCCGCCGGTGTACGTGACGCTCTTAGAACCATAGCGCACGATGCCGAGCTTTCGCAGGAGCGAAATCCAATCCATGTTAGACCCTCCGCAATGCCCCCCGACGTGTCCCCGAGAACCTCAAACCGACGGATCACCCACAATATCCCTGTCGTGGTGCCTCCCCGTTCCTCATCCACAACTCGCGGATTGAAAACCGCGCGGATGCACACGGATCCGGTGGGTGTGCGTTTCCCCGCTCCGCGAGACGGTCAGCGTGACATCGATGTTCCAGACTTGAGCGGCCGCGCCGGCCGCCGCTCCGCTCCGCCTTGAGTATCCGAAAGTGAGCCCGGAGACGCTGGACGCCAGCGCCGTCCCGTTCCGCGTCAGGTCCGTTCCCGCCGTCGTGTAGGCGATCGCGGCTCCCGTGTTGTCGACGAACGCAAGGGTCCCGGGAACCATCGTGGTGATATCCGTTGCCGTGCAGTCGCGGATCTCCCGAATCTCGCGGGCCATCCGCTCGACCGCCAGCCGCGCCTGATTCGTGAGGTCGGCCCGGGCGTCTTGGTCCGAGTAGCCCCGCATGGCCTGGAGGATCAGCATCGCGGAGATTCCGGCGATGATCCCGATCACGACGATCGTGATGACCATCTCGATGAGCGTGAAGCCGGCCTGGCCGGATTCCTCCAGCCGTTTCTCCACCCGCTCGAGGCGGTAGCGAACGAGCTCTCGCTCCTCTGGCTTCACAACTTGACCCCCTCACGATCCACATTTCGATGGAGCGGCATCGCCTTGCAAAGCGATGTCTCCCAGAAGCCTTTCTCGTACACGATCAAGCTGACCACGGACCCCGTTTCGAGTTCCAGGTCATACAGCCGGTCGCCGATCCGGTTTTCGAGATCACGATCCACAGGACCGTCCACGAGTACCAGCAGATCGTAGTCCGATTCGGGCGATGCCTCTCCACGAGCACGCGATCCATAAAGAACAACCTCGGCGCTTGGCGCCACCGCCTTGACTGCATCCCGACATCGAGACAGCAGTTCCGCATCGCGAGGGTGCCTCTCTTTCCAAATATCCAGCGCCTTCATGGCATTTCCTCCACCGTTCCATTCGCTGTCATGCCGCCCCCTCACTAGTTCTGAAGCTAGTAGTTCCCCAACAGGGTCACGACATTGAGGCTCCCGGAGCCCGAGCTCGTTACCGTCACCGTAACCCGGGCGTAGTTGCTGGCCGAGCAGTCTGGAGCGGGAGCCGTCCCTGCCCCGGTAAACAGGGCGGCATTGAAGCAGGCAATGGCGACCGACCGGTTGAAGGCCGAGAACCCGGTCACCGGCGCCTCCGCCGGATAATTGGCCGGATTGGTGGCGTAGCTAAACCCCCGGGGCGTCGTCGTGTCGCGCCGATCCGCGATGATCTGATCGAGCCTCTCCTGCGACAGGGCGACGGCCTGTTGGACGAGGACCGGGTCGGCACTGCTCCGCAGGCTCTGAGTGAACGACAGGAGGACGACGAAGGCGATCCCGACGACGACGATCGTAATCACCGTCTCGACGAGCGTGAACCCGCCTTGATGCCGGAGACCCGGCCGGCGTGTCCTCATTTCTTCTTCTCCGGCGGGCGAATCGCCCGCTCAACCAGCTTCAAGTATTGGCCGTACAGCCGATACATCCGTGCGATATTTGGATGCACGAGACTGTCCTTGTACTCCCCGTATTCGTGGACGATGCGGTTCCTGAGGCCCGCGCTCGGGGCAAGCGCCCGCGCGAGCGGCTTGGGGATAACCCCGCCCTCCCCCGCGGCGATGAAGCTCCTGTAGTAGCTGTCCGGAGGCACGGCGCCCCTGCGCGAGAGAAGAAGGCCGTTCACATCGCTCGCCACCTCGACGAGAAGCTGAAGAAGGCGCTCCACGCCGCGCCTGGTCATTGGAGACTTCTGATACGCCGCGAAGGAGATGTCCTTCACCGTCCCGAGTTCCCGCAGATACTGATCCAGCAGGAGCAGTTTCTCGCGTATGATCGCCTCTTCCGACCGGCTCATCTGGCCTCCGCCGCCCGCCGAAGGAAACTCGCCCGCATCCGGCGGAATTTCTCCGTCTCCCAGTACTGTCGAACAGCCATCAATTGAAACCGGAGAAAGGCGCCCGGACGCTCTTCGTAAAGGGGCACACCGGCTTTCGAGACCTCGAACCTCAGGAGCGGCGAAGACTCGTTGAGAATCGCGACATCGGTCGTCCGTCCGGGAAACAGACCGCTCATCTCAGCCATGAGCGCGATCTCTCGTCCAGGGGACAGCTTTTTCTCAATCCACACGGCAAGGTCAACGTCGCTGTCTTCCCTCCTTGCGCCCTTCGCCTCAGATCCAAAGAGAACGAGGAGCGAGACGCCGTACCGCTGGGCCAGTCGCCTCAACTTCTGCCCATTCGACCGGGATTTCGCCTGCTTCATGGCGAGCTCACCTTTCCCGTCTGAGGCTGGATTGTCACGGTCCGCTCCGGCGCCGCGTTCGCGTTGACCGTCAGCGTTGACGCGGCGCCGAGGGGCGCTCCTCCGCTGTTGTAAGGAACGCCCAGCGTGTTGAACTCGATGAACGATCCGGAGAACCCGCCGGAGATCGTAATCCCAGCGTAGCTCCCGGAGTTGAGCGTAACGGAAAGATTCCCGCCCGCCGGGTCCGGAGCGGGGTTGCCGGCGCTGTCCGTCACGGCGTACCCGGCCGCGGGAGCGGGAGCGGCGTTCACATAGACCCTGTACCGCACGTTCCGCGTCATCGCCAGCTCCTGGGCGTAGGCGATGTCCGACTGCAGCTTCCGCGCCGCGGCCGCGGCCTTTGTGGCCGTCGTGTCCACCATGCGCGGAACCGCGAAAACGGCCAGGATGCCGAGGATGACAATGATGAGGACAAGCTCCACAAGCGTGAAACCGGCCTCTTTCTTCCCGTGTCGGAAAGGTGTCATAAGCGCTGTTCCTGATTCAATATTATCATGGAAGGCCTGCGGTTTCGGGACATTGTGACGTCCAAGATCGGTCGCTTCCGCACCAGGTCCCCCGAGACGGCCGTCCCAGGCGAGACGCGCGCATCCCGATACGTTTCCAGCTTTCAAGAATGGCACCATGCCCCATGCTGATTAGAGCCAACGGATTCAATGGGTTACAGCCTCTTCGCCTCCCTTGTCGACGGCGCCGGGAAGGCAGTTTCTCAAAGTGGGAACTTAGCCCGGACTATTCATGAATACCTGCTGTAACGTCCGATCCTCTCGCCCGGCGGGGCCTTTCTCGTTCGGCCTCCTCGACAGACTGCAAATATGCCTGCGTCGGCCTCACTTGCGAGAAACCCCGGCGGGCTTCGGTCTCTGGCGTTTCGCGACGGCATTCACGAATAATCCGGGCTGGGCCCGAGCTGGCGAGGTTGCCGTTTCGGGGGCTTTCTGGCACACTCCCATCTCCGCCATCGGCGGACCGATCCAGGGAAGAACTGACGCCACGGGACGAGGATCGCGAATGTTCACGCGGAACGCAAGACACAGTCGTTACATGCCGCTTTGCACGGGCCTCCTTGCAGGACTGCTCGGCGCGGGATGCGCGTCGTGGCCCATCGCTCCCGAGAAGATCGTCCGCGAAGCCCGCGCGACCGCCGACTGCCTGGCTCCCCACGCGCGGGCATTTGGCGTCCCCCCGCCCGCTCCGCGCGAACCCTACCCATCAGCCGTGATCGAGCCCGACGGCTGGGCCAGCGGCCGGGGATTCATCCTCTGCTCGGAGCCGATTCAGAAAAAAACCAAGCGCCGCGTCCGATGCTCCGGCCGGTACGACGCGAAGGAGAACAGGATCGTCATGGCCGACGACGACAACGCCGTTCTCCGCCATGAACTGATCCACTGGCTGCTCTACGCGAACTACGGCTTCGGCGACGGTCTGCACGAGATCCGCGCCTACTGGGACAACTGCGCCCGAGGGACAAAGGGGTGGACGTGGAACGACGTCCTGGGACCATAGGTATGCGGGAAAAAAATAAAAACCCCGGGAGGGTTCCCCCGGGGTTTGGCGAGCGTTCTATGAAATCTCTCTGGAGACTGCCTAAGCCTTTCGAACGTTGGAGGCCTGAGGACCTTTCGGACCTTGCGTGATCTCGAACTCCACGGCCTGACCCTCGGCGAGGGTCTTGAAACCCTCTCCGGTGATCGCCGAGTAGTGGACGAACACGTCCGGCCCGGACTCCTGAGCGATGAACCCGAATCCCTTGCTGTCGTTGAACCACTTGACCGTTCCTTTTGCCATCTAAGAACTCACCTCCTTCTATGGTTCCTTCCGCTCCGAGCGGGTGCGCATCGGAGCTCCAGACGAAAAAAGCCGCAACCGGATTATTCGTCCGCCTGCGGCTCGCCTTCTTGTCCTATGCAGAGCTTTCGCACGTCATACCCAGCAACGGGGCGGAGACTAGCACGAGGCCGGCAGGGTGTCAATTGCAATTTTTCCTTTCTTGGCGGCACCCGTTTTGGCCCCATCCGGACCTCGCGGGTCCGCTCTCCCTTCCGCCCGCGCCACTTCCCGTTTGCAAAGGGAGACCCCCTCCCGTATGATTCCCTCGTCCAGCCTGGAATCAACACATGCGCCTCGTAGACCGCTACCTCCTCAAAGAGCTTTTCCCGCCCTTCTTCCTCGCCCTCACGGTCTTTACCCTCATTATGCTGACCGACCGGGCCCTCCGGCTGACGGAGCTGGTCATCTTGAAGGGAGTGGACATCAGCACGGTCGGGCTCCTTTTTCTCTACATCCTCCCTTCGTTCTTCGCCGTGACGGTCCCGATGGCGGTTCTGGTCGCCGTCCTGATCGCGTTCGGCCGCCTTTCCGCCGAAAGCGAGATCACGGCCATGGCGGCCTCGGGCGTCTCGCTCGGCCGGCTCGTCCCATCCGTCTTCTCGTTCTGCCTCATCGGGGCCGCCATCACGCTGTGGATCATGCTCTCCCTTCTCCCCGCCGGAAACCAGGCGTTCAAGGAGACCATGTTCCAGGTCGTCAAGACGAAGGCCACGGTGGGCATTCACGAGGGCGTCTTCAACGACGCGTTCGACGGGCTCGTCCTCTACGCCCAGGGCGTCGAAGGAGGGAACCGCCTTCGCGGCATCTTCATCTCGAACGAGCGGACGCCCAAGAACCCCCACATCCTCGTCGCGAAGGAAGGGGTCCTCCTGACCGATCCGGACTCTCTCCGCGTGACCCTCCGCCTCACGGACGGCGCGATCCACCGGCTCGTCCCGGAACGGGAGGCGTATCCCGTCATCTCGTTTGCGTCCAACGACGTCCAGCTCGATCTCTTCGGGTCCCGCGGCGGGGCAACGACGATTCCGAAAGGCCGCCGCGAGAAAACGCTCTCCGAGCTCTCCGTGGAAGCCGCGACCGTGAAGGCCGCCGGCGGCAACGCCTCCCCTCTCGTCGTCGAGATCCACAAGAAGTTCTCCATCCCGGCGGCGTGCCTTGTCTTCGGCCTCGTCGGAATGCCTCTCGGCCTCACCTCCCGGCGCTCGGGGAAGGGAAGCGCTTTCGGCCTCGCGCTCGCGGTGATCATGGTCTACTACGTCTTCATTACGGCCGGCGAGAACCTGGCCGTGGACCGGAAGATCCCTCCCGGCATCGCCATGTGGAGCCCGAACGTCATCCTGGGCCTGCTCGGCGCGGGCCTTCTTTACAGGGCACGAACGGGTCTCCCTCCCTCCTTCTCCTTCCGCTTCCTCTGGACGAGGGAGACCCCGTGAAGCTCGTCACCCGGTACGTCTCCGCCCAGTTCCTTAGGATCTACGCCCTGTGCGTCATCGGTCTCGTCGCGGCCCTCGTGGTCGTGGAACTTTTCGAAACGATCGACGAACTCCTCCGGCACAACCCGGGCTGGGGAGCCATCGCCTCGTTCTTCGCTCTTCGAATCCCCCAGCACTACATGGAAGTGACGCCGGTCGCCGCCCTTCTGGCGTCGATCATCTCGCTGGGAATCCTCTCGCGCCACAGCGAGATCATCGCCTTCCGAAGCGTGGGGATCGGCCTTCCGCGGATCGCCGGACCGGTCCTGGGGCTGGGGCTCATTCTCTCGCTCGTGACGATCGTGGCCAACGAGATGCTCGTCCCCTACACGAACCAGAAGGCCGCGATGATCCGCCAGACCGTCATCGAGCGCCGGCCCGTCCAGACGGTCAGGCAGAACAAGGTCTGGTTCCGCGGACCCGACCAGACGCTGATGCACGTCGGCCTGATCTCGCCGGACGAAGACGCCCTCTACGACGTCCATCTCTACCAGATGTCGCCGGAGATGAAGATGCTCCGCCGGGTCGATGCCCGCGAGCTGAGGTGGGAGAACGGCCAATGGTTTCTGGCCGGGGGACGGGAGTATCTCCTGATGCCGACGGGAGCTTACCAGACACGGCCGCTCGTCCGCGCGCCCGTGCCGCTTCGCGAGAAGCCGGCCGACTTCCGCAAGGCCGAGACGAGGCCCGACCAGATGAGCTACACGGAACTTCACGAATACCGGGACCGCCTGA
Source organism: Nitrospiria bacterium (assembly GCA_919903025.1). GTDB lineage: Bacteria > Nitrospirota > RBG-16-64-22 > RBG-16-64-22 > RBG-16-64-22 > RBG-16-64-22. The sequence continues at coordinate 47,405 of CAKKSE010000097.1, read as the reverse complement.
TGCGCGGCGGGTATCCCTTCGTGCGGGCCGACGTCGACTTCCAGCGGAAGGTTTCCTACTCGTTCGTGAGCTTCATCATGACGCTGATCGGCGTGCCCTACGCCCTGCGGGACGGGCGGTCGTCGGGTGTCGCCATGGGAATCGCCCTGTCCGTCTTCATCGGATTCATTTACTGGGTCCTTCTCTCGGTGGGCGTATCGTTCGGCTACGCGAACCGCCTTCCCCCTGCCGCCGCCGCCTGGTTCGCCAACGTCGTCTTCATCCTGGCGGGCGGATATCTGTTCCTGAACGTGAGGCAATAGGATGGGAAGTAGGGGCGGCGGGTTCAGTGACCCGCCCTACGAAAAGCCCCGTAGGGCAGCACACCGTGCCTGCCCCCCTGCTACGAA
>CAKKSE010000097.1:0-46916 GCA_919903025.1 Nitrospiria bacterium | reverse complement strand
CGCCCTACGAAAAGCCCCGTAGGGCAGCACACCGTGCCTGCCCCCCTGCTACGAATAGCCCCGTAGGGCAGCACACCGTGCCTGCCCACCTGCTGTTCCTGAACGTGAGGCAATAGCGAATCGTGGTCGTAGGGACATATGGCCATACGCCCCCCGCTGAACAATCGATGGGCGGCATCCGCGAGCGTCCCGAAAGAATTCGCTCGCAATCCTCGGATGAGTATGATAGTGTACGCCTCGCTCCAGTACGGAGCAGACAGCCGACCGGCCGCAAGGTCCGGTCCTGCCTTTCGTTCATCGCTCTCTAACCCATCCTGATTTCAGTCCCGTCTGAAAATTCAGCAACCGGTTGGCGACGATGCGGTTGCGCCAGCAGGGTTGTGCCATGCCGTTTCCTCCTCGCCGGGAGCCGGCTCCCCAATTCCGCGGGCGCGGGATCTATCCACGCAACTCAAAAAGGAGTCAAAGTGACCTTCGAAGAACTGGCTTTACACCCGGCCCTGCTCAAAGCGATCGCCGAGAGCGGCTACAACACGCCGACCCCGATCCAAGCCCAAGCGATCCCGGAAGTCTTGAGCGGACGCGACCTGATGGCCTCCGCCCAGACCGGCACCGGCAAAACCGCCGCATTTGTCCTCCCCGCCCTGCAGCGTCTGGGCGCGCCGTCCGCGGGCAAGTCCCGCGGTCCGCGGATGCTGGTGCTCACGCCGACGCGCGAGCTCGCCCAGCAAGTCACGGACGCCGCCTCCCGATACGGCCGTCATGCGCGCTTCAGAACCGGCGCCGTGGTGGGCGGCATGCCCTACCCGCCGCAGAACCGGCTTTTGTCCCAGCCTTTGGACATCCTGGTGGCGACGCCGGGGCGTCTCCTCGACCACATGAAATGCGGGCGGGTCGATTTCTCTCGGCTCGAGATACTGGTCCTGGACGAGGCCGACCGCATGCTGGACATGGGCTTCATCCACGCCGTGGAGCAGATCGCGGCCGCGACGCCCGCAAGCCGCCAGACGCTCCTCTTCTCCGCCACGCTCGAAGGGAACATCGCCGCCCTGGCCAAGCGCCTGTTGAAGGACCCGAAGCGAATCGAGATCACGCCGCCCCAGACGCGGCACGAAAATATCGATCAGCGTCTGCACCACGCGGATGACGCGGCGCACAAGCACCGTCTTCTCGCGCACCACCTGGCGGACGCCGGTCTCGGCAAAGCGATCGTCTTCACCGCCACCAAACGCGGAGCCGACCGGCTCGCGAAGACCCTGCACGCGCAGGGCCACGCGGCGGCGGCGCTCCATGGCAACATGAATCAGAACGCGCGAAACAGGACGATCGCGGGCCTGCGCGGGGGTGCTGTACGCCTGCTCGTGGCCACCGACGTGGCGGCCCGCGGCATCGACGTGAGCGGCATCACGCACATCATCAACTTTGACCTGCCGAAAACCGCGGCGGATTACGTGCACCGCATCGGCCGCACAGGCCGGGCGGGAAACAACGGGATCGCCATCTCGTTTGTCATGCCCGACGATTTCCAGCAGGTGAGAGAGATCGAGCGTTTCACCGGACACGCCATCCCGTCCCTCGTGATCCCCGGTCTTGAGCCGAGCCGAGCGCCGCGCCGGCAGGCGCCGATGGAACGATCCGGCCGCCCGAAGCGTTTCGGCGGGAACGATCGAGGCCGCGGCCTCACGTTCCGCCAGGCCGGAAGGACCGAACCCGGCCGATCGCGTCCGGCCCGCCCCTTAACCTTAAACGGATAGCCATGCCCGCCGGAAGCGGCGGTTCCCCCGGAGCGACAGGGGGGGATCGCCGCCCCGAGCGCGGGTCCTTTCAGCCCAAGATCACGAGCGCCGGGTCATCGGCATGATCGATCAGGATGCGCTTCACGCGCTCCTGCCACAGCCGACCGAACTCGCGCTGCTCCTCGGGCGCGGCGCCGCCGCTCAAGACCTTCGGCATGAGCGCCCTCATCTCCGGAGCCGGCGGAACGATTTCGGGCCGAAACGCCGCATCCACGCCGCCCCCGCCGTCCACGCGCTCGAAGCGCACGTCGCTCTCGATGCCCGCGCCAAAGACCAGCAGGCCGCGCCTGTCGAAGCGCCCGCCGATCCCCTTGAAGCCGCCCGGCCCAGCCGCCCCGGTGAGAAGGCCCGCGACATTCCCCATCACGCCGGTGACGCCGGATGTCATGTCGTCGCGGAAAAGCACGCGCACCGCGCCGCGCTCCGGGAGTTCGTCCCCGTAAAGATGCGTGAGCGCCTTGAGCGTCATGAGATAGGCAGCGGCGACCGTGGGGCAGGAGTGGCCGGCGAGCTTCACCGCGTCGAGGCAGCCGTACTCGATTACGCCGCCCTCCGCCGCGCCGAGGAATTCGGCGAGCGGATCGCGCAGAGCGATCTTTCGCACGTCGTCGAAGAAAGCGGGGCGGATCATCCCCCGACCTTCGACTTTCGGATTTCCGATTTCCAATTTCCCTCTACGATTCCCACACGACCTCCCCCATCCGTTCGACGTTGTAACCTCCGAGAGCGACGACGGCGTCCTTGAATCCCCGGTCCATCCGAATGCTCTCCAGCAAAGCCTTGACCATGGGCAGATCGAGGAACTCCCGCGGGATCGCAAGGTCGTATTCCTCCACGGCCACGGGGACGAAGTCGAGGCCCAGCGCCCTGGCGGCGGCGAGGATGGCGAGCCCCGTGCTTGCCGCGCCGGAAAGAACGGCGGCGGCCACGCCCATGTGGGTGTATTCCTCGTGGTTGTATCCCGTCACCTTCCCCGGATCGATCCCGTTCTTCTTCAGGTGGTGGTCGAGGAGGAGCCTCGTCCCCGAGCCGGCCTGGCGGTTGATGTAGACGACATCCGGGCGGGCGAGATCGTCGAAACCCTTGATCCCCATCGGGTTGCCCCGCGGAACCACAAACCCCTGCTCACGATCGACCAGCCGGATGAGCGTCATCCGCCTGTCGGGAAGGACTTTCTTGAGATAGGAGACGTTGTAGGTTCCCGTCTCTTCGTCGAGCAGGTGCGTTCCGGCGATGTGGGCCTCCCCCCGCTTGAGGGCCAGGAGGCCGCCCAGGCTCCCGACGTGGGCCGAGGAGAGGCTCATCTCCGGATGGCGTTTCTTGAGGGCGTTGGCGAGCAGGTCCAGCGTGTTGTCGTGGCTTCCGATGCAGACGACCGTCTTCGAGATCTCCTCGGCGGGCCGCAGGAGGGCCACGTCTATTTCCACTCCCGCGCCTACGCCCTCGGACGCGGCGGGGATCCGGACGATCCCATCCGCCCGGACGAGGGACATGAGGACGCCCGCGCCGCGCGAGATCGGCGTGGCGACGACGTTCTCCCCCACACGGCCCACCTTGACGCGGAGGAACTCCTCCTGCCCGAGGGGCGAGGCCGTCTGGCGCGACATCCGCGCGCGGATCGTCTCGGCCGGGGGGACCCGTCTTCCTTGGAGCGCGAAAACCAGGGGCTTCCCGAACAGCTCGAACGTGAGGACGGTCGAAACGGGATAGCCGGGTATGCCCAGGACAGGCTTGCCTGAGACAAGGGCCAGGATGACCGGTTTCCCCGGCTTGATGCTCACGCCGTGGAGGACGACCTCGCCAAGCTCTCGGAGGACGTGGACCGTGTAGTCTTCGGAACCCGCGGAGGAGCCGGCGTTTACTACGACCACGTCCCCTTCCCCGACGGCCTCGCGGATCCTCGTCCGGAGCGATTCGACGTTGTCCCGGACGATCTCGGACCGGACCGGCTCGCCTCCCCACTCCTCGACCAAGCCGCACAGAACGCGGGAGTTGAATTCGACGATCCGCCCCGGCCCCGGCGGCTCTCCGGGCTGGATCAGCTCGTCGCCCGTGGGAATCACCACGACGCGCGGACGGCGACGGACCGAAATCTCCGTAATCCCGGCGCCCAGCATGGCGCCGATGTCCACCGGCCGCACAACGTGGTTCTCCGGGACGATCATCTCCGTCGCCACGATGTCCTCGCCCGTCGTCCGGACGTGGTGCCACGGCGTGACGGACTCGATGATCTCGATCGCATCGCCGCCGGGACCTGCGACCGGCTGGACGTGCTCGATCATGACGACGGCGTTGCACCCTTCCGGCAAGGGGTCCCCCGTATCGACGGGAAAGGCCTCTCGGCCGATCGCAAGCCTCTTGGGCCGTGTCTCCGTCGCCCCAAACGTGTCGGCGAACCGGACGGCGTACCCGTCCATGGCCGCGGCGTGGTAGGAAGGCGAAGAGACCAAGGCCGTCACCGGCGCCGCCGTGACCCGCCCCCGCGACCTCTCAACGGAAACGGCCTCCCCCGGCAGGGGGTTCGCCGCGCCCGCGCGCTCAAGCGCCGCGGTCCAGCGCGCGAGCGCCTCATTGAGAGGCGTGTTGTCCAGAAAAACATTCCGCTTCATCGCTCCACCCTAAGGGACAAAGCCCGAATACAAATTGTAAATTGCAAATTGTAAACTGGAAATTGGAAAACGAAGGAGGTCTTCCGCAACTTTCCAATTTTCAATTTTCAATTTTCAATTTCCAATTTTCAATTTCTTGTTCTTCTCACCCGCGCTGCCCGAACAGCCTCACGTCCACGATCTCCCCCGCCTCGAATCCCGTCTTGTGCAGGGGAATCACGACTGTCCCGCCCGCCCGCACGAGCGTCGTGATCAAGCCCGACTTCCCAAGGACCGGCACGGCCCACCACTCTCCGTCCCTCTCCTCCAGGCGGACGCGGACATAGTCCTCCCTCCCCATGGACGAGGCAATGCGCCGCGCGAGACGGGCCCGGACCGTCCGCAGAAAAGCGGACTCCGTCCCTAATTCGCCGGCCCAGCTTCTGATAACGGGCTCGACGAACAACTCGAACGTGAGGGCAACCGCCGCCGGATTGCCGGGGAGTCCAAAGACGGGCTTCCCGTCCATGTTCGCCGCCAGCACCGGTTTTCCCGGGCGGATCGAGACGCCGTGAAGAAAGACCCCCGGCTTGCCCATCTCGTTCAACACTTCGGGCGTCATGTCCCTCACGCCGACTGAGCTTCCCCCGGAGAGGACGACGATGTCGGCGGAATCGAGCGCCGATCCGATCGCCCGCCGAAGGGCCTCCCGGTCGTCCGGAACGATCCCCCGGTAAAGCGCCTCTCCCCCCGCCTCGGCGATCAGACCAATCAGGGTGTAGGCGTTGATGTCCCGGATCTGGCCGAGAGAAGGCGTGGCCTCCGCCGGAACGATTTCGTCCCCCGTCGAGAGGACGGCCACGCGCGGCTTCTTGAAGACGGGAAGTTCGACGATCCCGAGACCGGCCAGCGCCCCCAGATCCTGGGGACGGAGACGGTGCCCCCTTGGCAGGACGGCTTCGCCGTTCGTCACGTCCTCTCCCCTGAAGAGCACGTTTTCCCCGGGGGCGACGGCTTTAACGCACTCGACCGTCTCATGGTCGATGACGCTCGCATGTTCGAGCATCATCACGGCGTCGGCCCCTTCGGGAAGCATCCCTCCCGTCCAGATCCGGACCGTCTCCCCCTTCCCGACGCGGAGGACGGGGCGCTCGCCCATCGCCACCTCCCCGGCAAGCTTCAGGTAGGCCGGCATCGCGTCCGTCGCGCCGAAGGTGTCCGCCGCCGCGAGCGCGAATCCGTCGACCGTGGAACGATCGAACGGCGGAAGGTCTTCCGGGCTCGCCAGGTCCTCGGCCAGGACCCTTCCCAGCCCGGACGCAAGAGGGACCCTCTCCGTCCCGGAGCGGCCCGGGACCGGAAACTCCCGCGCGATCCGATCGGCCGCCTCGGCCGACGTCACCAGTTCTTCACGACCCAGCATGTCCTTCATGGCGCTTCCGCGTTTTGTCTAGGTGGTCCCGATATCTTTCGGGTCACCATCACGCCTCACCACCCCCACCCTCGCCCTTCCCCCTTCAAGGGGGAGGGGATTGACTTCTTTCCGGTTTCCTCCCATCCATTTGAAAATCGGCGCTCCCGCCTCATTCTCTCCTCCCCCCTTGCGGGGGAGGATCAAGGTGGGGGGGGGGGGAGGAACGGGCCGAACGGACAAGCGATCGCATATTGGGGTGACTCGGATAGTACGATTGTCCGAGATTGTGGCATACCGATTTTCACGGCGTCAACGATCGTGACAGGACGGCGCCCGCGGCGAGTCCCACGCAAAGCGCCGTCACGCCGGTGAGCGCGACGAGACCCGCGACGTACCGTCCCTCGCGCCGCCAGGAGAGCCTTGTCGGCAGAAGTCCGAGATGGAACATCCCCGCCGCCAGGAGAAACCGGCCGATCCAGGAGAGCCAGTCCGCGAGAGTCAGCGGGACCTTCCCCTCGTTCAGAACGAGGACCGAGGCGGCTCCTCCCCCGATCGCCACGATCAGAAGACCCCACCGCCCCCCCTTCTCCCAGGGGCCCGTACGCCAGAGCAAGAGAACGATCGCCAGCAAGAGGACCAGAAAGGGGAAACCGAGGATTCTCAGCCGGAACACCTCTTCCCCCGCCGCGAGGGCGGTCGAAATCCCGTCCGGAGAACCGGGATCGATCAGGAGGGCGACGGCGCGAAGCGGGCCCAGGCCCGCCGACGAGATGCCCAGCCAGACGCCGTGCCCCGCGCTCCCGATGTTCAGCCAAGTCGAGATCCCAAGGACGGCCAGCGCGTTGACGATCCCCACGACATAGAGCGAGAGAACCATCCACTGGACGACCGACTCCGACTGGTTCCAGATTCCCCTACCGCCCGCGGCGCCGGCCATTCCGACCCCGGGAAGCGCGCACGCCACCGCCACGGGCACCCGCTCGTCCCTGAATCCGATCAGCCAGCCGATCGCAAGAACCCCGCCGGCCGTAACGGCGAGGAACGCGGCCATCAGGGCGAGGCTTCCTCCATTGATCAGCCCGGGAGGAATCGCGAGGGCGAAGGAAAATGGGAGAAGCGCCACGCCGATGACCAGCGCCCAGCGGCCGAAGAAGCCGCCTTCCGGGAGCGATGCCGGCCACGCGCGGATGCGTCTCAGGAGAAACCCCAGGACGAACGGAAGAAAAACACCGTCCATTTGGAAAAAGCGATGGCCGAGGAACCAGTTGCGCCCGATCCAGCGGTCGAGCCCTTCGACGTTCAGGACTCCCCTGGCCGGACCCGAGCCGGCGAAGAGGAGGGCGACAAGAGCGAGAAGCGCGACCGAAAGCGCGGCCGGGAGATGGGCCGCTAGACGGCCCCGGAATGGGGACCCCAAGGCGCGAATCAGTCTCTCCAGGCGATCAGGAAGATCACCACGGCGGCGAGAAAAAGAACGAACTCGAGCGCCGTGATCTTCAGGATGAGGACGGCCTGCGTTCTCTGGGAGGGCGTCATCGACAGCCAGAGGCGCTCCATGAAAAGGCGCCAGAGCCGGTTCCAGACCCCCCAGCGTTCGTACAACCGAAGGTACTCGCGGAGCGACCGGAACCAGGTTTGCCAGTGAAACAGAAGGGCCGGATCGGGCTCCTCGGCGAACTCCACCGTGATGGTCAGCGCGATTTCCCCGCCGCGCGGTTCCTCCCTGAGCGAGACGCGGCGCCACGGCACTCCCTCCCAGGTCCACGCCGCTTCACTCTCCGACCAGGCGGCGGAGAAGTTCCACGGCTCGAAATCGGCGTACGGGACGATCCGGCCTGATGGCAGGCCGGCAGGCCGGTCCGTTGGCCGGCTCTTGGCGGGACCCTCGCCGGCCTGCACCTCCCAGTACGGAGAGAACCCCAGGAAAACGACCGGGTCCTTCCAGACCTGAGCCGCCCTCGCCGCGCCGGCCGGCCGGAGGAGGGCGGCGACACTCCAGAAAAAGCCTTTTCCTTCGGTCACGGAATAACCAGGACCGGACAGGGCGCTTCGCGAAGGAACCGGTCCATCTTGATCCGCGCCTTGAACTCCTTCGATCTCTTCCGCGCCCGTCCGCCCATCACGATCAGTCCGGCCTTCATCTCGCGGGCCTCGTCGCCAATCGCCTGGCCCGGCTCTCCGATCCGGATTACGCGCCGGACCTCGATGCCCGCCCCGCGCCCTTTCGCGGCCGCGGCGTCCAGGACGGCGTCCGCCCGCTTCTTGAGCTCCGATTCCGCGTGGCGGATGAACGTCCGCCGGGTCGAGTACGAAGTGAGCCAGTCGGCGCCGATCACCTTCGCCCAGTTCTCGTGGACCACGTAGAGGGCGGTCACCGGCAGGCCCAGCTGTCGGCTCAGTTCGAACGCTTCGTCCTCGGCCCGGACCGCGTTCTCCGTTCCATGCGTCGCCAGCAAGATCGGTCCTTCCACTTTTTCCTCCAAAAAAAAGGGGCGACCCGGCGGGCCGCCCCTTCCCCAGCACCAAGTCCAGGGGAGATTATACGCGAACTACCCCTGAATCATCACGATCATGATGATCGCGAGGACGAACGAGATGATGAGCGCCGTCATGTCTTCCCGCCGCTCGGACGCGAAGACGGACAGGGCCCTTTCCTCCAGATCCTTGACTTCCGCTTCTGTCGCTGTCGTTCTTGGTCCAGCCATGATTCCCTCCCTAAACGGTCGACGAGACGGTTAGACCGTCATCGTAATGAAAGCCAGCACGACGATGAGCGAGAGAACGGCCTTCGTGACACCGGCGATCGCGCCGATGAGCGCCGCTTTCCCGCCCGCCTGGGCCATGGTCGACCAGGTGATCTGCATCCCCAGGCCGATCAAACCGTACGCGAAGAACCAGATCATGTACTCCCGGATGATCTTCTGGACATTCGGCGTGTGCTGGGCGATCTTGATCGAGTGGTCCACGATCTTCTTGGTGTCCTTGTCCAGTGCGCCGCGGGAATCCTGGATCGCCGCGAGCGTACCGGCGCTCGTGACCCGCTTCTCGGCCGCGAGCTTCTCGAGAGCCGTCTTCTGGGCCGGATCCTTCACCTTGCCGGTCGCCAGGAACGCCGTCAGCTTCTCGGCGTCGCCGGCGCTGATCATGTGCTTCTTGGGGTCCTTGTTCTTTTCCGCCGAGAAGTTGTAGCTCTTGGCCTTGTAGAGCTCGTACCCCGCGGGCCGGAAGACGCCCGTCGAGCTGAACGCGAACATCAGGATGAACCCGAGGACGAAGACCGGGAATTTGTCGATGAGGACCTTCCCGATGCTGACCTTTCCGCCGGCCTCGGCCTCTTCCTCGCCCTTGGCGAACCAGACGGCGAGCAGGATGACGATGAGCGGCAGGAAGAGAACGCGGGTGATGTTGAAGATCTCGGCGACCTTCAAGGTCTCGATCCCCTTCGGATCGTAGATCAGGGCCGCCGCCGCGACCTGCGCCGAGTTGAGGATCCCTGTCCCCGCCCACGCGCCGAACTGGATCGGCGACATGCTGAAGATCTGCCCCACGGGCGGGAAGATGAAGAGGAAGATCACGCCGATCAGGAGGACCGTTCCGATCGAGTACGCCATGTCGATCGACTTGGCCTTGACGACGGGAGCGGCCGCCACGACCGCCGAGACGCCGCAGACTCCGAGCCCCGACGAGAGGGTTCCCGTAAGCGAGCGGTCGGTGCCGAAGATGCCGCCGAGCCAGAGGGTCATGATCGTCGTTCCCATGACGAAGATGCCGATCATGACGATGGAGAGCTGGCCGAGGTAGGCGAGCTCGGTGATCGAATACATCGTGCCCAGCGTGATGACGCCCGTCTTGAGGGCCAGGCGCGCCGTCTTGACGCCAGAGGCGGCCCACTTCGGGATCCCGATCGTGTTGGTCAGGATGACCCCGATGATGATTCCCAGGAGAACGTAGTTGAAGTTAAGAACCGAAGAAAAGTCCCAGCCCAGGGACGGCTTCGCCAGCTTGCCCCAGTGCTTGAAGAGCGGCTCTCCGTAGTACCGGACGATAACGGCCAGGATCATGATGTAGCCGATCCCCGCCATGGGCGCCCGGAGGACGTTGTCGAGCTTGGTCCCCGCGAGAGGCTGGACCATGTTCCACAGGCCGAAGATCGCAATGACAAGACCGGCGTACCATGCGACGCCGACGTGGGTGTTAATCGTCTTGCCGGCATGGAGCCAGCTTGGAAGGTCAACCCAGGCTCCCGAGATAATCCAGGCATAGGCGAGCAGAATCAAACCGATAATCAAAGCTGCGGGCGATCGCTCCCCGTTACTCATTATTCCCCCTCCATTTTATAGAATGGCAGTCGAGCCAACGCCCCCGTCAGGAACCGGGGGGCTTCTCTGATTTTTCTAGTTTTTTCTTCTGTCGGGTCTTCTTCTGAATGGCGTTGCGCGTGCCTTCTTCGCCGTTCTTCCCAGGCATCCCCCCCTTCGAGAAGCTGAATTCGAACGCCCACCGGAGAACCACCCCGGATCCGCTTATCGTGCAACAAGCGATTATGATGACTGCCTTTTTTCTGCCGATGGGTTCGGTGAAAAAGTGGGGCGGATTATAGAAACCGCCCCCTTTCATGTCAAGGCAAAAAAGAAACGGCGTTCTACCGGGTTTTGTTCGATTGAACGGAGCGGCGCGGCGAAACGTCGATCTGGGATGGAAGCCCCCGGCCGAGCGAGAAAAAATGAGCCCCCCGGCCGTTGACAAGAGCGGATCTCTTCCTTAATATTTCGCGGCTTCCCCCGCAACCCGTTCAGAGGAGGTGGTCCGGCAACGCAACCAATATCCAGGTTTCTTCAAGAAGGCATCATCCAAACACAGTATTGTGGAATTCGAAGGAGGGTTTGCCATGAAGCACAGCACATTCAAGCTCTTCGGGATTGCCCTGGCCCTGTGGGGACTGACGGTTGCCCCGGCGGCCTGGAGCGCCGAGCCGTGGAAGGTCCCGGCCGAGGAGTCCAAGAAGAAGAACCCGGTCAAGGCGGACGCCGCCTCGATCGGGAAGGGAAAGAAGATCTTCGCGGAGCGGTGCGCCATCTGCCACGGCGAGAAGGCCGACGGAAAGGGCGCCTCGGCCTCGGCGCTGAACCCTCCCCCGGCCAGCTTCCTCGACAAGAAGTACATGGCCGCCAATTCGGACGGGGACCTCTCCTACAAGACGGCCAACGGCCGAGGCATGATGCCCCGCTGGGACATCGTCCTCGAAGAAAACGACATCTGGTCGGTGGTCAACTACCTGAGGTCTCTGGGGAAGAAGTAGTAAAAGCGGGGTTAAGGGTTAAGTTACAAGAGAGGCTGGGGCGGTTTGCCGAAACCGCCCCAGCTTTTTTATGGGCCGCCGGCAGCTTTCCTCCGATTCACCGATTCACCAATCCCTCCGTCTTATGAGCGAGCGGTACTCCCCCTCTTCCTCGACCGTCCCGAGATACTCGTGGCCGGTTCGGGCGCACCAGTCCGGGAAATCCTTCAGCACCCCGTCGTCGTCCGAGAAGACCTGAAGGACCTCGCCAGCGGCCAGCTTTTCGATCGCCTGCTTCGCCAGGACGATCGGCATGGGGCAGTACGTCCCCCGGGTATCGACCGTGGCATCCGGTTTGACATCGAGCATCATTTTGCCCCTACTCTCTCAAGAAATCTCCCCCTTCCCCCTCGACGGGGGAAGGTCGGGATGGGGGTGTTAGCGCAGGCGCCGCGCTCACCGCGCTATACCTTCGTCCCCTCGGCGGGCGTATAGAGCGGCGACATCATCCTCAGCCGCTCGACGACCTTCGGGAGGACCTCCAGGAGCGCGTCCACGTCCCCGTCGTCGTTGTCGATCCCCAGAGTGAACATGAGCGAGCCTTGCGCCAGCTCCGCGTCCACGCCGATCGCCGTCAGAACGTGCGACGTCTTGAGCGCCCGCGACGAGCAGGTCGAGCCGCTCGACGCCACGATCCCCTGCTGGTTGAGGAAGAGGAGCATCGCCTCGCCCTCGATGTACTTGACGCAGAGCGAGACGTTCCCGGGATGCCGCCGGGTCGGGTGCCCGTTGAAGTAAACGTGGTCGATCCGCTCCTTGATCCCCTCGATCACGCGGTCACGCAGACGGCTGACGGAGGCTTCCCATTCCGGGGCCTTGGCCTTCGCGATCTCCGCCGCCTTGCCGAAACCGACGATCGCCGGCACGTCCTCCGTCCCGGCCCGCCGGCCGTTTTCCTGAATGCCTCCGTCGATCAATGGAGAAATCCGCACGCCCTTCCGAACGTAGAGCGCCCCTGCCCCCTTCGGCCCGTAGAAGCGATGCGCCGCCATCGAGAGTAGATCGACGCCGAGAGCCTGAACATTGACGGGCACGTGGCCGACCGCGGCGATCGCGTCCGTGTGGAGGAGGACGTTCTTCTCCTTGCAGACCTTCGATACCGCCGCCAGGTCCTGGATCGTCCCGATCTCGTTGTTCGCGAGGCCCACGGAGACGACGACCGTCTCCTTCGTGATCGCCTTGGCGACTTCCTCCGGATTCACCAGCCCGGTGGAGTCCACGGGAACGGTCGTGACGCTCCAGCCGAGCTTCTCGAGCGAACGCGCGGAATGGAGGACGGAGAAGTGCTCGATCGCCGAGACGACGATGTGCTTGCCCCGCTTCTGCTGGGCTATCGCGATCCCCTTGAGCGCCAGGTTGTTGGCTTCCGTTCCGCTCGACGTGAAGATGATCTCGTCCGGCTTCGCCGCCCCGATGAGCGCGGCGACCTTCTCCCGCGCGTCGTCCACGGCCCGCCTCGGCTCCGACCCGAACTGGTGGAGACTCAGGGCGTTCCCGAAGTGGTCCCGGAAGAACGGCATCATCGCCTCCACGACCTCCGCGTGAGGCCGGGTCGTCGAGATGTGATCGAAGAACACCTTTCTCATGGCCGATTCCTCCCTGCTTTTCGATTTCCAATTTCCAATTTCCAATTTCCAATTTTCAATTTCAAATCTCGCCTTCCGTCACCCCGCCGTCACCTTGGCCCTCACCTTCCCCCGCACGAGCTTTTCTTCTTCCGCCCACAGGTCCCCGAACGTCGTCTCGTTCAGCGTTTCCTCGATCCGGTCCCCCACGCGCTTCCAGAGGAGACGCGTGGCGCAGGCCGCGCTCCGGCTGCAGTCCGCGGACGAATCGTCGGGCAGGAGGCAGGCCATCGGCGCGATCGGCCCTTCGAGCACGCGGATGACCTCTCCCACCGTCACTTCGTCCGGGTGCCGGGCCAGGACGTAACCGCCCCCCGGCCCGCGCGTGCTCTCGACGATCCCGCCGCGGACGAGCTTGTTGAGGAGCTGTTCAAGATACGGGACCGAGTCGATCCCCTGGCGCTCCGCGATCTCCCGGATCGGGATCGGCCCCTTCCCGTACCGCTTCGCGATCTCGAAAACCGCCCGGACCCCGTATTCGCCCTTCGTCGAAAACTTCAACCGTTCCTCCCGGCCAAGCGGACCGCCCGACCCTGCCGTTCCCGAATCAAACCCCAGTCTAGCCTATTCCAAAGTAATCTTGTCAACTATTAATTCGCCCCCTGGCCCCCCGGCCCAGACGCGGATCTCCGTCGCTGGATCTCCGTCGCTGGAACGAAGGGCAGGCTTCATCTATACTGGCGGCCGGATTATCGTGGATAAGGAAGGCGGGAGATAGGGTCCGTGGAAGAAAAATTTGCAAAGACAGAACAAGTCTCCGAGGAAAGCACTTTCGATTCCGGCTACGAAGGACACTTTCGCCGCCAAGAGGCAGGCTTAGCCTATCTCATCAATGCGGGAGACCCCCGCCCTTCCGCCCGCCTCGTTCCTTCCCCCCTTCGCGACCCCTTCCCTTCGCAGCGACTTCAAGAGTAGAATACGTCTCGGACCAAACCCAAAGGGCAGGGAGCGCCATGTCCACCACCGTCCATCCCGATAACGACGCGCTGATCGTCGTGGACGTGCAGAACGACTTCTGCCCCGGCGGGGCGCTTGCCGTCCCCGAGGGCGACGCCGTCGTCCCCGTCGTCAACCGCCTGCTCGATCTTCCCTGGAAAACCGTCGTCGCTACGCGCGACTGGCATCCCGCGAACCATGTTTCATTTGCGGAGCATGGCGGCCCCTGGCCCACGCACTGCGTCCAGACGACCCACGGCGCGGAGCTCCATCCCGGCCTCCGGGCCGAGCGGATCATGCACATCGTCTCCAAGGCCGCGACGGCCAACGCCGAAGCCTACTCAGGCTTTGCGGGGACGACCCTCGCGGAATATCTTCACACCCTGGGCGTCCGCAGGGTCTTCGTAACCGGCCTCGCCACGGACTACTGCGTCAAGGCCACGGCGCTCGACGCGAAGAAGAACGGGTTCGAGGTCTACGTCGTCGTGGACGCCGTCCGCGGGGTCGAAGCCTCTCCCGGAGACGTCGAACGCGCCCTTGAAGAGATGAGCTCGGCCGGCGTCTCCTTCATCGACTCCCTCTCCGTCCACGCGTGAGACATTCGGCGTCCGAGGCCCGGACGGCGGCCGGCGCCCCCCCGAAGAAGTCCCTCGGCCAGCACTTCCTCACGGACCCGAACATCCTCCGGAAGATCGTCGACGCGGCCCGGCTCTCGCCCGCCGACACGGTCATCGAGATCGGTCCCGGCCGGGGCGATCTTACGCGGCACCTCGGCCGCGCGGCCGGTTGCGTCTTTGCCGTCGAATTCGACCGCCGGCTCATCCCTTCGCTCCAGTCCGATCTGCGGGATCTGGGAAATGTGCATCTCGTCCGCGGCGATGCGCTGACATTTCCGCTTCACCGCCTCCCGTTCGGATCGGCCGCCGTGGCGAACCTTCCATACAACGTCGCCACGGCGATCCTCATGCGGCTCGTCGAGGAGCGCACGCGCTTCTCCCGGCTCGTGCTCATGTTCCAGAAGGAGGTGGCCGACCGGATCACGGCGTCGCCCGGAACGAAGGACTACGGCTCCCTCACGCTCGCAGTGCGGTACGTCATGGACGCGGAGATTCTCTTCAAGATCCCGCCTGGCGCGTTCTCGCCGCCCCCCAAGGTCGACTCGGCCGTTGTCCGGCTCGTTCCCCTCCCCGCCCCGCGCGTGAAGGTCCGAGACGAACGGTTCCTCTTCTCCGTCATCCGGGCCGCCTTCGGGCAAAGGCGGAAGACGCTCCGGAACGCTCTCCGGTCCATCGCCGACGCGGAAGCTCTCTCGGCCGCCGGGAAGGATGCGGACATCGATCTGGCCCGGCGGGGAGAGACTCTTTCCCTCGACGAATTCGCCCGTCTGGCTGATTTTTTGTTTGAACGGACGGGGCGGAAAGGGTAAAAAGTGCTGACATGACGGAGAATACCTTCGAATGAGTGCAGCAATCCGCAAGGTCGTTCTCGCCTACTCGGGCGGGCTCGATACGTCCGTCATCATCAAGTGGCTGATCGAGCGGTACGGCTGCGAGGTGATCGCCTTCTCGGCCGATCTCGGCCAGGGAGAGGAGCTCGCGCCCGTCCGGAAGAAGGCGCTCGCCACGGGCGCATCGAAGGTCTACATCGAGGACCTCAAGGAGACCTTCGTCCGCGACTACGTCTTTCCCATGCTCCGCGCGGGCGCCGTCTACGAGGGAAGCTACCTTCTCGGAACGTCGATCGCCCGGCCGCTCATCGCGAAGGCCCAGATCGAGATCGCCCGGCGGGAGAAAGCCGACGCCGTGGCCCACGGCGCGACGGGCAAGGGGAACGACCAGGTCCGGTTCGAGCTGACGTATATGGCCCTCGCCCCCCGGATCAAGATTGTCGCGCCGTGGCGGGAATGGGAATTCAAGTCCCGCCGGTCGCTCATCGACTACGCGCGGAAACACGGCATCCCCGTCCCGGTCACGAAGGCGAAGCCGTACTCCACGGACCGCAATCTCTTCCATATCTCCTACGAGGGCGGCATCCTGGAGGACCCGTGGACCGAGCCTCCGAAGGAGATGCACACGCTGGCCGTTCCCGTCGAGAAAGCCCCCGATCGGCCGGAGTACGCCACGTTCGACTACGAGAAGGGAAACCCCACGGCGGTCAACGGAAAGCGGCTCTCCCCCGCCTCGCTCCTCGCCGAGGCCAACCGTCTGGGCGGGAAGCACGGGATCGGCCGCGTGGACCTCGTGGAGAACCGGTACGTGGGAATGAAGTCGCGCGGCGTCTACGAGACCCCCGGCGGAACGCTCCTCCACGCCGCCCACCGCGCCGTCGAATCGGTCACGCTCGACCGCGAGGTGATGCGCCTCCGGGATCAGGTCGTCCCGAAGTACGCGGAGCTGGTCTACTACGGCTACTGGTTCGCGCCCGAGCGGGAGGCGCTCCAGGCGCTCGTGGACTCGATCCAGGAGCCCGTGACGGGGACCGCGCGCCTCAAGCTCTACAAGGGGAACGTCATGGTCGTCGGGAGGAAAGCGCCCCGGTCGCTCTACAACCTCGACCTCGCCACGTTCGAGGAGGAGGCGGTCTACAACCAGAAGGACGCCGAGGGATTCATCCGGCTGAACGCCCTCCGCCTCCGGGTCGAGCGGATGGCGCGCAAGGCCAAGACGCCTCCACGGCGTCCGCGCGGTCCCGAGCCGGGCGGGCACCCAGGATAACCGATGCCGCCCGCCTCCCGGACAAGAAAGAAATCTCCCTCACCCTCGCCCTCTCCCCCGAGGGGAGAGGGGAATTCGGCGCGTCCCGCCCGCCGCAAGCCCCGCAAGCCATGGGCCGGCCGGTTCAAAGAGAGGACCAGCCCCCTCGTCGAGACCTACACGCAATCGGTCTCGTTCGATCACCGGCTCGCCCCGTACGACATCGCCGGCTCGATCGCCCACGCCAAGATGCTCGCCAAGTGCCGGATTATCTCGAAGACCGACGGCGCAAAGATCGTCCGGGGGCTCGAGAAGATCCGGCGGGAAATCGAGGAGGGCCGCTTCACGTGGCGGACGGACCTCGAGGACGTCCACATGAACGTCGAGGCCCGGCTCACGGAGATGATTGGGGACGCGGGGCGGCGTCTTCACACGGCGCGGAGCCGGAACGACCAGGTCGCTCTCGACCTCAGGCTCTACCTCCGGGACGTCGTCCACGAAAATGATCGCCAGATCGCCGCTCTTCAGCGGGCGCTCCTCATGCAGGCCTCCCGGGGCCAGGAGACCGCCATGCCCGGGTACACGCACCTCCAGCGCGCCCAGCCGGTCCTCCTCGCCCACCACCTTCTCGCTTACGTCGAGATGCTGGAGCGGGACCGGGAGCGCCTCCGCGACGCCTTCAAGCGGATCAACGTCATGCCCCTGGGGTCGGGCGCCCTGGCCGGAACGCCTCACCCCATCGACCGGGCTTACGCCGCGAAACTGCTCGGATTCCCGCGGATCACGCGGAACTCGATGGACGCCGTGTCGGATCGGGACCCGGCCCTCGAATACCTGGCGGGGGCGGCCATCCTGGCCGTGCATATCTCCCGGCTGGCCGAGGAGATCGTCCTCTGGAACTCGGCCGAATTCGGCTTCGTCCGCATCCCGGATTCCTTCGCCACCGGCTCCTCCCTGATGCCCCAGAAGAAGAACCCCGACGTGGCCGAGATCGCCCGCGGGAAGGCTGGCCGCACGGCGGGAAACTTCATCGCTCTTCTCACGGTGATGAAGGGACTGCCGCTCAGCTACAACAGGGATATGCAGGAGGACAAGGAGCCCCTCTTCGACACGGCCGACGCCGTCGGGCGGACGCTCGCCGTCATGACGGCCCTCGTCAGCTCGATCTCGTTCGACGAACAAAGGATGAGGGCCGCTGTCCGCGAAGGATTCATGACGGCCACCGACCTCGCGGACGATCTCGTGGAGAAAGGCGTCCCCTTCCGGACGGCCCACGAAGTCGTTGGAGGAATCGTCCGCGAGTGCCAGGAAAGGGGCCGGACGCTCGACCAATTGACCCTGGCCGATCTCAGGCGGCACGAACCGGCGTTCGACCGGAAATCGCTCAAGCGCGTCGACCCCCTCGATTCGATCCGCCGGCGGAAGAGCCCCGGAGGAACGTCGGCATCCTCCGTCTCGGCCCAGATCGAGTTCTGGGAGCGGCGTCTGGCCGAGGACCGATGATAATGCAGCTCCCTCCCAGAGACGGCAGACGCCTGACCCAATCATATCCTCCCCCCTCGCGGGGGAGGATGAAGGTGGGGGGGCGATCGGCGGGCACTCCTTCTTCTCACCCCCACCCCAGCCCTCCCCCCTCAAGGGGGAGGGGGACGACGACATCCCTCCTCACCGCCACGATCGTTCTCCTGCTCGGCGCCGCATCCTTGTCCTGCGGAAAGAAGGGCCCCCCCATCGTTCCCGGCTCGGTCGTTCCCGAGGCTGTGACCGACCTTGAAGCGGCCCCCCACGGCAGGAACGTATCCCTGGCATGGACAAAGCCGCGCAAGAATACGGACGGCACGCTCGCCGTCGACCTCTCAGGATTCATCATCCTTCGCGGAGAAGTCCCTCCCGGAGCGAAGGGAGACAAGTGCGAGTGCGAGCACCAGCCGGCCGGCCGGGTCGACCTCGACGATCCCAAGCCCGGCGAGATGGAAGGAAACCGCATCCGGTTCGAGGACCGGGGCGGCAGTCTATATCCCGGCGGACTCCCCCACGGACGAACGTACTCGTACCAAGTCGCGGCGGTCACGAAGAGGGACTACAAGGGAAAGACCTCCAAGGCCGTTCTGGTCGCGCTCACTCTCCCTCCCGGACAGCCCACCGGTCTTTCCGCCGCGCCGGGGGAGGACACGGCCGCGCTCAAGTGGACCCCTCCCGCGACGGAGGAAGGTCGGGCCGCTGTCTCGGGATATCTCGTCTACCGGTCGTCGGAAAAGTACGCGCGCGAAGTTCTGGTGTCGCCGGAGCCCGTCCGCGAGCCGGCGTTCACCGACATCCACCTTTCGCCGGGCCTCAGCTACACCTATTCTGTCGCCGCCGTCGCGGGGGCGAGGGCCCCGTGGCACGCGGGCGAGCGGTCCGCATCCATCTCCCTAGTGACGATTGACAAGACGCCCCCGTCTCCTCCCCGCGATCTCAAGGCGACAGCGGCGCCCGGCCGCGCCCGGCTCTCCTGGTCGCCGAGTCCCGAGGAAGACGTCGCCGGGTATCGCATCTACCGAAGCGACGAGGCGGGCGGGCGGAGCCGGAAGATCGCCACGGCCGCCGCCGGCCAAACGGCCTACGAAGACAAGACCGTCCGCGCCGGCGTCACGTACATCTACACAGTCACGTCCTTCGACCGCGCCAAACCGCCGAACGAATCGCCGCCGTCATCCCCCGCCAAGGTCTCCGTTCGGAAGAGATGATGAAGATCTATTCAATCATCCCGCTGGCCTCCCCCTCCTTTGTAAGGAGGGGTGAGGGGAGGTAGAATTCCCCGTCTCTACCCCACCCAGCCTCTCCTGGCCCGAGTGACTTCGGGGCCTTACAAAGGGGAGGGGGTTCGATTCACCCATTCACCCATTCACCGATTCAAACGTTCACCGACCACAAAGAGTATTGAAAACCCCCGTCCCGGCTGATATATTCGGACGCGCGTAACCCGGCGATCCGCTTGGACTTGCGCGCCCGATAGGTCCGTATCCGCTCGATGAAGAGGTGCAGCGTCTTGTCATCATTCGAACACCGAAACGGCTCTTTTCACGCCGAGGACGTCTCCGTCACCGCCATCGCGGACCGGATCGACACGCCCTTCTACCTCTACAGCCACGAGGCGCTGACCGCCAACTTCCGGGCGTTCGACGGGGCCTTCGGCGGGATGCCCCATTTGACGTGCTTCGCCGTCAAGGCGAACTCGAATCTCGCCGTCCTCTCCCTATTCGCGAAGGAAGGAGGGGGGGCCGATATCGTCTCGGGGGGCGAGCTCTTCCGCGCTCTCAAGGCGGGCGTCCCCGCCGACCGGATCGTTTTCGCCGGCGTCGGCAAGAAGCGAAGCGAGATCCGGGCCGCGCTGGAGGCCGGAATCCGAATGTTCAACGTCGAATCCCGCGAAGAGCTGGTCGCGATCAACGAAGTCGCCGGAAAGATGGGCGCGAAGGCGCCGATCGCCCTCCGGGTGAATCCGGACATCGATCCCAAGACCCATCCGTACATCTCGACCGGCCTTAGGAAGTACAAGTTCGGCATCGCGATCGAGGAGGCGCTGGAACACTACCGGGAAGCCCGGACACTCGGGAATCTCTCCCTGGTCGGCATCCACCATCACATCGGCTCACAGCTCACCGAGGTTCAGCCGTTCGCCGACGCCCTCGCGCGGATCGTCGATCTCGTCAGGAGCCTGAGGGCGGAGGGAATCGACATCCGCCAGATCGACATCGGCGGCGGCCTCGGGATCGTGTACAAGGACGAGACGCCTCCGCATCCGGACGAGCTCGCCGACGCCGTTCTTCCGCTCTTGGACGGCCTCGACTGCACGCTCGTCCTGGAACCGGGCCGGGCGCTCGTCGGAAACGCCGGCATCCTGGTGACGCGCGTCCTCTACGTGAAGCGCTCCGGCGGGAAGACGTTCGTCATCGTCGACGCCGCCATGAACGATCTCACGCGCCCCTCTCTGTACGGGGCGTATCACGCCATCGTCCCCGTCCGGGAAAGGGGGGGGAGGCCCGTGAAGGCCGACATCGTGGGACCGATCTGCGAGTCGGGCGACTTTCTCGCCAAGGACCGGGAGATCCCGCCCGTCTCCTCCGGCGACCTTCTCGCCGTCATGAGCGCGGGCGCGTACGGCTTCACGATGTCGTCCAACTACAACTCCCGCCCCCGCGTCCCTGAAGTCATGGTGCGGAGAGACCGCTTTTTCGTCGTTCGCGAGCGGGAGACGCTCGATGACCTGGTGCGGGGCGAACAGGTCCCGGAACTTCTCCTGGCCTGAGCGGGAAGGAGCCGAACGGATGTCGGAGCAAAAGGTCCACGCGGAACCCAAGACGCCCGCGGAATTCTACAAGCTGGGGCAGACCCTGTACCGCGGCGGCTACTTCGGCCAGGCCCTGACGGTGTTCGAGAAAGGGCTCGATCTCGCCCCGGGAGATCCGCGCTTTGTCTCCTATATCGGCGTCCTGACGGCCCTGGTCCGGCGCGACGTGAAGAAGGCGCTCGAGCTTTGCCGGAAGGCGATCGACGAACAGCCTTACGTCGGGCAGTGGTACGTCAATCTGGCCACGGTGTACGAGAAGTCGCGCCGGAAGGACGAGGCCGTCGATGTCCTCCGCCGGGGCCTCGTGGCGGAGAACGGCCACCGCGAGCTCCTCTCGATGCTGAAGAAGCTCCAGCCCCGCCGGAAGCCCGTCATCGGGTCCCTGGACCGGGATCACCCGATCAACAAGCTCCTTGGCATGTTCAGCTACCGGCTCGCCGCCAAGAAGAAGGCGTCGTGACCCGTCTCCCCGATTCGATCCCGTTCTGGAAGATGTCGGGAGCGGGAAACGACTTCATCATCATCGACAACAGGGCGGGGCTCGTTTCCGCGGACGAGATTCGGCCCCTCGTTCCGCGTCTCTGCGCCCCCCGCGTCTCGCTCGGGGCGGACGGACTGATCCTGATCGAGCCGTCGGACCGGGCCGATTTCAAGTGGCGTTTCTTCAACGCCGACGGATCGGAGGCGGAGATGTGCGGCAACGGCGCGCGGTGCGCCGCCCGGTTCGCCCATCTGAACGGGATCGCCCCCGCCCGGATGACGTTCGAGACGATCGCGGGGCCCATTCGGGCCGAAGTCGCCGGCGCGCGGGTCCGCGTCCGGCTCACGGACCCGCGGGGGCTCACCCTCGGGATCCGCCTTCAGATGAACGGCGACGCGGAGGTCGCGGCCCATTTCGTGAACACCGGCGTTCCCCACGCGGTGGTGTTCGTCGACAATCCCGATTCGGTTGACGTCCCCGGAATGGGGCGCGTGATCCGGTTCCATCCCGAGTTCGCCCCGGCCGGCGCCAACGCCAACTTCGTCCGCGTGGACGGACGCCACGCGATGCGGATCCGGACCTACGAACGGGGCGTCGAAGGGGAAACGCTCGCCTGCGGCACCGGGTCGGTCGCCTCGGCCGTCGTGGCCGCCGCGCGAGGTCTCGTGGACTCGCCCGTGACGCTCACCGCCCGGAGCGGCATCGGCCTCAGCGTCCACTTCGCCCGCTCGAACGGAACGTTCGGCGACATCGACCTGGAAGGAGACGCCCGGATCGTGTGCAAGGGCGAGATCATGCGGGAGGCCTGGGAATGAGTCCACGCTTTGCGGGCGCCTACGTCGCCATTGTGACGCCCTTCAAGAACGGGAGAGTCGACGAGGAAACCCTCCGGGCCCTCGTGGAATTCCAAATCGCCGCCGGGACGGACGGGATCGTGCCGTGCGGGACGACGGGCGAATCGGCCACGCTTTCGCACGACGAGCACGGCCGCGTCGTGGAGATCGTCGTCAAGGCCGCCGCGAAGCGCGTCCCCGTCCTCGCGGGAACCGGGTCCAACGCGACGGACGAGGCCGTCGCCCTGACCCGGCACGCGAAGTCGGCGGGAGCGGACGGCGCCCTCCTCATCACGCCGTACTACAACAAGCCGACCCAGGACGGTCTGATCCGCCACTTCCGAACCGTCGCCGACGCGGTGGACATTCCCATCGTCCTCTACAACGTCCCGGGACGGACGGCGGTGAACATGATGCCGGCCGCGGTGGAGGAGCTCTCGCGCCATCCCCGGATCGTCGGGATCAAGGAGGCGACGGCGAACCTCGACCAGATCAGCGAAGTGATCGAGAGGTGCGGACCGGAGTTCGCCGTCATCTCGGGCGACGACATGACCTTTCTCCCGACGCTCGCCGTTGGCGGGGTCGGCGTCATCTCCGTCACCGCCAACGTCGCCCCGGATCGGATCGCGGCTCTCTACGACGCTTGGACGCGCGGAGACCGGGACGAGGCGCTCCGCGTCCATCAGTCCCTCCAGCCGCTGAACCGGGCGATGTTCCTGGAGACGAACCCGATCCCGGTGAAGACGGCCCTCTCGCTCATGGGCCGGTGCTCGGACGAAATGCGTCTCCCCCTCTCTCCCATGGGAGAAGGGAACAAGGAAAAGCTCCGGACCGCCCTGCGGGCCGCCGGGCTGGTCCGCGCGTGAGGGTCTCCGAAAAATGAACCGAATCGTCGTAACCGGCGCGGCCGGCCGAATGGGTTCCCAGATCGTCTCGGCGGTCCTGGACGCCCGCGACCTGAAGATGGGCGGGGCGACAGAGAGGAAAGGGCACCCCTCCTTTGGCAAGGACATCGGGGAGTTGATCGGCCGGGGCAAGGTGGGAGTCCTCCTGACCGACAGGCTGGAAGCCGTCCTGCCCGGGGCCTCGGCGATGATCGACTTCACGACGCCGGAAGGAACGATCGAGCACCTCGGCCCCGCCGCCGAGAACAAGGTCCCGGCCGTCATCGGCACGACCGGCTTCAGCAAGGACCAGTTGGAAGAAATCCGCCGGACGTCCGAAAAGATCCCGATCGTCCTCGCGCCCAACATGAGCGTGGGCGTCAACGTCCTTCTCAAGGTCCTGGCCGTCGCCGCCAAGGCCCTCGGAGACAACTACGACGTGGAGATCGTCGAGATGCACCACCGGCTGAAGAAGGACGCGCCGAGCGGGACGGCGATCCGCCTCGCCCAGGTGGTCGCCGAGGCCCTCGGACGCGACCTGGAGAAGGCCGCCCGGTACGAGCGGCACGGCGTCATGGAAGAGCGCGCCGCTCAGGAGATCGGCATCCAGACCCTCCGCGGCGGAGACGTGGTCGGCGACCACATGGTCATCTTCGCCGGACCGGGAGAACGCCTCGAATTCATCCACCGGGCCCACTCCCGCGGAAACTTCGCGCGGGGCGCCATCCTTGCGGCCAGGTGGCTCTTCGGCCGCCCGCCCGGACTCTACGACATGCAGGATGTCCTGGGGCTGAAGCAGTGAAAACCATCAATCGTTATTGGTCAATCGTTATTCGTCATTGGCCATTCGTTGTTCACCATTGACTATTGATCATTGACCAATAACGATTAACCCTTGACCAATGACCCTTGACCAATGACCAATGACAATTGACCCATGAAGATCGCCCGCGTCCGGATGGACGATCACGAGACCTACGCCGTCGCCGAGCCGAAGAACGACCGGCTGATTCCGGCGGCGGGAGACCCGTTCGCGGGCCTTCGTCCCGGCGAGAAGGGGCTTCGCCTCTCGGAGACGCGTCTCCTCGCCCCCATCCTTCCGTCGAAGATCGTCGCCGTGGGCCTCAACTACCAGGACCACGCCGACGAGCAGAACGCCCAGCTTCCGGAGGAGCCGCGCCTCTTCATCAAGCCGGCGACGGCCGTCATCGGGCCCGACGACGCAATCGTGTATCCCGAGATGTCCGAACGCGTCGACTACGAGGCGGAGTTGGCCGTCGTGATCTCCCGCCGAACCCGAAACATTCCGCCGGAGGAAGCCCTCCGGCACGTCCTGGGATACACCTGCGGAAACGACGTCACGGCCCGCGACCTGCAGAAGAAGGACCGCCAGTGGACCCGGGCGAAGTCGTTCGACACGTTCGCGCCGCTGGGCCCCTGGATCGAGACGGACCTCGATCCGTCGTCCTGCGCCGTGGAAGCGCGGCTGAACGGAGAGATCAAACAGTCATCGAGCACCGGCAAGATGATCTTCAGCGTTCCATTCCTCGTAAGCTTCATCTCCCGCGTCATGACGCTTCTTCCGGGCGACGTGATCCTCACGGGAACGCCGGCCGGGATCGGTCCCATGGAGCGGGGAGATACGATCGAGATCACCGTTGGCGGGATCGGGACGCTGAGGAACAGGGTTGTATGATTGAAAATTGAAAATTGAAAATTTGAAATTGGAAATTGGAAAGCGAGAGTCAAAGGTCGAAGGTTGAGTGCTGAAGGAGACGCGTTGATGGCAGTCGAGACAGATTCGTACATCCAGTCTCTCATCGCCGAGCGGATCGGAGGGGTCCGGTTCGGCAGGGAAGACGTCATCTACAAGTTCGAGAAGATCAAGAGAGCCAAGGCCCGGGCCCGCCGCGAGTTCCCCGGCGTTGAGATCATCGACATGGGCGTCGGCGAGCCGGACGAGATGGCCTTTCCGGAAGTGGTCGAGGTCCTCCGGGCCGAAGCGGCCAATCCGGAGAACCGCGGATACACGGACAACGGCATCCAGGCGCTCAAGGACGCCGTCCCGGCGTACATGGAGCGGGTCTACGGCGTCTCCGGGATCGACCCGAACAGCGAGGTCATCCATTCCATCGGCGCCAAGCCGGCGCTCGCCATGCTGGCGTCAGCCTTCGTCAACCCCGGCGACTCGGTCCTGATGACCACGCCCGGATATCCGGTCCTGGGCACGCACGCGCGCTGGTACGGCGGAAGAGTCGTCAACCTGCCGCTCAAGGAAGAGAACGGGTTTCTCCCTGATCTGGACGCAGTCCCTCCCGAGGGAGCCGGCGCCAAGGTCCTCTACCTGAACTATCCGAACAACCCGACGGGAGCGGCGGCCACGCGGGAGTTCTACGAGCGGGTGGTCGACTTCGCCCGCCGCAACAACGTCCTGGTCGTCTCCGACGCCGCGTACAACGGGCTGGTCTACGGGGGAGCGGGCCCCCTCTCGTTTCTGGCGATTCCCGGCGCCAAGGAGGTGGGGGTCGAGGTCCATTCCTTCTCCAAGGCCTACAACATGACGGGCTGGCGCCTCGCCTTCCTGGCCGGGAATCCCCTGGTCGTCTCCGCGTTCGCCGCCGTGAAGGACAACACGGATTCGGGACAGTTCGCGGCAATCCAGAAGGCGGGGATCTACTGCCTGGCCCATCCGGAAATCACGCGGGCGATCGCGGCCAAGTACGAGCGGCGGCTTGGGATGATGGTCGATCTCCTTCGGGAGAAGGGGTTCGGCGCCCGGATGCCCGGCGGCTCGTTCTTTCTCTACGTCCGGGCCCCCCGGGGGATCCGGGGCGGCGAGCGGTTTCAGTCCGCCGAACAAGCCTCCCAGTGGCTCATCCGCCGGAAGCAGATCTCGACCGTTCCCTGGGACGACGTCGGCGCGTACCTTCGCTTCTCCTGCACATTCGCGGCCTCCGGCGAGAGCGAAGAGCGGCGTGTCATCGACGAAGTCCGGCGGCGGCTCTCCAACGTCGAATTCGAGTGGTGAGGGAAGGGGCGTGCACCGGGCCTATCTCGGCCTGGGAAGCAACCAGGGAGACCCGGTCCGGCGGATCCGCGAAGCGATCCGCATGCTGAGGCACCATCCGGCCGTCCGGATCGTCCGGGTTTCGCGGCTCTACCGGTCGGAGCCCGTGGGACACCGCGACCAGCCCTGGTTCGTCAACGCGGCGTGCGTAATCGACACGGACCTTCCGCCCCGGGACCTCGCGGCCGTCCTCCGGCGTATCGAATCAGCCCTCGGCAAGGCCGTTGCCTTCCCCAACGGCCCCCGGACAATTGACTTGGACCTGCTCATGTTTGACGATCAGCGGCTTTCATCCCCCGATCTCGCCGTCCCCCATCCTCGGTTCAGGGACCGGCGCTTCGTCCTCGTGCCGCTGGCCGAGGTGGCGCCCGATGCGGTCGATCCCGTCTCCGGGGAAACCATCGCCGGCCTCCTCCGCCGCTGTCCGGACCGATCGGCCGTGGAGGCCGCTTGAGAGAGCCGCGTTTCATCGCCATAGAGGGCCCGATCGGCGTGGGCAAGACATCCCTCGCCCATCTCCTGGCCGAGCACTTCAACGCGCGGGTTGTCCTGGACCCGGCCGATGACAACCCCTTTCTCGAGGAGTTCTACCGGGACCAGGCCAAGAACGCCCTCCAGGCCCAGCTCCATTTCCTCCTGGCGCGCTTCCACCAGCAGGCGGAGTTCAAACAGCCCGATCTCTTCAACCGCGCCGTCATCAGCGACTACATCTTCGCCAAGGACAAGATCTTCGCCTACCAGACCCTGGGCGATCACGATCTTGGGCTTTACGAGGAGATCTTCACGATCCTCGATCGGGAGTCCGTCCGGCCGGACCTGGTGATCTATCTCCAGGCGGCGACGGAGACCCTCTGGAAGAGGATCCGCCTTCGAAACCGGCCCTCCGAACGCGAGATCTCGCGGGAGTACCTCGAGAACCTCAACCAGGCCTATAACCACTTTTTCTTCCATTATTCCGACACCCCCCTGCTCGTGATCCGAACGACGGAAATCGATTTCGTCAACCGGAAGGAAGACCTGGACGATCTTCTCAAGCAGATCCGCCAGATGCGCCGGGGAACCCAGTACTACGTGCCGATGAGCTCGGGAGAGAACCCGCCCGACAAGAGCTGAGCCGCGCCGGCCCGGATTCGAGGAAACCGCGCTTGAAAACGGGCCAAGGATTGCGGTATACAGGTAACAAAGGAGACTCATCGTGGAAAAGAAAGCGCCGACAATCCCGTTTCACTCAGCCCATAGCGCCCCGCCGATGGCGGCCCAACAGATGGCCGGGCCGTGCGCCCTGGCCATGGCCCTCGGCGCCCTCGGGTGGGACCTCACGGCCCAGGACATCTGGTCCGAGGTCAAGACGGCCGGAGAAGACCGGGAACCCGCCTACACGACTCTCTCGCGCCTGACCCTCTTCGCCCAAAAACACGGCTTCGAGGCGTCCCTCGTCCAGGCGGGGCTTGACCCCGTCCAGTGGGCGATTGCGAAAGGGGCCCAGGTCATCGCTTTCGCCCGGACTCACGAACAGCTCTGGGCCACCGGCGCGAAGCTCATCATCAAGGTCGACGAGGTCACGGTCACGTTCCACGATCCTCTGCACGGCCCCAACCGGACCATGCCGAGGGACGAGTTCGAAAAGCTCCTCGTCCCCTACGGACGCCATCCGGGCCACTGCTATATCATCGTCTCCGCGAAGGCGAGCCCGCCGTCGTTCAACCTCTGGGAGATGGCCGCCTTCGCCAACCCGCAACTGGCCTGCCCCAACTGCTCCGTCGTCTCCCCGGTGACGACGTACACGTGCGAGGAGTGCCGCCAGTCGTTTCGATACGGCCCCGGCCTTCCTCTGGGATGCCCCAACCCCCGGTGCCCGTCCGGGTACTGGAGCTTCGTCCGTTGCGCCAACTGCGACGAGGAGATCACGCTGATCTGACGGTGAATGGGTGAATTGGAAAGGCTCACCGCCAAAACTCCCACTTCCCAGGCGTTCGGATGATCCCCCTGGCCCAATGACGCGCGAGGAGATCAAGAAATGAGCGAAGCCCTCGACTATCTTGCCAAGGTCCGCCCCGAAGCGATGGGGCATTACCTCAAGTTCCTCAAGGAATCGGCGCGCCACCTCGACCCGAAGACGCGCTGGCTCATCTCCGTCGTCACGAAGGTCGTGACGGGAAGCGAGCGGGGCCTCAAGCAGTACCTTCCGCGCGCCATCGAAACCGGCGCCACTCCGAACGAGATTCTCGACGCGATCCTGTGCTCCTTCCCGGCGGCAGGTCTCACGAAGGTCCTGGGCGCCGTCGACGTTCTTCTCTCGATGGACCTTCCGGAGTTCCGCGCGGAGAACCTGGGCCGTCCGGCGGGCTGGCACCGAATCGGCCCCCTCGCGGAATTCCCGGAGGAGCATCCCGCGTGGCGGACCATTGAGGACAGAACGGTGATCATCGTCCGCCGGAACGGAAGCGCCGCCGTCTACGACGACCACTGCCCGCACAGGAAAACGAAGATCCCCCTCCAGCAGAACGCGGCGGGGAACATCGTCTGCCCCGGCCACCACTGGGAATTCGATCCCCAAACCGGCGCGTGCGTCAAAGGCGGCAGCCGGCCCCTCGGCCGCCTTCCGATCAAAGTGGAGGCGGACGACCTCTTCGCCGAGTGGTAGAGGTGGAATCGAGGAATTTAAAATTGAGAATTTGAAATTTTCAATTTTCAATTTACAATTTGCGATCCGTGGAAACCATCTCTTCTCCCGCTGACCTCCGCGGCCGGGTCCGCCCCGCCCTCCAGGCCGGCAAGACGATCGGCTTTGTCCCCACGATGGGCGCGCTCCACGAGGGGCACGCCTCCCTGATCCGCCGCGCGCGCACGGAAAACGACCTGCTCGTCGTGTCCGTTTTCGTCAATCCCGCCCAGTTCGGCCCGACGGAGGATCTGGACCGGTACCCCAGGGACGTCCCGCGGGACACGGCTCTCTGCGAGCGGGAAAAGGTCGATCTCCTCTTCCTTCCCCGGGTTGCGGACATCTATCCCCCGGGATTCGACACGTTCGTCGCGCCGGGAAGGGCCGCGGAGGGCCTTTGCGGCGCATCTCGGCCCGACCTTTTCCGGGGCGCGGCCACGGTCGTCCTCAAGCTATTCAACATCGTCAGCCCGACTCGGGCCTATTTCGGAGAGAAGGACTACCAACAGCTCGCCGTGATCCGGCAGATGGCGACGGACCTCGACCTCGACGTGGAGATCGTCCCCTGTCCGACCGTCCGTGAGGCCGACGGTCTCGCCATGAGCTCCAGGAAGGCCCTCCTTTCCCCTGGCGGCCGAGAAGCCGCCGCCGTTCTTTCCCGCGCCCTGCGGGAGATCGCCCGTACGCGCGCGAACGGAGAACGGCGCGTTTCCGCCCTGCGCGAACGAGGCCTCGCCGTTCTCGGCGCCGAGCCTGCCTTCACGCCGGAATACCTCGAGATCCGCGACGCCGGCACGCTGGACCCGATCGAGACCTGCGACCGACCGGCCGTCGCCCTCGTCGCCGGCCGGATCGGAAGCGTGCGGCTGATTGACAATGTCCGCCTTCCTTGCGATTGACGCCCCGCCCCGCGTCTGGTAAAAGAGCGATCAGCTTTCAGTGGTCAGCTTTCAGAAGGGGAGGTTCTCGATGCCCAGAGTCACGATCTACGGCAAAGACACCTGACCGTATACGACGCGAGCCCGTGAGGACTTCGCCCAGCGCGGATTCACGATCGAATACTTCAACGTCAAGGACGACCCGGACGCCATGGCCCGCATGCTCGCCGTCACCGGAGGAGGACGAAACGTCCCCGTCATCATCGAGGAAAACGGGCGAACGGCTGTCGGCTTCGGCGGAACGTGAGGGGTCTAGACAAGCCGTCGGTCTTGACGGCTCCGCAAGCCGAATCCCGCGCCATGAGGAACAGCCATGAAGTTTGGGACCCTTCTCGCGCGCGAGAAGGTCATCACGCCCGAGCAGCTTGAAGACGCCCTCAAGAACCAGGTCGTCTACGGTGGACGGCTTGGGACGATCCTGCTCACGCTCGGCCACATCGATATCGAGACGCACAAGCGCCTTCTGTCCCGGCATTTCGGTGTCCCGTGCGCCAGCCAGTCCGATCTCGAGGACGCTCCGCGCGATCTCATCGAACGAATCCCCTCCGATCTCGTCCAGAAGCACAGCGTCCACCCGATCAAGATCGAAGGGCGAAGGCTCCACCTCGCCATGGCCAACCCGCGCGATCTCATGGTCCTGGACGAGATCTCGTTCCTCACCGGCCTGATGGTCGTCCCATACGCCGTCCCGGAGATCGTCCTCGCGTACTATCTGGAGCGGAACTATGGAATTCCCCGCCGCGAATACCACGCGCGCCTCTCCGAAGTGGAGCGCGTCGCCATCTTCGGCGGGAGAATCCCGGACCGGTCCCGTCCAGGAGTGACTCCGGGCCGGCCCCTGCCGGAATCGCGCCTCAAGGCCGCGGAACCTCCCCTGGTCGTCCCGACGGGCCCTCTCCCGCTGGAAAACGCGATCGAGCAGATGGACGCGGCCCCGGACCGGACCAGGATCGGGCTGACGATCCTTCAGTTCGCGCGCCAGTATCTTTCGACGGCGGCCCTGTTCCTTGTCAAAACGGACGAGGCGATCGGCTGGGTGGGTGTCTCGGCCGACGGACCTCTGGCCGTGATCGGAGAGACCATCCTGCCGCTGGACGGACCGTCCGTCTTGAAGACCGTCAAAGAGAGCGGGGCCATTTACCTCGGCCCCGTGGGTTCCGAGCCGCTGAACGAAGCGCTTCTCCGCGCCCTGGGCCGCGAACGGCCCGCGACCGCCCTCGTCCTCCCGGTTCACGTCCGCCGGAGAGTGGTCAACCTCTTCTACGGTGACGCGGGACGCTCGGATATCGACCCGACGCTTCCGGCCAGGCTCTCCAGACTCCTAGCCGCCGCGGGGACCGCGTACGAGAGACTGATCCTTGAAAGCAAGAAGAAGATGGAACTCTAGGATCAGAGGACTGGTGAATGGGTGAATGGGTGAATCGGAAAGAAGGACAGAAGTCCGGTCTTCCAACGAGCAAACCTGCGGCAATCTGCGTAATCTGCGGATTAGCTGGTTCGGTGAATCGTCAGGAGCGGTCGGCGCAGAGGACGGCGTCCGGAGCATTCCGCTCCATGTACGACTCGAACGCCTTCGTTGCGAGGTAGGCGGTCTTTCTGTCCCCGCCGTAGGTCTGGTGCATGACCTCTCTTTCCCACGCCGGGAGGCCTTTCCACCATTCGTCAACGAGGTGGGAGATGTCTTTTTCTCTAGGCGAGGGATCGTTCATTTAGTCCTCCCAGAATAACCTTGATCGTCAAAACAATAACCGGCTGTTATTCATTCCTGCCGCACACTCGGCGGGGCCATGCGGACAACATGGCCCCGCCGTAACGCCCGCGATTTCAGCCGGGGTGACACCCTCTCGGAGATTCTTACTCCCCTCGCCAAGAGGTCTTTCCACCGTCTGAACCAATACCGTACGTCGGGCCGTTTACCGTCGTGCCCAGGACCGGCGTTTGCAGCCCTCCGAGCAACGGGCCACCGCGCGAATCATCCATTCCTTTCGAAACATGGGTCGGATCACCTCCTTCCACAGCATCTTGCTTCCCAATGTAAGTCCCCCGGTCCCGGGTTGTCAAGCGGCTCAGCCGGCAGGGCGTGGACCCTCCCCGGATGGGGCCTCCATCATCGGGCGGAACCAAACTGCCTGAGGACCCATGCCCGCGCCTCCTCGGCGTCGGCGATCCGCCCTTCTTCCCGCTCCTCCTCGACGCTCTCGAGAATCTCGCGAAAGATCGGCCCAGGCGCGAACCCCATCTCGATCAAGTGCCTGCCGGTCAGAAGAGGGGCCTTCGGAGGACCGGCCGCCCGCCGCGCCTCGTGAGCCGCCTTGAGGAACTCCCATGTGGAGAGATCCCCCGGACCAGCCAGCGCATCCACCCGATGGAGCTCCAGCTCCTCCTCGAACGTGGGCCGGTCGAGCATCCGCGCGAGCTTGCCCGGACGCATCTCGCCGGCTCTGCAGAGGTCGCCGTGATGCCGGACGAGCAGGCAAACGTTCTCCGTCTCGGCGCTCGAGAACTTGAGCCGCGAGCAGATCGCTCGTGATATCTCCGCGCCTTTTTCCTCGTGGCCGTAGAAGTGGATCCGGTCCGTCACGGTCATCGCCGCCGGCTTCCCGAGGTCGTGAAAGAGGACGCCGAACGCCAGGACCGGCGACGGGTCCTTGAGGAGCGAGAGGGCCAGGCGGGTGTGCGCGTACACGTCCCCTTCCGGGTGGTACGCCGGCGGCTGGGCGACTCCCTTCATCTCTTCCACTTCCGGAAGGAGGAGGGAGAGGATCCCAAGACGGTCAAGAAGGTCCAGACCCCGGACGGGGTCTGGACCCGTGAAGATCGAGACCAACTCGTCCCGAACCCGCTCCGGGCTCACGGAAGATAGGGAGGACGCCATGTCCGCGCCAGCTTTCTCGGTCGCTTCGGCGATCGAGAACCGAAGGGCCGCCGCCAGGCGGACCATCCGGAGAATCCGGACCGGGTCCTCGGCGAACCGGTCCTCGGCGCTTCCCACGCTCCGGACGATCCGCCCGGCCAGATCCTCGCGTCCGCCCGCGAAGTCGATGACTTCGCCCGTCTCCGGGTCGAGGAACATGGCGTTGATCGTGAAGTCGCGGCGAAGGGCGTCCCCGATGGCGGTCCCGTCCCCGCGAAACGTAGAGACCTGGTAGGGGGCGCCTCCGTCGATGACGAGGACCGTCCCGAAAGCCGCGCCGACGGGGACGGTCTGGGGGAAGAGCGATCGGATCGCGTCCACGGGCGCCGAAGTCGCCACGTCGAAGTCCTGCGGAGAAACGTTCAAGGCAAGGTCGCGGACGCATCCGCCCACGAGGTAGGCCTCGTAACCGGCCTGCCGGAGAACTCGGACGATGGCGTCAGCCGCGAGGCGGGAAGGAGCGGGCATCTCACTCCGACAATACGGCCGCTTTCTTCTTCTCTTTTTCCTCGAACTCCTTGGCGCGGATCTCGGCTTCCTCCTTCGCGGCCGGACTTCCGACGCGGACGCGGTACCATTTCCCTTTGTCCGCCAGGTCGACGGATGTCACCGTTGCCTGATACCCTTTGTCACGAAGCTCGCCGGCAACCTTCTCCGCGTCCGATTCCTGTCTGTACGAACCGACCTGAACCACGTACCGTTTGGCGGCCGGCTTCGGAGCGGCCGCCGCGCTCTCATCCTTCGCCGGCGCTTTAGCGGCCTTTTCCTTCACCTTGCCCGCGGCTTCTTCCGACTTCTCGGGTTTCTTCGCGGCCGTCTTCTCCGGATCGGCCTTCGCGATCTTCTTGGCCGGCACCTTCTCCTTCTTGGCGGGCTTGAGATCGACGCGCTTCTCGCTCTCCTTCTTGGCCGTCAGCGTCCGATAGAACGTGAAACGGTCAGGCTCCTTCTTGGCCGCAGGCTCCTTCGTCTTCTCCGGGGAGGGAGCCTTCCCGGCCGGTGCCGCCGTCTTGGCCTCCACAACGGGCTTTGATGCCGCGGCCGGCTCGGCGGGCTTCTTCGCTTCAACCGGAGCGGGCGGAGGCGGAAGGGCCGGCAGTGCCACCGGCGGCGCCGGAGGGAGCTGGGAGAGCGAAGGGGGCGGCACTGGAGCCGGCTTTTCCTCCTTCGGGACCGCCTTGACAACCGGGGGAACTGGCGGCTGGCCGGGCGCCGCCTCGTTCCGGGAGGCGGATCCCCCCATCAGGTAGCGCCCCACGAGAATGCCCAGGGCGAAGACGACCACGACCGCCATTACGCCGCCCGCGATCAGCAGGCCGATCTGCCGGCTTTCGTAGCGCACCCCGGTTCGAGGAGCGACTCGCGCGCTCTCGTTCAATTCATCTTCGTCCATCATCCCTCGTCACCTCCTCTGCGAGTTTGGAGTTCGGAGTTCAGGGTTCAGAGGTCGTTTCTCCGAACTCCCCGCTACGAACTCCGAACTTATCTCAGAGCACCAGCATCGCGTCGCCGTAGCTGTAGAACCGGTACCCTTCCTGGATGGCGGCGCCGTACGCCGCCCGCGTTGTCTCCTCTCCCGCGAACGCCGAAACAAGAAGAAGGAGCGACGTCCGCGGAAGGTGAAAATTCGTGAGCAGTCCGTCGATCGCCCTGAACCGGTGGCCGGGCCGGACAATGAGAGACGTCCATCCATCCCCCGCCCGGATTCCCGCCCCCTCGCGAGAGACCGTTTCCAGAACGCGCGCGGCCGTCGTCCCGACGGCGACGACTCTGCCGCCCCGCTGTCGCGCTCTCTCCCATGCGCCGGCCGTCTCCGGCGGCACGGAATACCACTCCGCATCGGGCTCCCCTTCGGGAAACCCCGGCTTCGAAACGGGCCGGAACGTGGCGGGGCCCACATGGAGCGTCACGGACGCCGTTTCGATTCCCCGACGCTCAAGCTCCGCGAGGAGGCCGGGCGTGAAATGAAGCCCCGCCGTCGGGGCCGCCACCGATCCGTCGGTCCTCGCGTAGACGGTCTGATACGTCTCGAAGTCCTCCGGACGCGCCGTCCTCTCCCCCCGCCTCCGCAGGATGTAAGGGGGAAGCGGAATGTCCCCGCTCTTTTCCAGCCATGCCCGGAGATCGAACCGGTCCGGCAGACGGACGGAAATCGTTCCGGCGGCGGCCGAGAGGACTTCGACCTCCGGGCCGTCCGGCTCCAGGCGAAGGCGCGTTCCGGGCCTTCCGGCCCCTCGCGCGAGCGCCTCGCACGTCCGACCTGCCTGCGCCGTGTCCCGCGACGCGGCAGGCAGGTCGTCCCGCCCCGCGTCTCCGCGCAGCAGGAAGAGGAGTTCCACGCGCCCTCCGGTCGGGACCTTGCTGGCGGCGGCGCGGGCCCGGACGACCTTCGTGTCGTTCAGGACGACGAGGTCCCCGGGATCGAGCAGGTCCGTAAGATCCCGAACCCGGCGGTGCGACAAGATGCCCGCTGTCCGCGAAACGACGAGAAGCCGGGCGGCGTCCCTCGGGGACGCGGGGCGGTCCGCGATCCGCTCCTCGGGAAGAACATAGTCGAGAACGGATGTCTCAATCATGCGGAACCGCCTGCCGTGTCATCCGGACATTTCCGTTTCTTTTCACCTTCGACCAGGGAGTCACCGCCGTCCCCGGAAAATAGCGGGCGAGGATCTCCCGATACCCGGCCTTTCCGTCCGCCATCGCCCGCGCGCCGTGCTGGCACAGGCCGACGCCATGACCCGACCCGAGGCCGGCGAATCGGAAACCGCCTCCCTCCGGCTCGATCGTGAATCGCGTGCTCTTGATCAGGTCCGGCCCGACGGCCTTCCGGAAGTCGATGCCCCGCATCTCCCGCGGGCCTTCGGAGGTCCTCACGCGAACCGTCCTGATCCGCCCGGTCTGGGAGAGGTCGGCCGGCTCAACGGCCGTGACCGCCCCGGAAAAGACGACGCCGGCCGCCCGAAGACGCCGCGCCAGATCGTTCGCCTCGACATGGTACGTCCATGTGGGAGGCGTGTCGCCCAGCCTGCACTCAGAGCGAACGGATTGGAGGTACGGAAAACTCCGTCCCCAGACGTCCGCGGCGTTCTCCGTCACGCCTCCGCAGTAAGCGTGGTAGACGGCTTCGGCAAGCTCCCCCTGGAAAGCGAGGACCTCGCCCCGCGTCGACCGCACGGCCTCTTGGACTTTCGGATGGAGAGCGCTCTCCCCCGAGTAGGCCTGATGATCGACGCCCGCGCCGATATGGAACGCCTGACCCGCGCTCCTCTGCCGAAGAGAGAGCGCGTACGTCCGGGCGAGCACGGCCTGGGCCTTCAGAACCTCGATATCCCACGCGGCCGGCACTTCGCGCGGGACGACCCCCGCGACGTAGGTCTCGATGTCGACGTGGTTCACGACCTGGAGCAGCCCCCCCGGGGCGGCGCGGATCTCGATCTCGCCGGGATAAGAGACGCCGTCCACGGCCAGGGATTCGCCTGAGGAGCGAAGACGGACAGACCGGCCGACCGGCTGATCGCCGACGGCGAGCCCTCCCCCTTGCGCCCGAACGGACGTCTGCCGCCCCGAGTTGAGCGCAAGCGAAGCCCCTTTCGTGTCCAGGAACCGCAGAGGCCCGGACGACGAGAGCCTGACCTCCTTGGCTTTCTCGACCACGGCCACGCGAATCGTCTCGGCCCCCGCGGCGCCCGCGGCCAGATACATGAGGCCCGCGATAACCGCCCCCATCACTCTTGGCATTTTCCCATTCACCGATTCACCCATTCACCGATAGCTGTCGGCGGTCAGCTTTCAACAATCAGCCGAAGCGTTTCGCCCTGGTTTGCCGACCGCTGATCGCTGACTGCTGAGAGCTTCCCTTTTCACCCATTCACCGTCTTCCGAATCTCCAATTTTCAATTTTCAATTTTCAATGGGCCTTTCAGGCTCTTCAAAGAAGTCTTCCCTGTTCGCCGCCGGCCGGTCCATTCTGCCGCTTCTCCGGCGCGGGCCGGCCGAAGTACTCGAACGTCCGGCGCGTCGCCACCCGCCCCCGCGGCGTCCGATCGAGAAGACCTTCCTGGATCAGGAACGGCTCGTAGACGTCCTCGAGCGTCTCCTTGTCCTCGGAGAGAGCCGCCGAAAGCGTATCGATCCCAACCGGCCCCCCGTCGAACTTGTCGATGATCGTGAGAAGGAGCTTTCGATCCATCGGGTCCAGGCCCCGCTCGTCCACCTCAAGGAGGGCGAGTCCCTCGCGCGCCGCCTCGCGCGTGATCGTCCCGTCCCCGCGCACCTGGGCGTAGTCGCGGACTCGGCGGAGGAGCCGGTTGGCGATCCGGGGCGTGCCCCGGGCCCGGCGGGCGATCTCTTCGTCTCCCCCGTCGGTCAGCCCCACGTTCAGGATCGAGGCGGAGCGCCGGACGACTCTCGCGATGTCTTCCGCCCCGTAGTAGTCGAGACGCACGAATATTCCGAAGCGGTCCCGGAGCGGAGAGGTGAGCATCCCCGACCGCGTCGTGGCGCCGACCAGCGTGAACCGCGGAAGGTCGATCCGGATCGAACGCGCCGACGGCCCCTGGCCGATCAGGATGTCGAGCTGGAACTCCTCCATCGCGGGATACAGGACCTCCTCGACGACCCGGTTCATCCGGTGGATCTCGTCGACGAAGAGGATGTCGCGCGGACTCAGGTTCGTGAGGATCGCGGCGAGATCCCCCTGCCGCTCCAGGACCGGCCCCGACGTGACCTTGACCTCGACGCCCAGCTCCCGCGCCAGGATGTGCGAGAGCGTCGTCTTCCCCAACCCGGGCGGGCCGACCAGGAGAACGTGGTCAAGCGCCTCTTTCCGCTCGCGGGCCGCCTGAACGAAGATCCGGAGATTTTCCTTCACCTTTTCCTGGCCGATGAACTCCTCGAACCGGGTCGGGCGGAGGCTCGCGTCGAAGTGGATCTCCTCGGGCGTCATCACCGGAGAGGCGATTCTTTGTTCTTCGCTCATGCGTTCGTCGACTCCACTCAATCTACTCGCTCCACCCCACCCAACATCCCCTGCCCCGACTTTGATATCGGGGCCTTACAAAGGGGAGGGGAAGGTCTTCGATTCACCAATAGCTGTCAGCGGTCAGCTTTCAGCCATCAGCTTCAAGCCGTGAGCTGACCGCTGATCGCTGACTGCTGAAAGCTTCCGTTTTCACCGAGTCACCGGCCGTCCCAGTTCCCGGAGCGCCGCGCGGACCAGTTCTTCCGTCAGCCCGTCCGGCCTGGCCCGAGCCACGTCCGCCAGGACCCTTTCGGCCTCGTTCCGCCTGTACCCCAGGGAGATGAGCGCAAGGACCGCTTCGTTGAGGGCCTCTCCCTTCCTGAGCGCCGGCCGCGGCCCCGAGCCCGCCGCCGCGATGAAGTCGTCCAGCGACCCCTTGAGCTCGAGCGCGATCCGTTCGGCCGTCTTCTTTCCCACGCCTGGAATCCGCCGGAGCATGTCCCCATCGCCCGCCCGGATGGCCGTGACGAGATCCGGCGTCCCGGCGCCGGACAGGACGGCGATGGCCAGCTTCGGACCCACACCGGTCACGCTGACCAGTTTCTGAAAGAGCATCCGGTCCTGTTCGGCGATGAACCCGAACAGGCGGATCGCGTCGTCGCGAATCTGCGTGACGATAAAGAGGGAGACCGGCTCGCCGACGGCCGGAAGGGCCGCGAACGTCCCGAGAGGGCAAACGACCTCGTACCCCACCCCTCCCACGTCGACGATCACGGCATCGGATGACTTGGCGGCGAGGGTGCCCGCCAGCCGGGCGATCACCGGCCCCCGCCTCGGCGAAGAAGACCGGCCGAAGAGGGCGCACCCCCGGCCGGGACGACGGATGCCGGATGGGACGAACGGACGGACCGGGCAACCGCCGCCGACAGACCGCTGACCCCCGGCAGACCGCTGACCGCCGACAGATGGCGATGCTGGTGCAAGTGGCAGATCGCGACGGCGAGCGCGTCCGAGATGTCCATCGGATCGAGATCGTGGTCCAGGTTCAGCAGAACGCGGACCATCCGCCGCACTTGGGCCTTCTCGGCGTTCCCGGTCCCCACGACGGCCTTCTTGACCGTGGCCGGCGGATACTCGAAAAGAGGAATGTCCCGCCTGGCCGCCGAGAGAAAGACGGCCGCCTGGGCCTGCCCCAGGGCCAGGGCGGAACGGACGTTTCGGGAAAAAAAGAGGTTCTCGACCACGACGACGTCGGGCCGGTGCGCGAGAATCATCTCGTCGACGCAGTCCGCCAGATGGAGGAGCCGCCGCGGGAGCGTTTCCCGGGCGGCGGGACGGATGACGCCGGCCGCGATGAATCGAACGCGGTAGCCGTCGCCATCGATCACGCCGTAGCCGGCCGTCCGCGTCCCGGGATCGATCCCAAGGATCCGCATTCGTTCCTCCGCCGCGACTTGTTTAGGCTTCCACCTTTTGGAGAACGTCCTGCGGAACGTCGAAGTTCGCGTAGACGTGGTTGACGTCATCGTGATCGTCGAGGGCGTCCATGAGGCGGATCATCGCCTCGGCGTCCTTCCCCTCGATCGCCACGGTCGAACTCGGAATCATGGTGACCTCGGCCGTCGTGACGGGAAGCTTGGCCGCCGACAACGCGGCCCTCACCCGCTCGAAGTCGGCCGGCGCCGTGAGGACCTCGTAACTCTCCGGATCGTCCGACCGGATGTCTTCCGCCCCGCTTTCCAGCGCCGCGGCCATCAGCGACTCCTCGTCCACGCCTCCCTTCGACACCAGGAGGTACCCTTTCTTGCTGAACATCCAGGCCACGCACCCGGCCTCTCCCAAGTTCCCTCCGGCCTTCGAGAAGATGTGCCGGATATCGGAGGCCGTCCGGTTCTTGTTGTCGGTCGTGATCTCCATCAGGACGGCGACGCCTCCCGGCCCGTACCCTTCGTACACGATCTCCTCGTACGATTCCCCGGGGAGATCTCCCGTCCCCTTCTGAATCGCCCGCTTCATGTTGTCATGAGGCATGTTCGCCTCCTTCGCCTTGGCGATGGCGAGCCTCAGCCGGGGATTTCCTTCGGGATCCCCCCCGCCCATCCGCGCGGCGATGGTGATCTCCTTGATCAACTTCGTGAAGAGCTTCCCGCGACGGCCGTCCACGACGGCCTTCTTGTGCTTCGTCGTCGCCCACTTTGAATGCCCCGACATTGCCGCAGACCCTCCGCTATCTTTGCGCGCCGCTGTGAATACACGCCAGAAACCATTGAAAGATAAGGTTATTTAACACATCGCCCCTGGCCTGTCAATGCGATTTCCGTCTTTAGCAGGGTGTTGAAAAACACCCTGCGAGTGCAATCCATGGATGGATTGCCAAATTGCGAGACTTGAAAAGTCGAGCAATTTGTGAGATCTGGACGAATTCACTTCGTCCAGGTCGTGGTTGAAAAAGCCATGGATGGACTTTTTCAACATCCAGTTAGAGGGCCGGATGCCCGGGGCCGTCGATCTTCATGGAAGGAACCGCAACATCCTTTGGCGCCGGGACGCCCGCGGGCGTTGTCTTCTTGAAGCGCCGCACGCCGTAGATCGGAACGGCCGGGTTGTTCGGAAGGGAGACGGTCCCGGACGGCTCGGCCTCGAGGCGCCCTTCCAGTTTCTCGAAAGTCGCATGATCGATCAGGACCTGGCCCGTCTGGGCCGTCATCTGAAGGCGCCGGCCGATCTCGACCACGTCGCCGACAACCGTGTGCCGCCTGTTTCCCGGCGTGCCCACGACGCCCACGACCACGTCTCCCGTGGAGATCCCGACGGCGATCCCGAGATCCATCCGGATCTCGTCGGGATTCCGCTGTTTCAGGAACCGGACGACGATCTCGATGGCCGAGCGAACCGCCCGCTCCGCGTCTTCGGCGCCCGCGAACGGAAGACCGAAGACGGCCACCATGGAGTCTCCGCCGTACCGGTCGACCGTACCTCTGAACTTCGTGACGATTCCGGAGAGCAGTTTGTAGATCCGGTTCAGCGTCTCGATGACCGCCCCGATCGGGAGCCAGGACACCATCCGCGGCACACCCTTGATCTGGACGAAGACGGCCGTCACCCTCTGCACCGTCCCCTGCGGCTCCAGGAGGGGCAACTCGCGAACGAACCTCCCCGTCAGGGTCTGCTCCATGTAGTTCTTGATGGAGATTGCCCCGCTGGATGAAGCGCCGAGGACGGAAAGGCTCTCGAGGAAATGGGCCGCCCGGCCGGCCAGCCATTCCATCACGGCCAGATCCCGGTTCGTAAACGCTCCCCCGCCGGCCTTGTTGTTCGCGTTCATCACGCCCAGAACGCGGTCCCGCCCGACAATCGGAACGCAGATGAACGACGTCCGGCGGTTTCTCACCTGAGAGACTCCCTGGAAGCGCGGCTCGCTCTCGATATCCGCGACCAACAGCGGCTTCTTCTGCTGGGCCACGTAGCCGGCGATGGCTTCCCCCACCGCGATCCTCGTCGTCTTGACCACCTCGTCCGAGAGTCCCCGCGAGACGACGATCTCCAGCTCGTCCGTCGTGGGGTCCAACAGCATGATCGATCCGATCTCCGCCTGCGTCTCGCCGAGCCCCGCGTTCAGCGTCATCTCCAGAAAGAACGTTTCGTCGAGGACCACCTCGGCCAGGGACTGCATCTCGATGCCGCCGATCCTCTCCGACAGCCGCCTCTTGAGCTCTTCCTCCCGCTCGTCGAGCCGGGCGTACGCCCCCATCAGCTCCTCGGTCGAGCGTGACGACTGCCGCTCGTATTCCCTGCGGGCCTCCTCGAACAAACGCTCCGCCTCGGCGATCTTGGCCCGCGTCTCTTCGGCCCGCTCGGCGGCCTGCTCCGCTTCTTCCTCTTGGAGGACCGCTTTCCGCTCCGCCTCCCGGCGGGCGTTCTCGGCCCGCTCGATCGCTCTTCGCGCTTCTTCGACCTTTTCCTGATACCCCGCCTGCCTCCACTCCCGACCGAGGAACGAGACGATCTTCCCGGCGGCGCCCTCGACCGGGAGAGCCTCGTCTCCTTGCGGCGTGTTCCCGGCCAGGGACCAGACAACGAGAAGCCCCTCGCGCCGGGCGGGGTCCGCGTAGACCCGGCCGGCAAAGACCGCGCGGTCGTCGATCCATTCCGCGCCGTCTCCGCTCCGCGCCGCCGCCCCCTCCTCGATCCGAAACCGGTCCGATCCTCCCGATGGAGGAGGTTCCGCGATCTGAAGGGAAACGGCGTCCCCCGACGCCGACCCGCGAAGGCCGAGCGAACCGGCTTGGCGCCGCGTGAGAACCAACCGGACCCCGCTCTGTTTGCCGATGAACTCCGCCAAGGCGCCCAGGGCCGCCATAATCCTGTCGGTGGCATCCGCCAGCTCCGATGCGGCCCGCAGGGAGGAATCGAACTTCAGGACGGCCCGGGTCCGGCGGCGCTCCCTGAGAAGACGGGCGTACACGCCGACGGCCACGAAGGCCAGCATCCCGGCGACGATGTGATGGGGAAGGATCCGCCGGATCTCGGACGGATCGAACACGAGGAGGGAGAACAGGATGACAACGAGCACTAGCAGGCGCATGAGAAGAGTTTCGCGCCGATCGTCGGTCCAGAATCGCATTACGATATAGTCCCGATCACGGCTTCCTCATTCGCGGATGGAGAAACCGGGATGAATCAGACCCGCAACCTTCGGGATACGAAGGTCTCATTTCATGATGACCAGGCGGTATCGAAAGGAATAAGGCTCCCGGAGGGGGCTCCCTCGCGCGTCCTTGGCGCCCGTTCCCACGGTGACCGTCATCTCGAACGTCAACGGATAGGTGGAGGGAGTGAAGATCATCGTGTTGCCGTCCCAGGAAAAAGCGCCCTCAAGGCTTGGCGATACCGAGAATGCCTGCTCGGCCGAGGCGCGGTCCATCTCCTTGCTGAACGTGATGGAGATAGGACGGGGAAACTGGTAAAGAAAATAGTTGATACTGTCGCCGTCCTTCGGATCAGTGGAAACGACGGCCGGGGGCTCTTCGGCGGGCGCCTCTCCCGTTTCCGGAGAGGCATTTGCGCCTTCCGATGGAGAAGGAGATACGGCCGCTGTCGGCAAGGCATTGAAGGAGACGACCGCTCCGCACGCCAGCGCCAACACAATCCGCAGAAAAGAAGCGCGCGATCCTCTCGGCATGTCACCCTCCCATGGTGTCTGAGAAGCCCGGCATGATGATCCGGAACCTTCGTCTCATCGGTCCGCCCTTCTCGCGAGAGATTCACGGAGACGGGCGACGACCGGCGGCGGAAGCCCGCCCTGCGCAACAAGGTCTTCCTCGGACGCCTTGATGATATTCTCAACGCTCCCAAATCTCAAGAGGAGCCGCTTCTTTCGCGCGGCGCCGATTCCCGGGATCTTGTCCAGGACGGAGAGCCGCGCCTCGGTTTCGCGGCGCCCCCGGTGGTACGAGACGGCGAAGCGGTGGACCTCGTCACGGACGCGCTGGAGGAAATGGGTCGCCGGGGAATCGGGAGGCAGGGGAAGGGGCCCCTCTACCCCCGGGAGATAGACCCTTTCCTGCTTCTCTCCCCGGGCCTTCGCCAAGCCGATCACGTCCGGGATCGCAACGCCCGCCGCCGCCATCCCCCGAAGGGCCGAGGAGATCTGCCCCTTTCCTCCGTCGATGAGGACGAGATCGGGGAGCGGATTTCCCTCCCTGACGGCTTTCCGGTAACGGCGCGCCACGATCTCCTCCATCATCGCGAAGTCGTCGGCGCCCGACACGGTCCGGATCCTGAAGCGGAGATACT
The DNA here is from genome assembly GCA_919903025.1 of Nitrospiria bacterium. Lineage (GTDB taxonomy): Bacteria > Nitrospirota > RBG-16-64-22 > RBG-16-64-22 > RBG-16-64-22 > RBG-16-64-22. The sequence goes on along the minus strand of CAKKSE010000097.1, from coordinate 3,658 downwards.
CGTCCTTTTTCGGCTGGTCGTCCTCCCAGACGATCATCGCGCCGACGGCCTCGGCTCCGTGGATGTTCGAGACATCGAACGCCTCGACCCGCCGCGGAAGGCGCGAAAGCCCCAGGAGCGCCATCACTTCATCCGGGAGGTCACCCTTGGCCCCCGCCCGTTGGATCCGGGAGGAGAGCGCGGCCCGGGCGTTCTCCTCGGCCATCTGGACGAGCCGGCGCTTCCGCCCCCTGCGCGGGGCGAAGATCCGGACGGGAGACTCCGCCTTACGCGAAAGGTACACAGCCAGCAGATCGGCATCGGGAGGAAGGAGCGGAACGACCACTTCTCTCGGCGCCACCGCCGCCTCGCGGTAGATCTGCGGCAGGAGATCGCTCAGGAGCCCGGCATCGTCCCGGTCCCCGACGTCGGCCAGGAACACATCCCTGCGCCCCAACAGCCGCCCCCCGCGCACGTAGAGGACCTGAATGTCCGCGGCCGTCCCCTCGCGCGCGATCCCGAGCACGTCCTGGTCTTCCAGCGTCGGAGAGACGACGACCTGCTTCGCCAGGACCTTCTCGATCCGGTCCAGCCGGTCCCGGATCTCCGCCGCTTCCTCGAACCGGAGCGCGTCCGCCGCCTCCCGCATCTGGGACCGGAGGGACGACAGGAGGTCCTTGCTGCGGCCCTCCAGGAAAAGGCGGGCCTGCCGGGCGGCCTCTCCGTAACCCCCGCGGTACGCCTGGGCGCAGCACGGGCCGAGACAGCGGCCGATCTCGTACTCGACGCACGGACGAGGCGACTTCCCGTCGATCGGCCCGGCGCAGGTCGCCAGGGGGAAGAGCTTCTGCATGTATTCCAGGGTCTCGCGCATCGCCCCGGCCGCCGTGTACGGACCGAAGTACGCGGACCCGTCCCGCGTCACGCGGCGCACGACGGTTAGACGCGGGTACGGCTCCTGGACGGAGAGGCGCAGGTACGGGTAGGTCTTGTCGTCGCGGAGAAGAACGTTGAAGCGCGGCCGGTGCTTCTTGATGAGGTTCCCTTCGAGGATGAGCGCGTCGACCTCGGAGGGCGCCACGATGAACTCCAGATCCCGGATCTGGGAGACGAGTGTCCGGGTCCGGTCGGCAAGGTCCGCGCCGGCCTGAAAGTAGCTCCGCACCCGGCTCCGGAGCGACTTCGCCTTCCCGACGTATAGGACCTGCCCCCGCTCGCCCTTGAGCAGATACACCCCCGGCTGGGCGGGCAGGCCGGCGAGAACCGAATTCAGGGACCCGGCCTCAAGTCCCATCATTGACCGATTGATCGATTCACCCATTCACCAGCAGCTGTCAGCGATCGGCTTTCAGCCATCAGCTTGGAGCCCTGAGCTGACCGCTGATCGCTGAGTGCTGAGAGCTTCCCTCGTGACCGCTTAACCAATCTACTCCCTCACTCCCAGGGCAAGCTCCTGGCCGCGGAGCTCCCGGATCCGGTCACGCAGAATCGACGCGCGTTCGAAGTCGAGATTCTGGGCGGCCTTCCGCATCTCCTTCGAGAGCGACCGGATAAGGGCCGGGATCTCGTCCGCCGGAACGTACCTCTCGCGCGCTTCCGCCACGCCCGTTTCCTCCGGCACGGACACGGTGACGTAGTCGGCCTCCGAGATGGCCCTCAGCGACTCGGGAATTCCCTTGCGGATCGTCTGCGGCGTGATCCCGTTGGCCGCGTTGTACGCCGCCTGGATCGCCCGCCGCCGCTCGGTCTCGTCCATCGCCGTCCGCATCGACCCGGTCACCGTGTCGCCGTAGAAGATCACCTCGCCGCCCACGTTCCGCGCCGCGCGCCCGGCCGTCTGGATGAGCGACCGCGCCGACCGGAGGAACCCCTCCTTGTCGGCATCGAGGATCGCCACGAGCGAGACTTCCGGGAGATCGAGCCCCTCCCGGAGGAGGTTGATCCCCACGAGGACGTCGAACGATCCGAGTCGCAGCTCCCGGAGGATCTCCATCCGCTCCAGCGTGTCGATGTCGGAATGCAGGTACCGCACCCGGACGCCCAAGCCGGCGAAGTAGTCCGTGAGGTTCTCGGCCGTCTTCTTCGTCAGCGTCGTGACGAGGACCCGCTCGCCGCGCTCCGCGCGCTTGCGGACCTCGTTCAGCAGGTCGTCCACCTGCCCCTTCGCGGGCCGGACAAGGATCGGCGGATCCATGAGCCCGGTCGGCCGGATCACCTGTTCGATCACGCGCCCTCCGGCCTTCTTCATCTCGTAAGGACCGGGCGTCGCCGAGACGTAGACCACCTGCCCCACGATTCCCTCCCATTCCGCGAACGAAAGGGGGCGGTTGTCGAGAGCCGATGGAAGCCGGAAACCGTACTCGACGAGCGTTTTCTTCCGCGACCGGTCGCCGTGATACATCCCGCCGACCTGGGGGACCGTGACATGGCTCTCGTCCACGATGACGAGGAAATCCCGCGGAAAGTAGTCGATCAGAGTCGGCGGGGGCTCGCCCAGCGCCCGTCCCGTCAGGTGGCGGGAGTAGTTCTCGATCCCGTGGCAGTAGCCGACCTCCCGGAGCATCTCCAGGTCGAAGTTCGTCCTCTGCTCCAGGCGCTGGGCCTCGAGGAGCTTGCCCGCGGCGTCGAGCTGCCTCAGGCGGTCTCCCAGCTCCACGCGGATCGCGTCGATCGCCCGGTCCAGCCGGCCGCGCGTCGTCACGTAGTGCGAGTTCGGGTAGACGGCGACCCTCGGAAGGGCGCGCACCGGTTCGCGCCGGAGGGCGTCCAGCTCGTGAATGGCCTCCACCGTGTCGCCGAAGAACTCGATCCGGATGATCCGGTCCTCCGCACCCGCCGGGTAGACCTCCACAACGTCCCCCTTGGCGCGGAAGGTGCCCCGCATCAGCTCCACGTCATTCCGCGCATACTGGATCTCGACCAGCTTCCGGAGGACGGCGTCCCGGTCGGCTTCCTGGCCCGCCGCAAGCGTGAGCAGGAGATCGGAATAGTCCTCCGGGGAGCCGAGGCCGTAGATGCAGGAGACCGAGGCCACGACGATCACGTCGTTCCGCTCGAAGAGGGACGCCGTGGCCGCGTGCCGCATCCGGTCGATCTCCTCGTTGATCGACGAGTCCTTCTCGATGAAGGTGTCGGACTGCGGGATGTAGGCCTCCGGCTGATAGTAGTCGTAATAGGAGACGAAGTAGTGGACGGCGTTGTGCGGGAAGAACCCCTTGAACTCGTGATAGAGCTGGGCCGCCAGCGTCTTGTTCGGGGCCATGACGAGCGTCGGGCGCTGGATGTTCGCGACGACGCTCGCCATCGTAAACGTCTTCCCGGAGCCCGTGACGCCCAGGAGGACCTGGTCCCTCTCCCCCCGCGCGATCCCGTCCGTCAGCCCGGCGATCGCCCGCGGCTGGTCCCCGCGCGGGACGTACTCCGACACAAGCTCGAAGCGGATATCGGCCCGTTCCCGATTCATGGCCCGATCTTACGCCCCGCCTCGAAGGGGTGTCAACGCGGGCGCTGACGCGCCGTTCCGCTCCTCATCCCCCTCCTCGACAGGCGTACGCCCCCGCCCGCCCCAATTACTAATGGTTCTTCCGGCTTTCTAGTGGGTCGCCCCAAGATCTTGTGGCCCTGGGGTGTCCACGTTTTCATCCCCCCACACTCTCCTCCCCCGCCAGGGGGGAGGAGA
>CAKKSE010000096.1 GCA_919903025.1 Nitrospiria bacterium | reverse complement strand
CCAAGCAACAAGCCACAGCATATTGGGGTGACCCACACAATAGTCGGAAGGACCCGTGTTTCAATCCCTTATCCTGTCCATCCTGCAAATCCATGTTGATTCCTGCTTGGCGTCGGTGAGGATCAGACGTTGCAGTAGGTATTCATGAATAGTCCGGGCTAGGGGGCGAGTCTCAAGCCCCCCAGGCGCTCGAAAGGCCGGAAGTCGGTGTCCCGGGTGATAAGCGGAACATCGTTGTCGATACAGGTCTGGGCGATCAGGGAATCGGCAAGAGGAGCCTTGCGGCCCTGCCGAATGAGCCGGGCGCGGAGAAGGCCCGATCTCTCCCAGAAACCGTCGTGGAGCGGAAGGAGAGGGAGTTCCCGCAGGACGTCGGCGACGGAGGCCGAAAGTTTTGGATCGCTCAGCATCTCCGCGAGGACGATGGGCGGGAGGACGCCATGCTTGTGTTCGAGGGCGAGATCGACAGCCTCGACGTCCGCGCCTTCGTCTCCGGCCATGTACGAAATCAAGGAGCTTGTGTCTAGGGCGATCACCGGCTGTCTTCCCGGAGCCGTCTCCAGTCGACGGAAAACGTGATCTTGCCCCGGAGCCGGCGGAGCTTCTCGTAAGCGCGGCCGGCGGCAACCAGCTCAAGCCCCTGACGGATGGTGGGGGTGATCCCCGTTCCCGTTGCCTCCTGGGCCTTCCGGAGGAGCCCGGCCGGAACCTGGATCGTGATCTTCCTCGCCTTCGTGGATTGCATGGGCAAATGTTACCAGCTATAGTGCCATACGTCAATATGGTCTTCCGTCAGAAGCCGTGCCATGTTCTCTCCTGATTTCGTACCTTCGTCAAATCAATCCGGACGTTACAGCAGGCGAAGCCGGAGCAGTTTCCTCGCGAGAGAATAGATGTCCGCTTTGCTTCCTTCTTTTCGGATTCCCAGCGCCACAACGAAGACCGTGACCCTTTTCGCCTCAACGCGGCAGACAATCCGGTATCTCTGTCCCACCGCGCGGACGCTCCGGCAGCCGGACAGTTCCCCGACCAACGGCTTCCCTTGCTTCTCGGGATCTTTGGCCAAGCCTTCGATGCGCCGGCCGATGCCCGCCTGAACCCGTCGGTCCTGGATCGCCTTCAGCATGGCGCGCGCCCGATGCGTCAGAACGATCTGCCGGCTCACAGGCCAAGATCCTTCTTGACCCTCTCCCATGGAATCGTTTTTCCTTCACGGACCTCCCGGATGCTCCGGCGCAGATCGGCCATCAGATCCTTGTCCCCCATGATTTCCAGCGTTTCCACGAGGGATTCGTAAACATCCCAGGACATGAGGGCCAAAACCGGTTTTCCCCGCCGGGTGACCGCCACGGCGTCCGTCTCCGGCTCCTTCTCGAATTCTTCGGGAAGGCTTGTGAGTTTCTTGCGCGCTTCCACGATCGGCATGGTTCGCGTCATCCGTCGCCTCCTTATGTACTTTTAAGAGTACATTTACACGAGCGTTTTGTCAAACCCCTTGCGCCCGACGAGGCCCGTCGGCCAAGAAACCCACCGGAGACAATCGATCAGCGAAGTCTGGATCCTTCGATCCCCGGCGCCCCGCTCGGAGCCTCGATGCCCGCGGCAACCGGCAGATGGAGACGAACGGTCGTCCCGCCCCCCTGACGGCTCTCGAGTTCGATCCGCCCGTGGTGCGCCTCGATGATTCGGTAGACGATCGCCAGCCCCAGGCCGCTCCCCCCCTCCTTCGTCGTGAAGAACGGGAGGAACACCTTGCCCAGGGCCTCCGGCGCGATGCCCGTCCCGGTGTCGGAGACCTCAACGGCCACCTCGGCCCCGATACATTGGGGTCCGCCATCGGCGCTCTTCCTCGCCTTGATCGAAATGGTCCCGCCGCCGGGCATGGCCTGGACCGCGTTCACCGCGAGGTTCCAGAAGACCTGCCTCAGCTGTCCCTCGTCCGCCGCCGAAAGCAGGAGGTCCGGAGCGATTTCCGTGACCACACTCACACTTGGATCTCCGGCGCCCGAGCGCCGGAGAAGCGTGACCGTCTCCTCGATCACGCGGCCCAGGTCCACGGGGGCGAGACTCGGCGGCTTCGGCCGCGCGTAGGCCAGGAACGCCGAAACGATCTCGTTCAGCCGATCCGCCTCCCGCACGACGATCTCCATCAGCCGCCGCTCATCCTCGTCCAGGGCCTTGGACTCCCGGAGCACCTGAACCGATCCACTCAGGGAACCCAGGGGGTTCCGGATCTCGTGGGCCATGGCGGCGGACATCTCGCCGATGAGCGCGAGGTGCTCCCGCCGGCGCATTCGTCCCTCGAGCCGCCGCGTTTCCGTTATGTCCTGGAAGACCAGAATCCAGCCCGACCGGCGTCCCTCGCCGTCCACCAGCGGGCAACAGCTCATCCCGCAGATGATCCTCCGACCGTCCCCAGTCGCCACGACCTCCTCTTCCCGGTGCGCCTGACCCGTGTGGTTCACGGCGGCCCTGGCGATCAACCGCCCCGCCGCCTCCCCCAGGATCGTCCGCAAAGGCTTGTCCACCACGTCGGCCTTCCCTCGCGAGAGGATGTCCAGCGCGGACCGGTTGGCGCTGAAGATGACCCCTTCTTCGTTCGCCGCCACGATTCCGCTCGGGACCGACTCCACGACGTTCTGATGGAACTGCTGGAGACTGCGGTACGAGGAGTCGCGCGCTTCGAGGTTTTCCGACGTTTTCCTCAGCCTCTCGGCCAGGTAGCTCCCCATGAAGGCGACGAGGAAGAAGGCGAAGACGTTGAGGAAGATCACGTAGAAATCCCTTGGATCCCAGATCAGGGGCGGTCCGGCAAAGGGGAGAAGACGCAGGTACTGGAGAGCGACGAGAAGGATGTAAAGGGTCGAAGCCAGAGCGGCGCTGATGAAGCCGAACCGGCGGTACAGGAGAATGCAGGCGGTCAGGATCGAGAAGTTGTATGTCACGGCGAACGGCGAAGTCACGCCGCCCGTGATCGCGACCAGGCCGGTCTCGAAAAGGAGGTCCCCGACCACCTGGACGAAGACCAGGATGTCCAGGCGTGAAGTCCGCTTGAGGGCCGCCTGGTACCCGATGGTGAGGACGATGATGAAGAGAACGAGCCCCATCAGAGGACGGACCGACACGGATGGCGTGGCCGAGAGTTGAATGACGATGAGGGAGCCGACTAGGACGATGGCCACGATCACCCGCAGGAGCATGAGCCATCGGATCTTTTCCCGGAGGTCGGCTGTGAAGGGGAAAGACAACATCATAAAACGGAAGGATAGTGGAGCGCACGGGACGAAGGTTGGTGGACCTCAGACACCTTGCCCCCCATCCAACCTTCCCCCGCGAGGGGGGAAGGTTTCAAAAAGGATCGTCGGAAAAGACACTGCATGGAACAGGTGTTGCGTCGCCGGCGGCTCTTACTTGATCACCGTGATCATCTTGAAGATCGGGAGGTACATCGCGATGACGATCGTCCCGATGACGACACCCAGGAAGATCATGAGGATCGGCTCGAGGAGCGCGGTCAGGTTGTTCACGGACATGTCAACTTCATCGTCGTAGAAGTCCGCGATCTTCCCGAGCATGGTGTCGAGGGCGCCAGTCGTTTCCCCCACGGCAATCATCTGGACGACCATGGGCGGGAACACCTTCGATTCCGTCAGCGGCTCGTTGAGCATCTTTCCCTCAGAGACCTTCTGGCGGGCATGAAGAATGGCTTCCTCAACGACCTTGTTTCCGGCCGTCTCGGCCGTGATATTGAGGCCGTCGAGGATCGGCACGCCGCTGTTGATGAGCGTCCCGAGCGTCCGTGTGAACTTCGCGACGGAGTACTTGCGGAAGAGGATCCCGAAAATGGGCATCTTGAGGACTGCGGCGTCAAAGAACTTCTTTCCCCTGGGCGTTTTGTAACCAAAACGAATCCCCACGATCGACGCGATGATGGCGCCCAGGATGATCCCGCCCCCAGTCCAGCTCGACATGAAACGGCTGATGCGCAGGATCGTCAGCGTCAAGAGAGGGAGCGTCGCACCGAACCCGGCGAACATCTGCTCGAAGACGGGGATGACCCAAATCATGATGATCGCGATCACGCCCACCGCGACGCTGATCACGACGCCCGGATAGATCATCGCCGACTTGATCTTCTTCTTGAGCTTCATCGCCTTCTCGATGTACACGGCGAGCCGGTTCAGGACCGTGTCCAGGATGCCGCCCGCCTCGCCGGCCCGGACCATGCTCACGTAAAGGTTATTGAACCCTTTTGGGTACTTGCCAAGCGCATCGGCGAACGTCGAGCCTCCCTCAACGTCCTGCCGGACCTTTCCGATGATCTCGGCGAACGTTTTGTTCTCTGTCTGCTTCGTGAGGATCTCCAGGCACTGCACGAGCGGAAGTCCCGCGTCGATCATCGTCGCGAACTGCCGGGTGAAGATGACGATGTCCTTGTCCCTGATCTTCCCGCCGAAACCGGGAATCTTGAGCGCGACCCCGGCCGACTTCGGCTTGAGCGAGGTCGGCACGATGTTCTGCCGCCGCAGGAGGACCGCCGCCTCTTCTCTCGTTGCCGCGGTCACCTCGCCGCTCTGCGAGACACCCGCGCGCGTCTTTCCGACGTACTTATAGACAACCGCCATGGTCGGTCTCCTTCCTCCCTAAAGGGTCAGAAGTGCTGTGTCCAAGGTTCGAGGTCCAAGGTTGAAGGTTGAGAGTCGCGGCTCGCTGCTGCGGCTTCGACTTTCGACTCTTCGACCTTCGACCGCTTTCTCATCGAAGCGTCTTGTATTCTTTCGCCGGCTGGACGGCCGGACCCGCTCCGCTTCGGTTGATCATGTTGATGATCTCGTCCGGAATCGACGAGCGGCCCACTGTATCCTCGTACGAGAGGAGACGCCTGGAATACAGGTCGTAGAGGGATTGATTCATCGTCTGCATGCCGAACTTTGACTGGCCAGTCTGCATCATCGAGTAGATCTGGTGGACCTTGTCCTCGCGGATCAGGTTGCGGATCGCCGGGTTCGGAACCATGACCTCGATGGCCAGACAACGGCCCCGCCCGCTCATCTTCGGGAGGAGCTGTTGCGAAAGGACGCCCTCCAGGACGAACGAGAGCTGGGCCCGGACCTGCGCCTGCTGATGAGGAGGGAAGACGTCGACGATCCGGTTTATCGTCTGGGCCGCGGAGTTCGTGTGGAGTGTCGCGAACGTCAAGTGGCCGGTCTCCGCGATGGTCAGCGCCGCCTCGATCGTCTCCAGGTCGCGCATCTCGCCGATCAGCACGACGTCCGGGTCCTGCCGAAGGACGTACTTGAGGGCCGCTTTGAACGAAGTTGTATCCGCGTTCACTTCCCGCTGGTTGACGAGGCACTTCTTGTGCTGGTGGAGATACTCGATGGGGTCCTCGACCGTCATGATGTGCTCGTGTCGATCGTTGTTGATCTTGTCGATCATCGCGGCGAGGGTCGTCGACTTTCCCGATCCCGTCGGGCCGGTCACGAGAACCAGGCCCCGCGGCTTCTTGACCAGGTCGTTCACAATTTCCGGGAGGCCCAGCTCCTCGAACGTGAGGATCTTGAACGGGATCGTCCGGATGGCCGCCGCCACGGCCCCCCTCTGCATGAAGATGTTGCAGCGGAAGCGCGAAAGACCCTTCAAACCGAAGGAGAGATCGAGCTCGTTGTTCTCCTCGAACTTGTGCTTCTGGGCGTCGGTCAGGATACTGTAGCAAAGCTGTTTCGTCTCGGCCGCCGCCAGAGGAGGAAGGTTGAGCGGAACGAGCTTTCCGTCGATCCTCAGCTGAGGCGGTGAACCGGTCGTGATGTGGAGGTCCGAAGCGCCTTTCTCGATCATCGTCTGCAAGAGCTGGTGCAGGTTCGCCACGTTATTCTCCTTGTTATGCCGAGGGCGTCGATGCCGGCGACTTCGGGGATTCGGTTTCCCGATTCACCGATTCACCCATTCACCGATTCACCGTGTTCGATCAATCCCCGAACGTCACCCGAACAATCTCCTCGACAGACGTAACCCCTTCCTTGATCTTCTGGAGGCCGCTCATGCGAAGAGTTTTCATGCCGAGCGAGACGGCCCGCTTCTTGATCTCTCCCGCCGAAGCCCCTTCGAGGATCAGCTCCTTGATCTCTTCTCCGACGGGCATGACCTCGTACAGAGCGATCCGGCCGCGGTAGCCGCTCTTGTTGCAGTTGCCGCACCCCTTCCCCTTCGTCGGCTTCACGGTTTCGGCATCTTCCTTGGAAAAGCCGATCGAGACCAGCCCCTGAGGCGCCACCTTCTCCTCTTCCTTGCACTCCGGGCAGATCTTCCGGGCGAGCCGCTGGGCCAGGATCAACAGGACGGACGACGAGACGAGGAACGGCTCGACGCCCATGTTGAGAAGCCGGTTGATGGTCGACGGCGCGTCGTTCGTGTGGAGCGTGGAGAGAACGAGGTGGCCCGTCAGGGCCGCCTTGACGGCGATCTCGGCGGTCTCGTAGTCGCGGATCTCGCCGACCATGATGATGTCGGGATCCTGCCGGAGGAAGGACCGGAGGGCGGCGGCGAAATTGAGGCCGATCTCGTCCTTCATCTGGACCTGGTTGACGCCCAGAAGATTGTACTCGACCGGGTCCTCCGCCGTCATGATGTTCGTCCCGATCTTGTTGATCTGGTTGAGACCCGAGTAAAGCGTCGTCGTTTTGCCGGATCCGGTCGGCCCCGTCACGAGGACCATGCCGTAAGGGCATTCGATCGCGTTCTGGAAGTCCTTGAGGGGCTTCGGATCGAACCCGAGTTTCGTCATGTCGAGCGTGAGGTTCGACTTGTCCAGGATGCGCATCACGACCTTCTCGCCGAACAGCGTCGGAAGCGTCGACACGCGGAGATCGACCTCCCGGTTCTTCATCTTGAGCTTGATCCGCCCGTCCTGCGGAAGGCGCCGCTCGGCGATGTCCAGCTCCGCCATGATCTTGATGCGGGAGGTGAGAGCGGCCCGAAGCCGGAGGGGCGGCTGCATCACCTCCTGGAGGACACCGTCGATCCGGTAGCGGACGCGGAAGATCTTCTCGTACGGCTCGACGTGGATATCGCTCGCCCGCTTGGCGATCGCGTCCCCGAGAATGAGGTTCACGAGCTTGACGACCGGCGCCTCTTCGACCGCCGCCTTGATCTCCGTCAGGTTCGCCTCTTCCTCTTCTTCGTGAACGATGTCGAAGAAATCTTCCTGCTTCGTGATGCTGTCCATCACGGTCTGGAGGGCGGCGGTCGAATTGTAGTTCTTCTGGATCGCAATCTTGACGGCCGTCTCGGTGGCCACGACGGGCTCTACGTTGTATCCGGTCATGAACTTGACGTCGTCGATCGCGAAGACGTTCGACGGATCGACCATGGCGATCGTCAGCGTCGCCCCCCGGCGCGACACCGGAACGATCATGTGCTTCTGGGCGACTTCGGATGGAATGAGCTTGACGAGGTTCGAATCTATTTCGAAATTGGCGAGGTCGATCGACGGGATCCCGTACTGCTTCGACAGGAAGGCCGCGAGCCTTTCTTCCGTCACCTGTCCGAGCTTCACCATGTTCGTGCCGATGCGCCCGCCTTCCCTGCTCTGAAGCTCCAGCGCCTGCTTCAGTTGTTCGGAAGAGATGAGCTTGGCCTCGACGAGCATCTGTCCGAGACGAGTGGCCATGACTACGCTTCCCCGGCCCAAGGCCCGCCGCCGGCAGCGGAAAATCCAAGGACCGGAGCCGCCGGGACTGCGGCTTGCGCGATGAGGTACTCGTATCGACGGGCTGGTCGGACTCTGGCTGAAGGATCGCCCATGAGGTCTCCTGATGTCCTCAGAGACTATAGCGGACACATCCGCGCCTGTCAAGGGAGCCAGGCGGGATAAGCTCGTGGAATATCTACCGTTTTCTCGCGGATTTCGCGCGGATTCCCGCCGCGACGGCCAGTTTCACGACATTCATGTTCGGCCGCCGGCCGGTCCAGAGGAAGATTGCCGCGGCCCCCTGATGGACGAGCATCCCGAGACCCCCCGACACCTTGGCCCCCCGCGACCGCGCCGCCTTGAGCAACGGCGTCTCCTTAGTGTAGACGATGTCGCACACCACGTGGTCTTTCCGAAACATCTTGGAGGGAATGGGAGAAGGGTCCGTCGGCTTCATTCCGAGCGACGTGGTCTGAATCACTAGATGCGCCGAGGCCAGATGCGGCTCCATCGCCGCGGGATTCAGCTCGCACGTCCGGACCTTGAGGTAAGGGAAGTGATGGGAGAGGCCCTGGGCCAGGAGGTCCGCGTGCGAAACGGTCCTGTTCGCGATGACAAGGCTCGCGGCCCCCGCCGACGCCACGGTGTGGGCGATCCCCCGGGCCGCCCCGCCGGCCCCGAGGATCAGCACGTTCCGTTTCTTCGGGACAAAGCGGGCCTCCGATTTCAGCGCGGCCAGGAATCCGGCCCCGTCCGTGTTGTACCCGATGAGACGCCCGTCGCGGTTCACGACGGTGTTCACCGCGCCGATGGCCGCCGCCTCGGGATCGACGTCGTCAAGGTAGGCCAGGACCGCCTCCTTGTGGGGAATGGTCACGTTGACGCCCGCGATCCCGAGCGCCCGGACCCCGTCGAGGGCCGCGCGCAGGTCCTCCGGGCGCACCTCGAAGGGAAGGTAGGCGGCGTCGAACTTCATCTGCGCGAACGCCGCGTTCTGCATCACGGGAGACAGGGAGTGGCCCACGGGGTAGCCGAGAATTCCGTACGTTCGCGTTCGCCCGCTTATGCGCATAGTCTCTCCACTTGGTTGAGGAATCCGTCGGCCTCGGCCGGCACCGCGTCGACCGGCTTTCCGAGCGAGGCGGAAAGACCGGCCAGCGTCCAGCCGTCGATCGTCATTCCATCGAGCGAGAAACAGACATCCGGGACCCAGGCCCGGTCGAACGACACATTCGACAGCCGATGTTTCAAGTCCTGGCCCGCCATCAAGCCGGCGACCGTCACGCCCCGCCCCAGGAAATCGTTCGGGACCTCCGTCACGGTGAGGTCCAGGCCCGTGCGCCGGCGCACCCTCTCCGCCGCCCCCCGCAGAAAGGGGGCGAAGTGCGTCCCCGTGACGGCCGCGACGCGCAGCCGCCGGGCCTTCTTCCCGTCGAGCCGCCGGAGCCCCCGGCGGAAGCGGAAAAGAAACGCGGGAACCATCCCCACGCCGTTCTCGGCCTGCGGAAGATCGTCGTAATGGCGGAGGGCTGGGAACCGCGTCTCAGCGATCAGGTACCACTCGTCCGACAGGTAGAGCCATCCCTCCCCGCGTTCGCGGCGAATCTCGTCCTGGACCGGCCGGAGCGCCCGGATCAACGACCGCGCGTATCCACGATCCACCGGCCGGAGGATCGCCAGACCGTTGCGGTGGCTCGTGAGCCCGACGGGAACGACCGCCAGGGACAGGACGCTCCGCCCCAGCGATCTCAGGTCCCGTATCGTCCGATCGAGGGCCGGACCATCGTTGATTTCCGGACAGACGACGACCTGCGCGTGCATCCGGATGCCGTGCCCCGCCAGCCAGGCCATCTCCTCCATGATCCGCCCCGCCCGGCTTCCGCGGAGCATCCGCCGGCGAAGCTCCGGATCGGTCGCATGGACCGAAACGTACAGGGGCGACAAGCGCTGCTCGGCGATCCGGGCCCGGTCGGCCCGCGAGAGGTTCGTGAGCGTGATGTAGCTCCCGTAGAGGAACGAGAACCGGTAGTCCTCGTCGCGGACGTACAGGGACCCTCTCTGGCCGGACGGCATCTGGTCCACGAAACAGAAGACGCACTTGTTCGGACACCGGCGGATCTCCATGTCGGGAAGGACGATCCCCAGGTCCTCGTCCGGGTCCTTGACCGCTTCGACGTCGAGCTCCGATTCGCCGCGCCGGATCGTGAGGATGACACGCGGCTCGGCGGCATGGAACTTCACGTCGAGCGGATCGCGGACGTCGTGACCCTCCACGCACAGCAGTCTGTCCCCGGGCCGCAGGCCCGCCGCCTCGCCCGGCGACCCCGCCTCGACGCTCTCCACAAGAAGACCCCCGCGCCCCGCCGGCGGAGAGTCCGCTTCTCTCGCTTCGTTTTCCGCCAAGGCTGAACAAGTCCCTGTCATTTCCATCCCTAATCCCTACCCCCTAATCCCGAATCCCCGCCCTTTCCTACTCCCTGAGCCAGCCGGGCGATGCGCCCGCGCGACGCGCCTCCTCGGGGAGAACGACGTTGATGATGTGCGTCAGGTCTTCGATGTTCCGGCCGATCTCGCCCCGCCGGATTCGGTAGTAGCCCAGACGATCCCGCGTCTCGTCGGGAAGCGCGCCCGTCGCCGGTCCCTTTTCGATCCGGTCGATCTCCGTGTTGATGTATTGCTGTTCCCGATTGAAGTCGTCGAGCTTCTTCCGGAGGTCCGCCATGCGATCCCGCCACCATTTTTCCGTCTTTCCCTCGTTGTCCATCGGACCGGCCGGGACCAGGGTCGGCGGAACGGCCGGGAGGCTCGCTTCGGCCGGGGCGGGGCCGGCAGGCCGACCCTTGTCCGCCTTTCCCTTCTTCTTCGCCTTGGCCCTGGAGGCCTTCGTCTTCGACCCCGCCGGCGCTTCCTCCTCTATGATCGCCGTCACGTCGTTCTTTTCCACCCATACCGTCCCGCCGGCGACGGTTGTGCGAAACCGCGTTCCTTCGTCAACATAGCTGTCCACGACCATCCGGTGGCCGTTGCGAAGATGGAAGACGTACGCCGCCTGAGCCGGCCACGACACTGCCAGCCAAAGGACGGCCCCGCCCAGAAAAACCGTGCCGCATCGAGTCATGCCGCCCCCCTGAACCAGAAAGTCTCCCGAAATCGGGATGCCGCCGCCCGAAGAAGGACGCCGGCGACGGCCGCGGCCGGCACGGCCAGGAGGATCCCCAGGAAACCGAAAAGCTGTCCGCCTGCCAGGATGGCGAAGATGACGGCGACGGGATGAAGTCCGATCCGCTGTCCCACGATCCGGGGAGAGATCACCGTCCCCTCGAGGACCTGCACGACGGCCGCCACGGCCAAGGCCATGAGGACGTGACTCGAGTCCTGGTACTGGAGAAAGGCGAGCGTGCCCCCCATTACGAGGCTCGTGGCCAACCCCATGTATGGGACGATGTTCGCAAAGCCGGCAAGGAGTCCCACGACGACGGCAAGATCGAGGCCGACCAGCAGAAAACCGGCGGAATAGAGGACCGAGAGGATCAGGCAGACGAGGAGCTGGCCCCTCACGAATCCCGACAGGACGGCGTTGATCTCCTGGACCCTGGCCATTGCCGTCGGCCGGACCCGTTCGGGCAGAAAACGCAGAAGGCCGCGCCCGATTTGATTGAAATCCTTCAGGAGGTAGACAGCGACGACGGGCACGACGAGGAACCCGACGAGGCCCAGGACGAGGCTCAGGATTCCCGAAAACATGGCGGCCACAGCGGATCCCAGCGTCCCGGCCAAGTCAGTGGATATCGCGCCCGCGCGGCGCGATATCTCCGCTCCCCACTCCTGAGACGTGTGCGGAAGACGGACGGAGAATGTCTCCTCGATCCACGGAACGACGCGTGTCTGCACCGTCTCGAGGTAGACGGGACCGCGCGCAATGGCGGTCCGGATCTCGCTCTCGATGATCGGAACGAGGAACAGCGCCGCCGCGGCGACCGCGACGCCGGCCAGGAAGACGAGAAGGATCACCGACACGATCCGGGGAACCCGCCGGCGCTCGAGAGCGTCGACGACCGGGTTGAGAATGTAGGCCAGGATGAAAGCCAGAACGAACGGCGTGAGGACCGGCCGGAGGAGATAGATGAACCCTCCAAAGAGAAAGATCCCCAGGATGACATAAAACATCGCGGGGAGAGGCGTCCCCGTCCCGCGCGGCCTATCCACGCCCCGTCCCCTTCGCCATGGCGGACCCGCCCGAAAAGCGGACGCCGCGGATGATGTAGTGGACCCCCGAAACGACGGTGAGGGCCGCCGTCACGGCCAGGATGGGAACGTGAAGAGGATGAGCAAACCCCGTGCTCATGAGAACAAGCTGGCTCACGACGAGGAGGAGCTGTGACAGCGTCGTGGCCTTTCCAAAGACCGTCGGGGCCATGACGGTCCCGTGATGAACGAGGTAGATCAGGAGGCTTCCAAGCGTGATGGCCACGTCGCGGCTGATCACGATCACGACCAGCCATATCGGAAACTGTCCCAGCACGCCCATCGTCACGAAGGCCGAGTTGAGGAGGAGTTTGTCGGCCAAAGGGTCGAGGAACCGGCCGAGGGCCGTCTGCTCCCCCAGCCGCCGCGCGAGATAGCCGTCGAGCGCGTCCGTCACGCCGGCGAAAGAGAAAGCGGCCAGCGCCCAGGCAACCGGACCGTACACCAGGAGGATGATGAAGACCGGGATCAGGATGATCCGGGTCACCGTGACGAGGTTCGGAAGGTTCATCGGCCCTCGTTCCCACCAACGCTCCCAATCGACCCGCCGCTTCGAGCGGGACCCCTGTAGAGATACCGGCCGAGAATCTTGTGGAACGGGGTCATTTCGCTCCCGCTTTCCTCCCCCGGGCCTTGATCGAGGAACTCCCGGACGCTGTCGAGCTTCGCGCACAGGTTGTCGAGATGATGGACGACGAAGGCCTCGGGCGTCATCGGGACCTTCGGGGAGCCGAACGCCAGCTCCCCGTGGTGCGCGAGGATGAGGTGCTTGATCCTCATCGCCAGATCGTCCGGAAAACCGGGGATGCCCCTAATCCTCTCGGTCACCCACTCGTACCCGATCGCGATGTGTCCCAGCAGATGCCCCTCCGTCGAGTAATCGAACGAACGCTCGTACTTGAGCTCCGCCACCTTTCCGACGTCGTGAAAAACGCACCCCGCAACGACGAGATCGCCGTCCACCCAGGGAAAATGCGGAACGACGTCGCGCGCCAGCCCCACGAGGTCCAGGATGTGCTCGATCAGACCTCCAATGTAGACGTGGTGCATTCCTTTCGCGGCCGGCGCCCTCTTGAGCCCGTTCATGAACGCATCGTCGTCCGCGAACGAGAGAATGAGCGCCCGGATGTGCGGGTTGGACACCGAGTCGGCGATCTGCCGGAACGCGGCCGCCATTTCGTCGAGGGAACGCTTCGAGGCGGGCAGGAATTCCTCGACCGCAACCTGGTCGGGCGGAACCGGATCGAGGTCCCTGACAGTGATCTGCGGAGCGCCCTGGAACGATGAGACGACCCCCCGGACCCTGACGAAATCGTCTTTCTTGAAGCGCGCAGACAGATCGTCCGCCCTGTCCCAGATCTTGGCATCGATCTCGCCCGTGCGGTCCGCCAGCTTGAGCGAGACGTAAGGGTTTCCGTTCTTCGTCACAAGCCCTTGCTTGGCGCGTACGAGGAATACACGCTCCACCTGCTCCCCTTCGTTGAGTTCGCGGATTCCTTTTGCCGGTCTGTTCATTTGGACGAATACTAGGCGAAAAAGATTTTTCTGTCAATAAAATTAGCCACTTACCTAGCTCATCTTGCGAAAAATGTTAAGGTTCAATGGGTTGTAGGATGGTTGCAGGGTAGGTTGGAGGGGGGTTGCCGGATATGCCAATCGATCGAGGTATATCTCCCCGCTTCCTTAAAACATGCCCCACAAACGCCAGATATTCCGGCCAGACATGGGACCTAATGCGACTATTGTCCCGTAAACCTACGCATGGATGGGATTTGGCCCGCAGATGCATTTTCTTTTGGAGTTGACTTCAGCAACTCGATGTCTTAGAATCCCGCACGATTCAATCACTCATCATTGCATGACCGGCCATCCCATGCGCCACGCTGACTTCGTTCACCTTCATCTTCACAGCCAGTATTCCCTCCTCGACGCCGCCACGAGAGTGACGGACATCGTCCGGCAGGCTCACGCCTTCAAGATGCCGGCCGTGGCCCTCACGGACCACGGAAATCTCTTCGGGGCCATCGAATTCTACAAGGCGGCCCGAAAAGCGGGCGTCAAGCCGATCATCGGATGCGAAGTTTACGTCGCCCCCGCGAGCCGATTCGAGAAGACCTCGAAGGGGATCAACGAGGCCTCTTATCACATGGTCCTCCTCGCGCGGAACGAGCAGGGATACAGGAACCTGATCAAGCTCGTGACCGCCGGTTACCTGGAAGGGTTCTACTACCGCCCCCGGATCGACAAGGAGATCCTCTCGGCCCACGCCGAGGGACTGATCGGCCTCTCCGCGTGCCTGGGCGGGGAGATCCCCGCAAATCTGGCCGCCGGCCGTTTCGACGAGGCCATCCGGGTGGCCGGCGCGTATCAAGACATCCTGGGCAAAGGAAACTTCTATCTCGAGCTCCAGGACAACGGGGCCGAAGGACAAGGCCTCGTCAACCGCGAGATGGTCCGCCTGGCGCGCGCGGAAGGTCTGCCCCTCGTGGCCACGAACGACTGCCACTACCTGACTCAGGCCGACGCCCACCCCCACGATTGCCTGATCTGCATCGGAACGGGAAAGACGGTCGGCGAGAAGAACCGCCTCAAGTACCCGGGCGACCAGTTCTACTTCAAGTCGGCCGACGAAATGCGGACGGTGTTCGGCGAAGTGGAGGAGGCGCTCCGCAATACGGTGGAGATCGCCGAGCGCTGCAACCTGGAAATCCCCATGGGCGCGCACCACCTCCCCACGTACCAGGTCCCGCCTGGAACAACGCGCGACGAGTACTTGACCGATCTCGCCCGCAGGGGGCTCGAAGACCGGCTCCGCCAGCGGCGTCCCCACGCGCCCCCCGACCAGTACTGGAGCCGCCTGGACTTCGAGCTCTCCGTCATCCGGAAGATGGCCTTCTCGGGATACTTCCTCATCGTGTGGGATTTCATCCGCTACGCGAGGGAAAAAAAGATCCCCGTCGGTCCAGGCCGGGGCTCCGCCGCCGGGTCCCTGACCGCCTACGCGCTCGGAATCACGGACATCGACCCCCTCGCCTACGGCCTCCTCTTCGAGCGGTTCCTGAACCCGGACCGCATCTCCCTGCCCGACATCGACATCGACTTCTGCCAAGACCGCCGCGACGAAGTCATCCGGTACGTGACCGGGAAGTACGGGGCGGACCACGTCTGCCAGATCATCACCTTCGGCCAGATGAAGGCCAAGGCGGTCATCCGGGACGTCGCCCGCGTCCTGGGCCTCTCGTACGGCGAAGCCGACCGGATCGCCAAGCTCGTCCCGCCGTCGCTCGACATGACCCTCGACAAGGCCATCGCCCAGGAACCACGCCTGGCGGACATGATGAAGAGCGATCAGCGCGTCCAGGACCTCTTCGACATCGCCCGCCGCCTCGAGGGACTCTCGCGCCACGCGTCGACGCACGCGGCGGGAATCGTGATCTCGCGGGAACCGCTCACGGACCACGTCCCGCTCTACAAGGGGACGAAGGACGGAGACGAGGCCGTCACCCAGTACTCGATGAAGTGCGTCGAGGACATCGGGCTCCTCAAGTTCGACTTTTTGGGGCTCAGGACCTTGACGGTCATGAACCACGCCGTCCAGATGATCAACGCCTCGACGGCCATCGGGGCCGATTCCCCCGGGTTCTCCCTCGAGGATATCCGCCTCGACGACGCGGAGACGTACGCGCTCCTCTCAGCCGCCCGCACGAAGGGTATCTTCCAGCTCGAGAGCCCCGGGATGCGCGATCTCCTGGTCAAGATGAGGCCGTCCGCATTCGAGGACATCATCCATCTCGTCGCCCTTTTCCGTCCTGGGCCGATCGAGTCGGGCATGACGGACGACTTCATCAAGCGGAGGAAAGGGGCGACGAAGGTCGCCTACGATCTTCCCCAGCTCGAGGAGATCCTCAAGGAAACGTACGGGGTCATCGTCTACCAGGAACAGGTGATGCAGATCGCCAAGGTCCTCGCGAACTACTCCCCCGGCGAGGCCGACGTCCTGCGGAAAGCGATGGGAAAGAAGGATCCCGAAGTCATGGCGGAACAGCGAAAGAGGTTCGCCGAAGGCGCGCTGGCGAACGGGATCCCAGAGAAGAAGACCGCCCGGATCTTCGACCTCATGGAGAAATTCGCGGGGTACGGATTCAACAAGTCCCACTCGGCGGCGTACGCCCTGCTGGCCTATCAGACGGCCTGGCTCAAAGCGCACCATCCGGTCGAATTCATGGCCGCTCTCCTCACCTCGGACATGGGCAACACGGACAAGGTGGTCAACTACATCGGCGAATGCAAGGCAATGGGGATCGCCGTCCTCCCGCCAGACGTCAACGAGAGCGGGGCCTCCTTCACCCCCGTCGCGGGCGGAATCCGGTTCGGTCTGACGGCCGTGAAGAACGTGGGCGAAGGCGCCGTCGAATCCGTCGTCGCCGCCCGGACCGACGGCGGTCCCTTCGCCTCCCTCTTCGACTTCTGCCGGCGGGTCGATTCCTCCAAGGTGAACCGCCGCGTCATCGAGTCCCTCATCGACTGCGGGGCGTTCGACTTCACGGGCGCAGGCCGGGCGCGGCTCGCCGCCGCCATCGACGCCGCCTCCTCCGACGCCGCCCGGTTCGCCCTGGCCCGCGACCAGGGACAGGCCTCTCTGTTCGATTTCACCCCGTCCGGCGCTCCCGAGACGACAGCCGCCGATCCCCCGCTCCCCGACGTTCCGCCCTGGAACGAAACGGAGACGCTCAAGCGCGAAAAGGAATCCCTCGGGCTCTACCTCTCCGGCCATCCCCTTTCCCGGTACGCCGAGGAACTCGCCCGCGGGGCCGCGATCAGGACCTCCGATCTGGACAACGTCTCGGACGGCAAGGAGGTCTCGATCTGCGGAATCGTCTCGGCTCTCAAGGAACGGACCGCCAAGAAGACGGGCGAGAAAATGGCGACCTTCACGATCGAGGACCTGGAGGGAAACGTCGACGCCATCATCTTTCCGGAACTCTACCGGCAGACCGGCCATCTCCTGGCGGCGGACGCCCCTATCCTCGTCACGGGTCAGGTCGCCAAGGAGGAAAACGGAATAAAGATCCGCGCGTCAGGCATCCGGGAGTTCACCGGCTTTCGCCGGAAGAATACGTCGCGAATCAACATTCGCATCCATGCGACCGGCACGACGGCGGACGAACTGGCCCGGCTCCGGGAGATCCTCCAACGCCACCGCGGGACGTGCCCCGTCTTCCTGCACATCCTTCAACCCTCGGAGACCCGGGCGGTGATCGCGGCGGGCGAGTCCCTGGCCGCCGTCCCGTCCGATCCTCTTGTCAGCGAGATCGAATCGCTCCTGGGGAACGGATCGGTCTCTTTCGCCTGATCACGACAACAAGGAGCCTGCGTGCCGCCTGAATACCTTGACTTCGAACGGCCTGTCGCCGAGCTGGACCGCCAGTTGGAGGAGATCCTCGCCGGCCCGCCGGAAGACCGGGAGGAAGCGCGCTTCAAGGTCGCGGCGCTCCGCGCGGAGTCCGAACGGGTTCTTGAGTCGATCATGACGGGCCTGACGCCGTGGCAGAGGGTCCAGATCGCCCGCCATCCCTCCCGGCCCTCCACGCTCAACTACCTTCAATCGATCTTCTCCGACGTCATCGAGCTGAAGGGCGACCGCCGGTTTGCCGACGATCAGGCCCTCGTCTGCGCCCTCGCGCGAATCGACAAGCAGTCCGTCGCCGTCATCGGCCACCAAAAGGGCCGGACGACCCGGGAAAAAATCGCCCGGAACTTCGGAATGCCCAATCCAGAAGGGTACCGGAAGAGCATCCGAACGATGAAGCTCGCCGAGAAGTTCCGCCTTCCCGTCGTCACCTTCATCGACACGCCCGGGGCCTACCCGGGACTCGAGGCCGAGGAGAGAGGCCAGGCCGAAGCGATCGCCGCCAGCCTCTTCGAGATGTCGCGCCTCCGGGTTCCCGTCATCGTCGCCGTGACGGGCGAGGGAGGAAGCGGCGGCGCGCTCGCCATCGGCGTCGGCGACCGGATCCTCATGCTGGAACACGCCGTCTATTCCGTGATTTCCCCCGAGGGATGCGCGGCGATTCTCTGGAAAGGGGACCCGGCGAGCAAGGTCGCAGACGCGACGGCCGCGCTCAGGATGACCGCCGGCGACCTGCTTTCATTCGGCGTTATCGACGAGGTCCTCAAGGAACCGCCCGGAGGCGCCCATCGGGATCCCGACCGGATGGCGGCGACGCTGAAGGAGGCGATCGTCCGTCATCTCGGCGAGCTGAAGACGGCTTCCCCGGAAGACCGGGTCGAGGCCAGGTACCAGAAGTTCCGCAGGATGGGCGTGTTCAAGGAGAAAAAGACCGCGGTTTCCGCGCCCGCGAAGCCGCGGCGGAAGAAAAGCAGGGACAAGGATTAGGGATTAAGGGGCAGGGATGAGGAACGTGGGTGCTCTTCTTCCTTCCCCTAATCCATGCACCTTAATCCATAACCCTTATCCGCAGTTCCCTCAACTGGGCCGGACTCACGGGCGAAGGGGCCTGCGTGAGCGGGCAGACGCCCTTCTGAGTCTTCGGAAAAGGAATCACGTCCCGGATCGACGCCGCGCCGGTGACGAGCATGGTCAGCCGGTCGAGTCCCAGGGCGATCCCGCCGTGCGGCGGCGCGCCGAACTGAAGCGCTTCCAGCAGGAAGCCGAACTTCTCCCGCGCCTCTTCCGCGCCGATCCCGAGCAGGCCGAACATCTTTTCCTGAACGTCCTCGCGGTGGATCCGAACGGACCCTCCCCCGATCTCCGTCCCGTTCATGACAATGTAGTAAGCCT
>CAKKSE010000095.1 GCA_919903025.1 Nitrospiria bacterium | reverse complement strand
TCTGGGGCCTGCTGGTCGTTATCCCTCTTCTGATCGGCGGCCTCGTTTACGCGGGAAGCGCGGGATGGTCGAAGCTCCGCGAGCGGAAGCCCGCGCCGGTGGCTGTCGCCAAGGCACCGGCCGGGCATCCTCTGGCGGACCATCCGGCCTACGCGCTGGGCGATCTCCTGGAGAAGGCGTCGAGCAAGGAGGAAGCGGCGAAGCACCTCCTGGAAGTCTTCCGGAAGATCGGGCTGGGCGTCTACACGGGCGACGGAAAGAAGATCCTCGGCGGATCGGAACGAAGCGACAAGGACTTCTTCCTCTACGATTTCCACTGGAGAATCCTTGCGCGGGCGTTCCATCACAGAAACGGCGTCACTCTTGCCGGCTATGGGTCAGCCATCGGGCAAGAGATCGGCATCGGCAACCCGCCGCAGATGGCCGCAATCCTGGCAAGCGCCCTCGCCCGCCGCTACAAGGAGGCGGTTCAGAAACCGGACGACCCGGGAAACTTCATCGTCCTTCTTGTCGATGCCCTCGGCAGACAGAAACCCGTTCCATATTCCTTGTCGGACATTACGGCGAAACCCGCCGAGAAAATCGTTCTCGATCCTGTTCAGTCACTCCTGATCCATCTCGATTTCTTCATGCGCCCTCCGGGAGGAAGCGTCCAGCCCTCCGGGCTGGGCCGGTGGCTGAAGTTTCCCCGCGGGGCGGCCTCCATGCTTACGCCGTCTCCCGTCCACGCCCAGTCTCCCTGCGATATGATTAAAGATGACGCTCAAGGCTACTGGGGCAAGGGGATGGACCCGGTTATGGAGCTCGCTGGAGAGTTCGGGGGGAAGGTCGGCAAGTTCCTCGGGGATGTAACAGGCGTGATTGGGTTCGCGGGCGATATGCTGACCCTCTACGGCATCGACATCCACGTCCAGCCCCAGCCGTACGTCATTCACCTCAGGCACAAGGGTGAGAGCCGCTTGGCGGGAATTAAAACGACCGTGACGTTCGATGGCGAGATCGTCTCCGACGAGGTGCTCAAGTGCGGCTGGCTCGCGTGGAAGAAGATGCCGGTCAACAAGGCGCCGTTCAAAGGGGTCCAGCTCTATTGGGATTTCCACCCGGAACCCTCTGCCTACTTCAATGTTGCCGAACAAACGAAACGCACGCGCGGCGCGGGCGGCGACAGGACAAAGACGGACGACTTCGGGGTGTCGTACCTATATCTCGATCCGAAGGACTGTCCCGGTCCGATGGGACCGATTAAGGGGAAAAACTTCATGGTGACCGTGTCGGCCCAGATCGTCACCGCCGAGCCTCCGATGCCGGGTTTCTGGGGGCCCGGTCTCATTCTTAAGCTCGGTCCTGGGGCTCTCGAGTTCTTGATGGGCGGTAGATCGGGAGACGCCCGCTTTCGAGCCGAGTGGCACGAGGGGCGGGACTATACCTCGAATCCGTATCGGCCGCGGAAACCGACGAGCATTCAGGGATATTGAGGGGATGTCTTGAGGCGTGCGTCCCCGTTCGGACTGGCGTTTCTCCTCTTCCTAGCGCCGGGCGCGGCGGGAGACGTTCCGGACCCTTTTTCCCAGAAGGCGGCGGCGTACCTCGTCACGGTAAACGGAAAGCCGCTCTGGGCCCGGGCGCCCGACAGGCCTCTCCCTCCCGCGAGCCTTACGAAGGTCATGACTGCCCTCCTCGTCCTCGAGCGCGGACGGCTCGACGAGATCGCAACGGTCGGGCCCGGCGCCGAGCGTGAAACCGGAAGCCGGATCGGCCTCAAGGCCGGGGACAGGATGCAGGTCCGGGATCTCCTCGCGGCGGCCGTGATTCAGTCGGCCAACGACGCCTGCCGGGCGCTGGCCG